>MFOZ01000044.1 GCA_001784055.1 Candidatus Levybacteria bacterium RIFCSPLOWO2_01_FULL_42_15 | reverse complement strand
GGCTAATAAATAATTTCTATTGCTTGGATCTTTCCCAAAACGAATCAAAAAGAATATTGAGAAAAGAATCCAAAATAAGAGTGCGATATCGTATTTAAAATAGCCACTCAAAGATAACCAGATTGGCGTAAAAGTAAATAAAAATAAAGTCAATTTTGAGGATGCTTTTATAACTTGGGTAATTTTATAAATGACAAAGATTGATAAAGCTCCATATAATATGGTGTTTAATCTAAGAATCTCAAATAATCGCTCTCTCACAATAAAATCATCAATTTTTAATCCGAAAGGATTTATAAGATGAAGTAGCGTAAATGGCGCTAGATAAAAACCAGATAAAAGAAAATGAAACATCGTACCATTTGCAGAACCTTCAGTATTTGGGGTTCCATATTTAAATGTTGTTCCTACTGCATGAAGCTGGTGCCATTCATCCATATGATAAGGAAATGGATGGTTTTTATTAGGTATGCCCCATTTTAATGTCAATAGCATAACAAAAACATAAGCAAACATAATAAAGAATAAGAATTTGTTTTGTTTTATATACAAAAAGTAATTAAAACGTACTATTTTTCTCAACAAACCAATCGTTGTACCTGTCAGAACAGCAAAATCTGCAGTAAATTGCAAGAATGGAAGTATCTGTATTGCTTGTTTATTATTAATATACCGATAATTTTTTTTAATAAACCAGATAGTATAAAGAAGGAGAGAAATAAACAAGACATATGCGCCCATAAATGATTTATAGAGAATGCTTAAGAAAACAATGTAAAGACCTAATAAATATCTCGCAAGAACCAACAAGACATTTGATCGAAAAATTCCTGCTTCTGCATCTCCTTTTGCAAATCTAAAAAACATTACAAATGCTTCTTTTAAATTTTTTCTGGGTATCCAATTTACAATAGCTTTTTTTTCAAAAACAATCTTTGCCCCAACATTTTTAAGTTTATGTGCAAAAACATAATCTTCATTGTTTGAAAACTCCTCAGGAAACCCTCCAACTTTTTCCCAAACTGATTTTCTAAATGCCATACTGCGTGACGCAGGAAGAAAAGTATCTTTATGTACCTTGTCTGGCATTACCAGAACATACGGAATTAAGCATTTTTCAAAAATAGATCTTGGCTTTCCTTTATAATATCCCGCAACAACGTCAACTGATTTATCTTTAAAGGGTTTCGTGATATTCTCTACCCATTCTTTATCAAGAACACATCCTGCATCCGAACAAACAATAATTTCATTTGATGATCTTTTAATTGCTTCGTTTCTCCCCGCAGATCTATTTCCCTTTTTTGTGATAAATTTGAATTTTATTTGTTTATTTGAGATTTGCCCGCCCCGCGAAGCCTTGGCGAAATGGGGAGATTTGAGATTTGAGATTACCGACGCCGTTGCATCGGTACTTCCTCCATCCACAATAATAATCTCGTCAGGAAACCTTGATTGGCTACCTAATGATTTTAAAAACGAGTGAATCGTCTTTTCTTCATTTAAAACAGTGGCTACAAAACTTATTCTCATAGTTGAATTCTATAGAAGTTAACGTATATTATATCATCATGGTTGACCCATATAAAATGGTATACATAAACGTATTAGCATCATTAGCTTTGCTTTTTGGAATATTATTCTATAGATTTGTATATCCAAAACGAAAGATTAATCTATTTTTTTTGCTCATTCTTATATCGTTCTTGCCAGTAATGAGTATCTTCAGAAAAGGAGTTTACGAAAGCGGAGATTTTAATATTCACATCTACCGAATAATGTCCTTCTATGATTCCTTGAGAGAAGGACATCTTATGCCATCTTGGGCAGCTGAACTGAACGCTACCTATGGAAATCCATTATTTATTTTTAATTATTCTCTTTCATATTATATGATCTCGTTTTTTCACTTTATAGGATTTAGCTTTATTGCAAGCATGAAAATATTTCTAGGCTTAACGTTCTTATCTTCAGGTATTTTTATGTACTTGTGGATAAAGACACTTACCGATAATCATCTTGCTGCATTTTCTTCCAGCGTATTTTATCTGTTTAATCCATATCATCTAATTGACTTTCACTTTAGAGCAACCCCTGGTGAATCAAGTATTTTTGCCCTAGCTCCGCTAGTACTTTTTTTCATCACTGCATATTCTAGAAAGAGAAGATTTCATTTTTTAATTCTTACCAGTTTATTTACAATACTACTATTTTTGGGGCATCCGTTACTTTCTGTTGTAATTCTTGGAATTATCATTTTGTTTACAATATTAGTTAGCTTAGATAATAATGACATCATTTCTTTATTTTTAAGCATATCTTCATTGCTCATTGGAATTGCGGCATCAATGTATTCATGGATTTCTTTCTTGCTGTATGCGCCATATACTTTTCATAACCCCAGCAGTGAAGTATCATTCAATCCTTTCTCTCAATTGTTTTATTCTCCTTGGAGATTGGGATTTTTATTTCAAGGCCATCAGGGAGAACTCGCTTTGATTATTGGCTATACACAATTATTTGTAGTATTTGCTAGTGTTTTTATACTATTAAAATATAAGATTTTGGTAAAAATAAAAAAGTATTACTTATTTTGGATTTCTATATTCTTCCTCTTTCTCTTTCTTATGAGTCCTTTGTCAAAAATTATCTGGCAATTTTTTCCTATTTTTTGGATGCTTATTCCATTTGGTCGCTTATTGCTACCTACTGCTATCTGTACATCAGTAATTGCGGGATATTTTATAATTGTTTTTTCTAATTCTAGAAGGAAAAGAAAATTTATATATATTCTTTTAGTCATTACTATAGCTTCAACCATTTTAAATTGGGGACATCGAAGAGTCATACCGAAAATTGGGGACGATGTCCTTCAAAGAAATGTATGGAAAAGCACAATGGTTGAAGGACAAACGGCGTACTTTTTGAACAATAAATGGGCTGATCCGAATAACTTCTGGTTTTCAGAATTACCAAAACAACGCCTAGAGATAATACAAGGAAAAGCGATAGTAAAAGAGTTAAAAAGAACTTCCGTGAAACATCTCTATGTTATAAATGCAGACACCCCAATTACTATCAGAGAAAATACGTTATATTTTCCTGGTTGGTCACTGAAGAGCAATGGCAACAATATAGACATTTATCCTGGAAAAAGGGGCGTAATTAATGCAGGGCTCCCGCAAGGATTACAATATATCGAATTGACATATGATGATTTGCTAATGTATAAATTATCAAAAATAATGAGTGTAGGAATATTTTTCAGCCTTTTACTTACACTCATTATTAATAGGGTACTGTGGACGTTCTGCTTTTTTACGCGCAAGCCATAGCATTTCTCCAGGCAATCGAACAAACCACACAGACTTTATCGTAAACATTAGTCTAATCATCCACATAATATATTGTTTAAACTTATATCTGCTTAAGGAATTATCAATTTGCTCATAAATAGCAGCAATTGGATAGATTTTTGTTGCGATATACTCAAGGCCACTTAATTTTGCTAGATAGTTGAGACTTTTGTGCGTGAAATATTGAACATGTTGGCCTTGCCAGTACCACCAACGACGACCCAAGAGGCGACTCATTACTCCATTAACATCTCCTGTCCAAAGTACCAAAAGCCCACTTGGTTTTAGAAGACGATTTATATAGCGCATTTCATCTGCCGGGTTTTCAAAGTGCTCAATAACTCCCCAAAGAGTAATAATATCGTATTTTGCCGGAAATTGACGAGCAAGTGACTTCAAGCGATCTTGGTATACTTTTATCCCTTTTTTCCGAGTGATTTTAGAAGACCAACGCGACAGCTCGAGCCCCTCAGCATGGTAACCTAAATCTCTGGCAACGGCCAAAAAATCTCCAGTCGCACATCCAACATCTAATAACATCCCATTTTGTGCGTATGGGCGAATAATACTCAATACTGCTTGCGCCGATAATTTACGGCTCTTTGAATGATGAAGATACTTTTGATCAACCACATCTTCATAATTTTTATAGATATTTTTTGGTAATGGAAAACAAAACGCATGGGTGCAATTATGGCAGCGAACCACTCGAAATGTTTTTTGAGATTCTGGAGAAAATTCGTACGTAAACGTTAGCTTACTAATATCAATATCTGCAGAATACCATTCTGATGTATTCTGAGATTTACAAATGGGACACTTTGTAGACTCCATAAACTTCTCGTATTGTATCAACTCCAAATTTTCATTTCCATATGTATTGTTGTAATATACTCTAATCCCTATATTAAATATGCAAAAAAATAAGATTCTACTCTCAACAGGAAGTATTTTGTGGATGAATGTTAAAGATGCAATTGCATTTGCCCACGACACAGGTTTTGACGGTATTGAACTGGTACCCACAAAAAAGGTAGTGACGGATTTTTTAAACCAACCTCTTGATTCTTTATCCTACATAACTTCCATCAAGAGTCTTCATCAAAACTGGCGCTTTGATGCTGGCTTAGACAAAGAGTATGGAATAAACCTTATGCCAAGCTTATTAGCATTAACAATACGATTGATATTTTTTCCAAAAGTTACTATTTCTGAAAAATATCTCAGCAATATCTCCAAATTTCTTAATATCCCTGTAGTTGTTCACTCTATTAATCAGAAATGGACAAGAGACAAAGACGGGAAAGAGTTTGCAGGTGGAATACTATATGAGATATTCAACATCAAAAATCAAAATAAAGCAACAATAAAAAAATGGCTCTACGACAAAAAACACAATGTTGTTGTGGATACAAGAGATGACCAATCACTCGTATGGGCAAAAAATCAGGGCTTCAAAGATTGGACAGATTTTTGGAACTGGATTGGTTTAAAAAAAATCGGAAACGTACAGCTAACTTTAATTGGGACAAAGGGAATAAAAAAAATTCTAAATCACAAAAAATCTCTTGCCGAAACACAACTTCTCTGGCTACGTAAGCATAAATGGAAAGGATCCGTAACAGTTGAAGTAAACCCGTTAACTCTTTGTGTGCTAAATAAAGGCAATTTAAAAACGGGGCTAAAGACAATTGCTTCTTTTGTGCAACAAACCCTGGGAGAGAGAAAAAACTGGTCTACCTAACTCTACGATTTTGACTTTTTAGCAACAATAAAGAGATTTGTCCCGATTTTTTCGTTCTCTTCAACGTATTTTAAAAATATTTTGACAAGAAAATCTTCTAGTATCTTTGGACGAAAAACCTTTCTTCTGCCAATAATTCGTCTAAATATTTGTGCGGGCCATGAGGTAAGAATAAGGATATCATAAAGCTTTGTAATGGTAGGTGAGATTATGTCTTTTACTAACACAATCTTGAATCCTGTTTTTCTAATATCTTTTATCCATTTTTTTTTTGAAGGCAATGTATGACGGTGAAATTTAGTATTGTATGCCAATGTCAACCAATTACTCAAACTCGTCAATCCGATATTTTTTAGAAATGGACGATAAAAGGTATTTTTATCTACCTCATCCGTTTCCATTGTAATGGCCAAAATACCGCCCGGCATAAGAACCCTATACATTTCTTTCAAAAGTTTTGAGGTATCCTTAATATGTTCAAATGTACTAATGGAAAAAATAGAACCGTAAGAGTTTTCTCTGAATGGCAAATCTCTAGCATCAGCAAGAGTAAGGTTTTTATACATCCCTCCTTTTGCCGCAACGTATAGATCTTTCGGAGCAATATCAATTCCCATATCTATCTTTTCTCCAAAAGCTTCGGCAAACTCACCCCATCCGCAACCGATATCCAGTATTGGCCTTTTTAATTTCACCGTTGATAGATGCTTTGCTTCAACCGATCTCCATAAAGCCAGACCAAGCGGAGCAATGCTCAAATATTTTCTTAAATATTTTTCGGATTTTGATCTCATTATGTTAAGAATTTTATTTATTCCAAAGCTTCAAATAGAGGCTGATGACATTTTCCCAGGTTTGCTTTTTTACCCATTTATACGCTTGATCTATTTTTACTTTCTCTTCTTTAGAATGCTTTAGATAATAAAGAACTTGACTTGCTAATTCATCGCTTGTTAAACAAATAATCATATATGAAGCACATGGTGTTATTCTTAAGTAATCCTCCTTCAAAGGATTGTCGTAAACAGCAAAAACTAGCCTTTTGGCAGCCATAGCTTCAAGAATAGATAAGTATCTTGAGACAAAAGCAAAATTATATTTTTGAAAATAATCTGATGCATTATCTAAGGCTTCATAAATCTTTACCTTTCTACTAATTTTATTTTTAAGCTCTCCATCTCCTATTGCAAGAAAATCAAAATTGGGAATCTTTTTTTTGATAATTTCAACGGCATCAGTATATGTGAGTATACCTGTCTGCTCGTCAAGTCTTCCAATAAAAACAGCGGAATATTTATTTTTAAAAGACCTATGAGAAGAAGAGATATCAACTCCTCCATATGAAACGTGTGTCGGTTTTGTTCCATACCACTTTTTAATATAATCTCCTATGCAGATGTTTCCCCATGATAATATTTCAGATATCTTTCTTATTGCTATCGCTTTTTTTGAAACTGGGTAAGATTCGTATCCATGAAAGGTTGTATATGCTGGTTTATTAAAAAACAGGAAGCGAAAAGGGAGATACCAAAAAAACACATCATGGCAATGGATAATATCTGCTTTTTTGATCAGAAATCGATGATTCCATAGCCACCACCAGATCTGAAATTTCTTAAACCACTCATTTTTGCCAACCGGAATTCTGTAAATTTCAATACCATCAACGCTCTCCTTATTATGTAACTTATACTCGTTTTTTTCGGTAAGCACTACAATCCTATGACTTCCATCAATCAATCTCTTACTTATCTGAAATACGTGCGTTTCTACTCCTCCGATATGAGGGTGGAAAAGGCGAGTTAGAAAAAGAATCGTCATATGCGATTTTGGGGGTGTGAAATAATCTGGTGGATTCGGATGGATTTGAACCATCGGCCTGTCGCATGTGAAGCGACCGCTCTGCCGCTGAGCTACGAATCCATAGCCCAAACATTTTCATCTTATCATATTTAGCCTTATTTGACAAAGATTGTATTCTTCTGCCACAATAGAATTTATGTTTCTTCTTAAAAAGATTTACGGTTTTCTCATTGATACCGCACAAACCGTACTACTAGCAGCAACCGTTTTTTTAATCACTTATATTTTCTTATTACGACCTTTTCAGGTGAGCGGTCAATCAATGTATCCCACGTTTTATGATAAAGAATATGTCCTAACAGACCTCATTACTATTAAGTTTTATCCTCCCCAAAGAGGAGACGTTGTTGTTTTTAAGTCTCCAACTGATCCTGATAAAGATTTTATCAAGAGAATTATCGGCGTACCATCCGATACCGTTGCTCTCAAAGACGGAAATGTATACGTTAATGAAAAAGAGCTGGATGAAGGCTCCTACGTATCCCAAGAGCTTAAAACGTACGGAGGGTCATTTTTGGGAGATAACGAAACGATAAAAGTTTCCGAGGGTGAATATTTTGTTTCCGGAGATAATAGGTCTCATAGTTCTGATTCCAGAGAGTTTGGAACTATAAAACAGAAAGATATTATCGGAAAATCTTTCTTTGTTTATTGGCCGCCAAATAAAATACGGGGAATTAAAAATCCTTTTGACAACTAGAACTCACCGGTTAAGCTTTTCAACCATCTCTTTAATTTTGGCCGTTGTGGCATCAATATCGCCCTTTACAACAAAAATAATTCTTGCAAGTAATCTTGACTGAAAAATATCTACGCTTGTTAATCCGTGTTTTTTCTTAATCCCCTCTGCCATTTCTTGCTGTTCCGGAATCCATAACCTTGCTTCTTTTGCTGCAGGTTCCTTTTTTTGAATCTCCCCTTTTATTTGACGGGCCATCTCTTCTGTTTGCCGAACAGTGCTGTTTTCTCTCAAAATTTTCTTAAACAAATCGAGCATAAGTTTTGTTTCCCCCAAAGATATAAGGGGACGGACATGTCCTTCGCTAATAACTCCTGCCGCAAGGGCATCTTTAATGGCGTCAGGTAAAGAAAGAAGACGAATGGTATTTGAAACTGTAGGAGCGCTCTTTCCAACTCTTTTTGCAACCTCATTTGTTGCAAGACCAAATTCATCAATGAGTCTTTTATAAGCAAGTGCTCTTTCTATAGGATTAAGGTCTTCCCGTTGTACATTCTCAACAATAGACATCTCAAGCATTCCCTGAGGAGTTGTCTCTTTAATAATAACGGGAACCCTTGGGAGGCCGAGCACTTTTGCCGCTCTCCATCTTCGCTCCCCCGCTATAATTTGATATCCAGCCGGAGTTTTTGCAACAATAATAGGCTCTAGTATTCCCTGTTCTCTAATTGATTCAGCCAACTCGTTAAGGGATTCCGGAGATATAATTCCCCTTGGTTGAAGCGGATTTGCTTGAAGCAGGTCTGTTTCTAGTTCGTATACACTTGTTTCTGTGCTATCCATAGGCTCCTTGCTTAAGCAGCTTTCATTACATCCACCATTTGTTTTCTGCGCAATCTTCTAAAACAAACTATTCCTTCTTCAAGAGCATAAAGCGTATAGTCTTTCCCCATGCCGACTCTCTTTCCGGGAAAAAACTTTGTTCCTTTCTGTCTTACGATAATGCTTCCCGCCTGCGCGTTTTGACCGCCATAGATCTTTATACCAAGACGTTTTGCTATCGAATCTCTATTTCCTTTTACTGCTCCTTGCGATTTTGTGTGTGCCATAGTTATGTGAAAACATCACTATTGTACCAAAGTTTTCACGAAAGTCAACCTATTTAGTTATTTTGAAGAAGTCTTTGAGGATTTCTCAATTTTTTCTATTTTTATATATGTTCTTCTGGCACGAAACCCCATTGCCCTTCTATAACGAACTTTTGACTTATACCGTAAGACTCTGATCTTTTTTCCCTTTCTCTCGTCAATAACCGATGCAATAATTTTTGCGTTAAGAACAGTAGGCGTTCCAACTAAAACTAATCCGTCAGATACTATAAGAAAAACGTTTTCAAAGGTTACTTTTACACCTTGAGAAGAATTTAAAGAGTCTACTTCAACAAGGTCGCCGACTGACACTTTATATTGTTTTCCCCCGGATTCAAAGACTGCGTATTCCATAACATAATAGTATAGCAAAATGATTACTTTATTTCCAGCATTTCTTCTTTAATGCTTTTTTTTACCGAGGAAAGCAAACCAAGAAAAATAAAGTTTGAGACTAAAGAGCTTCCCCCATAGGATACAAATGGAAGCGTTATGCCGGTAACAGGCATAATTCCAATATTCATGCCAATGTTAATAAAAAAGGGGATAAGAATAGAAAAGAAAGCAACTGTTGCAAATATCTTGCAAAACGGTTCTGATGAATCCTGTATAATCCGAAAGATTCTGTAAAGTAAGAAACAAAATGCAGCAATCATGCATAAAGCGCCGATTAATCCGAATCCTTCTGAAAAGCTGGCAAAGATGAAATCGGTATGTCTCTCCGGAAGAAATCTTAGGCGAGACTGCGTTGCCTCTGAAATTCCTTTTCCCGCAATCATTCCCGACCCCACCGCAATCATGGACTGAATGACATTATAGGAGGTACCAAGGGGATCTGAATAAGGATTGATAAATGTAGCAATTCGCTCCTTTTGGTAATCCCTAAGAATAACATTCCACAGAATGGGCAAGAGTGCCGTAATCCCTGCAAATCCCCCTAAAAAAAATTTCCAGGGAAAACCAACAGATACGAGTGTTGCAACGCTAACTGCCGCATAGATAATCGCGTTTCCTAAGTCTGGCTGAAGTGATATTAAAAGAACCAAAGGAAAAATAAATATCAACGCAAGAAGAAAAGTTTTAAAACTCGTGTTTTCTTTCTTAATGATAAAAGAGGAGAATGCAAGAGCCAAAAACGGCTTTAGAATTTCCGAAAACTGAACGCGCAGTCCAAACAACTCGATCCACCGAACCGCTCCCCTGCTTTCTATTCCAACCACAAACAGCAACAATAGAAGCACTATTGATATTGCATAAACGCGAGCGCTATGTAATTGAGCAATTTTATAGTTAACATGGGAGAATAAGAAAAAGAAGACAAGGGCAATACACGTAAAAGTGAGCTGGCTTGAGAAATATTGAGGGTGAATAAAAAAAAGAGTAGTGAGACTGAAGACAAGAAGAACAAATACCGGAGCCAATAAATCCCACTCTATCGCTATTGATCTTAGGTTCATGTTTTCCTAACTGAAAATTCTGCTCCGTGAGTTAACTGCTTCGTGAGTGTTTTTTGTTTAATCTGTTCTTCATGTTCAGGGGGCCAATCGGGAAGAACTACATCAACATACTCATTTAGTTTTGTTCCCAACCGTTTTCTTTCTTTCTGAATTTCCCTAATCAATTCTCGAGCTTGACCAACAGAACTGTCTTGGTTTTTTTCTGACGTATCCCCGGAGATCTCACATTCATTCATCTTTTCTCGGTATATGAGCTTATAGACATTAACCTCATCTTGTATAATCCCAAGAATTTCCTCTGGCAATTTTTGGGGGCCAGAATACTCAAGTTGTCTAAGCGGAATTCTCACCTTAACAGCTGCTTCTTTTCTAAAAGCATGAATCCTGGAGGCAAGTTTAATTGCATGTTCCATTTGAAATTCAAGATTTGGATCTTCAAGCGATTCGTCAGTTTCTGGCCAATCACACAGATGAACCGATTCCAAGTTCGTAAGGTTTCTATAGATCTCTTCTGTAACAAAGGGGATGATCGGTGATAAGGCTTTACTGTATTCGATTAGAACGTTATAAAGTGTTTGGTATGCGCACTCTTTGTCTTTTTTTTCTATTGCCGTAGGACCCACCCTGTCTCTAATTCTTCGGACATACCACAGAGATAAGTCATTTACAATAAACGCTGAAGCATTTTTGACGATTTCTGGAGTATTGTATTGTTCATATCCATTCTTTTTAATCGTTTTTATGCTTCCGTTGAGCCGCGAAAGAATCCACCTATCCAACACATTTTTTGAGATTTGATCTCTTTTCTTAGGCTTCCATTGATCCGCATTCGCATTGGCCACAAAAAAGTTATAAACATTCCATAGAATTAAAAGAAAGCCTTTTACTTGATTTCTATAATGCTCTTTTGAAATCAAAATATCTTCTCCATTCATAACAGGGCTCCCCATAAGATACAGGCGAAGCGCGTCTCCTCCGTATGTTTGGATCATCTCCTTAGGATCAGGGTAATTTCCATAGTTCTTGCTCATTTTTCTCCCATCTGTTCCAAGAATAACTCCTTCTACCACAACGTTCTTAAACGCTTCTGATTTATAAAGAGCAGCTCCAATCACATGAAGCACATAAAACCATGCTCTGATCTGCCCGGTGTATTCTGCAATAAAGTCCGGGGGAAAGAAGTCCTCACATTTCTCATTTTTGCTAAACGGAAAATGACGTTCACCAAACGAGGCGCTCCCAGCCTCGATCCACGAATCAAGCACTTCGGCAACTCTCTTTACTTTTTGGTTTCCACATCCTTCACACGCAATATATACCTCATCTATTTTTGGTTTATGCAAATCTGTTATTTTCTGATGCGACTTTTCTTCAAGTTCTTGTATGGAACCCGGCACGTATCTAAATCCACACTTCTTACAATCCCACACAGGGACAGGAGATCCCCAATATCGGTTGCGCGATATATTCCAATCCGGCGCATCCTCAAGGCTATTAAGAAACCGCCCGTACTTAAAATGCTTTGGAAACCAATTGACCTTTTCGTTGGTCTTTTTCATAAGAGGCTTAAGTTTTTGCACATCTACAAACCACGCATCCAGAGGTGCATAATACAGCCTTGTTTGGCACCTCCAACATAACGGCACGTTATGAGAAACTACTTCATCTTTATAAATAAGCCCTCGTATAGAAAGATCATTATTCACGGCCTTGTTCGCATCTAAGTAGTACATTCCCCCAAACTTGGGAGCCTCTTTTCTTATGATCCCCTCTTCATCTAAATGTATCTCCATGTGGATTTTCTTCTCCTGCATGATGCGTAAATCTTCTTCTCCGTAAACCGCGAGCGTTACAACACCGGTGCCTTCCTCCGCGGTTACAAAATCTCCCCCAACAATTTCAAATGCCTTTTCTCCTTTTTGAATTGCATAGTAATCATAGTGGGGAATAAACTTTTTACCAACCAATTCTGTTCCTTTATATTCTTCTATTACCTCGTATTTTGGATTTTTCTTGAGGATTTTTAGCGTTGATTTTGCCAAGATATAATACTCATCTGCCTGCTTTACTTTTACGTAGGAAAGCTTTGGATTTACCGCAAGAGCGGAAGTTACAATTTTATTCCAAGGAGTTGTAGACCACGCAAGGATAAATGTATTTTTTTCACCCTTAAGAGGATATTTATAAACCGTTGACGAATCAGGGACCTCTTGATAGTTATCTGCATCCATGGCAACCTCAAAATTTGAAATGGGAGTCGCGCAGTGCGGGCAATAGAGGGAAACCCGAAGTCCCTTATAGATATAGCCCTTCTCATACATTTGCTTAAAGACCCACATGACAGATTCCATATAGTTTTTGTCCCACGTTTTATAGGCATGTTTAAAATCCACCCATCGTCCAATATGCATAACGTACCATTCCCACTCTTCGGAAACTTCGTTCACATACTTCTTGCATTCCTCAATAAAGGTTGCTACCCCAATTTTTTCTTCGATATCTTTTTTTCGTTTGATCTTGAGTTTGTTTTCTACTTTGTTTTCTATTGGAAGTCCATGTCCGTCCCAACCCCACACCCTTCTTACCCTATATCCCTTCATGGTAAAGAAGCGCCCAAATACATCTTTTGGGATACTTGAGAGAAGAGAACCATAATGGGGAACGCCGGTTACAAATGGCGGACCGTCTAAAAAGGTCCATTTTTTGTCTTTGGGCTTCGAGGTAATGGATTTTTCAAAAATTTTATTCTTTTTCCAGTACCGCAGGATTTCTTCCTCCAGTTTTGGGAAATCAACCTGGGGAGATACTGATTTAAACATGATGAATTTTATTGTAACGGAAATGTAAGATTACTTCAAGAAAAGAAAAAATTCTGGCATGGTTTGAGAGCGGGAGATTTCAAAAGAGCCTTTTGGGACTTTGTTTGCCTAACAGAAACCTAACCTTTATCTGTTGAAGATACGCGCCATTTTTAGGATCAACCTTCAGCCAATATCTTGATCCCTTTCCTCCTCTAATGCTGAAAGAATCAAATACTAATTCTCTTTGTCCTAAGTATTTTCGATTAAGCAACGCCTCAAAATTTCCTTCCGGCATGGCAACTTGAACGCGAAGGTCTCTTACTTGATGAAAAAAATCTGGATTAAACGGCAGATGCCTTTTGTCTGCCTCTATCCAGAAATTCCATTCTTGAGAATCTTGAGGAAAGCGTCCGTTTTGTATAATAGTACAAAATCTTAGATCAGGCAATTGGTCGGAATGTAAAAGTATCTCTGAATAACTTCCCGGATTCACTGATAAAAAACCACTGTATCCATGCCACTCCTTACGTGGTAATTGAAACGGGGAAAATTGTTCTCTACTACCAACAACGCGGGTTTTCGGCTCGCTATCAAAATGACGACCAACAACCACCGCCTCTGAAATCATAACGCCCATTATAGCAAAAAGTAATTTGCTGTGCTATAATTTCGCCCTTATGGAGATAATTAGAAAAATTGGAGAACGAGTAAGATTACCTGTTGAAAGACAGTTGTGGGAAGTTATCAAAGTATATCCAGGCGTGAAAGAACAACTTGAGCAAGAGGATCTTAAAATTCTTCTGCTTGGAACCGACGATCGTTTTACTCTTGGGCAAATACTCCTAGCAGAAACAAATGCGCAAATTGGGTTAGTTGAACCAAATCATGATACGATTGAGGCAGCGCATCGTCAACTTCCAACCTCATGGCTGCCCCGAGTCCGTTATGCCGAGGGTGAATTTCCATCAAGAAAACCGCCGCACTACAAGTATAACTTAATTATCGCAAAACATCTTATTCATTTTGGCAATGCTGCAGGAATTGCTCAAGGAGCGCTTCAATATTTGAGTCATAATGGGTTATTTCTTGCAAGTA
>MFOZ01000043.1:15144-15840 GCA_001784055.1 Candidatus Levybacteria bacterium RIFCSPLOWO2_01_FULL_42_15 | reverse complement strand
CAAAAATTCCATCTTTTTTCCCATCTTGCAATTCCAAGAGTTTTTCATCAGTTCTTGCAAACGTAGAGGCAAAGCATAGCTTAATATCTTCTTGAGTTAGTTTCCTACCATAGGTATCACGAGCATCAATCTCGGTTTCTAAACCCCAGTTAGCAAAGATAAGAACACCAGTATAAGGCACCTTATTTCTGGCAAATGCAGATAATAATGGCGCAGACTCTCTGAAAAACTTTTTGGCAATAAAACTTACATCACCACCTAAGGATTGAAAGTCATATCTACCCGAAGAGTCTCTCCCCCAATCTGGACAAAAAGGCGTAAAAAGTGGAATCGGCTCGTGGGTTAAATAAGCTTCCAACACCTGTCGAGCCAGAGATTGTAACTCATCGCCATTTCCAGGTAGAATAATCCGATCCTTTAAATCAGCTATATCTAGGAGAAATTTTCCTAAAGATTGTAACGCTTTTCGTACTTCTGTATCTATCATAATTTTTTCACTCTTCCGCATATCTATAACTACTGACCCCGGCATTGAAAGAGCAATTCCATTAAACATTCGAGCAACACGTAGCTCTCTTTGATATATATATTTATTTCGAGCTTCTTCATATCCATATCTACCGTTGTTTGGAAACATCAATTCAAATACGCCAAACCGACCCCCGGACTTCCACTAATCCAGAGGCTTCCTTCCCA
>MFOZ01000043.1:0-15119 GCA_001784055.1 Candidatus Levybacteria bacterium RIFCSPLOWO2_01_FULL_42_15 | reverse complement strand
AGGCTTCCTTCCCATTACCGATTGTTTGTTCTTTACCCATATATTTCCTTTAACTCCTTTCTCGTCTCAGATATTTATTTTTCTTTCTTTTCAGGGGTCATTGTTAGCGTTTTTGGAATAAATTCAACAATTGTTGTAGAACCAACAGTTCCGTCAAAATGTGGAACAGGTACTCTTTTTTCTATGCGTACACAATCAGGACGTGTTGGTCCTCCACAACGAGCGTCAATTACTTGCTCTATTTCAGCAATTCTGCGTAGCTCATCTTTTATTCCCATTCCTACTGATCCAACAAATGCTGCCAGAAGCGCTATTTGTCCTATTCTTTGTGCCTTTTCATTCATATATCCTCACCTCCTTTCTATAACAATTTTTATCTTGCTCTTTCATATATTCTCATTTTAACCAATAAAAACCTCCCGTTCAGGAAGGCTAAATCACAAGAATTACAACCTCCCTATCTCAGAAGGTTTTTCCAATCGCTAGATATATTCTCTAAACTATTTTTCATACTTATATATTTTGAAATCTTCCTTTTTGTAATTCTCTAGATCCCCGCGTAACCGTTGCAATACCGACATGTAATTTTTCTGCAATGTCGTGTTGAGAAACTCCTTTTTTAAGCAATTTTACAATCGCTAGTCTATTTGGAATTTCCAGCAGCTCTTTGGGTGTTAAAATCCCCTGTAAAAAATCGTACATTCCTTCTTGTGTCTGAGTTTTTAACAAAACCTCAATCAAACCCAAAAGCTCTTTATGTACTCTCATCATACTAGTATACTATTTTACTCGTGTTTTGTCAAGTACCTGTATCGGATCCTAGACAAATCTTAAATCGAAACATAAAAGGGAGCATGTCCATGCTCAAGGCAACTGAAAGTTGACACACAACGACTTTCACTTAACGAGCGGCTCCTGAGTCATGCGGCATGCGACCGTTTTAATCCGTTTACTTCTTTTTTGAATTGCTCTCCGCGGTCTTTGTAATTTTTGAACATGTCAAAACTGGCACAGGCAGGAGATAATAACACCACATCCCCCTCTTTTACCATATCCGAGGCAACCCGCACAATTTCTTTCATGCTACTACACCCTTCAACTATTCTAAACGCTAAATGCTGATTGCTAAACGCTGATTTTATCCGTTCCCATTCAACCCCTATTCCAATAATTGCCCTGATATTTTTTGCTTTGTAAATTACCTCTCCAAGCTTGGTAAAATCGCTATTTTTGCTTGATCCTCCTAGGATGAGAATTTTTGGCGCATCAAACGCCTCAATTGCGGCGATCGCGGTTTCGGGCGTTGTGGAAAATGAATCATCGTAATACCTAACTCCGTTTATTTCACCGGCAAGCTCTAATCGATGAGGAAGTCCTTGAAATGTCTTCAAAACCAATGTGATTGACTGCTTAGAAACGGAAGCGCACAGTGCCGCCATCACCGCCGCACACGCATTTTCTAAGTTATGTTTCCCGGGAAGCAAAATATCTTTTATATCGATTATTTCAATTTCATCTGGGGCTGCTCTCACAATAATCTTCCCATCTCTCACAAAACACCCATTCTCAACCTCTCCTTCCCTGCTCACCTGAAACACCGTTGCTTCTGTATGGATATCCGATCCACGGCTTGCGGGATAATCTTTGTTGATGACGGAAAAATCCTTCTTTGTCTGAAAACGAATCAGGTTTTGTTTTGCATGTACATATTCATTGGTATCCGCGTGATAATCAAGGTGTTCGCTGGTTATCATGAGGACAACCGCAATATGAGGGCTCCGAGTCAAATCGAGGAGTTGAAAACTGGACAATTCAAGCACTACTACACTCTGACTACTTAATGTATCCAAAAAATCTAGAGGAGGCTTTCCAATATTTCCCCCCAAATACGCATCCAGAAGGTCTTTTTTAAGCATTTCATAAATGAGAGTCGCAGTCGTCCCTTTTCCCTTTGTCCCGGTAACTCCGATGATTTTTGACGGACACAGGTCAAAAAAAAGTTTTGTTTGAGAGGTAATTATTGCCTTTGAACCCTTAGGGAGAACTTGTTCAATTACTGATCGCTTCACTCCCGCCGAACGAACAATAATGTCATATTGATCAAGGTTTTTGAGGTAGTTTTTATTATCCTTTTGATCCAGGAGAGTAACCTTCGCGCCATGCTTCCTCAACCATTTCGCACTCGACTTCCCCTCTACCCCAACCCCAATTACTGCGATTTTTTTACTCTTAAATCTTAACTCATAATTCATAAATCTATCTTTCTGACTGGCTTATTATACCCTATTGAGGCTAAAATTTCCGAAAACCGCTCCGTTTTCCCAGTGGTATAAAACTCATGCCAAGGTTTATTTGAAAGATTGGCACGCTGAATTCTCCCTTGTAAAACTCTCTTTACTTGCCTACCAATGGCTTCTCCGGAATCCAAAACGAGCACTTTTGAACCTAAAATTTTTTGAATTTGGTCTCTAATCAGCGGAAAATGCGAACACCCAAGCGCTAACACATCAACTCCGGCATCTTTGAACGGCTGAATCTTTACTTCGATTATTCGAATAATCGAAGTGTTATTCTCTCCCTCTTCTATTAGTGGCACAAGTTTGTTGGTGCCGAAGTTGATAACTTCACAATTACCTGCGAAACGTTCAATCAAGTCTTTTTGATACTTGCTTTTCGCGGTTCTAGTGGTCGAGAGAATGCCGATCTTGCAATTTTTTGTCTGTTCAGCCGCCGTTTTTACTACCGGCACCGCCCCGACAATGGGAACCTTTGGAAACTCATCCCTAAGTGTATCCAAGCATGACACTGTTATGGTGTTACAAGCCAGTACAATTAATTTGCATTGTTTTTCAAGAAGAAATTGAACAAGTCGCCGGACTAATCTATAAATTTCTTCCCTCGGACGGGATCCGTAGGGACAATTCTTAGAGTCTGCGATATAAACGGTAGATTCGTGAGGCAAAAGGTTTACTATTTCTTTCCAGATTGTGAGCCCCCCAATCCCCGAATCCAAAACCCCAATCGGTTGATTGTTTTTCTTTGTCATGCTGGATTTAGTTCAGTATCTCGTTCTCATTGGGTAAGACTTGATATCCTGAAACCCTTCGGCCTCGCTCAGGGCGGGCAAGTTCAGGATGACATGAGGATAAGACGAATGTGTTGCGGGGCTGGGAGTTGCGCCCAGCCTATGAGATTATGCAATCTGTTTCTCTGGTTACCCAGAGTGTCGGACTATATCTTATCCCGATTCAATCGGAACCTCAGCGTGTAGTCTCTACGGAGTCCCAGATGAGCTCTGGGTTCCCTCGGTGTTGCCCTTTGTTCTGCATTGCAGAATTAGGATTCCACCGATATAGCCGAGTTCTCTTTCATTATTACTAGTGAAAGGGCCCAATGTGAGCCTCATGTGCACTGTACACTACCCCGCGCGTACTAATTATCTTAGCAGATAAACGCAAATTAGTCAATAATTGCACAATGATATTTAGTATAAATTTCTTATTGACATTGTGCAGTATAGCTTTCATAATAAATACATGAGATATCTTCAAGCCCAGAAAGAACTCGTCCGCCAGCTTAGGCACGATGGCTTAAGCTTAAATCAAATCTACACAAAAACCTCCATCCCCCGCACGACTATCCGCACATGGATTACAGATATTAAGTTATCGAAAAGCCAACTAAGTTTTCTTAATAATCATGTTCAGAAAGTTTTACAAGCCGGGAGAATAAAAGCCCAAAGAATTCAGAAAAAAAATAGGATTCGGAATGAGAAAAAGCTTCTGCTAAAAGGAAAGCAACAAATTGGGAAACTATCTCTTCGTGAATTTTTGCTTGCCGGAATTTCGCTCTACTGGGCAGAGGGATTTAAAAATAAACATGAACATCGTTTGGGATTTTGCAATTCTGATCCAATGATGATTAAATTTTATATTAAATGGTTACAGAAATGCCTTAAAGTACAAAAAGAAGATATTATTTTGCGTCTAACGCTCAATCGATCTTATAAACATAAAACTGAAGAAATTGAAAGATATTGGTCAGCTCTTATTGAAGTTCCTACAAGTCAATTTACAAAACCGTTTTATCAGAAAACTACATGGAAAAAAGAATTTGAGTCAGACAATTATCACGGCGTATTACGAATACACGTAAAAGGTAGTTTAAATTATTTATTAACAATGCGAGGTTGGATTGAAGGATTAAAATTTGGTACAATAAGCGATGACGCGCCAGGGTAGCTCAACGGCGGAGCAGGGTCTTCATAAGGCCACGGCTGTGGGTTCGAATCCCACCCCTGGTACTACTTTTCCCCATTCCCAAACAACAGCGTAAGCCACTGTTTCCACGCGGGGATTTGGTGTTTTTCTGCCGAAGGTGATGAAAGAGGGCTTGTTTGCGGAATAATAAGCTCTTGCTCATTCTCTTTTACCAAAAAAAGCTTGTCGCGCGCCTCTCGTTCAATAAATTGGAGGCTTTTTGCCTGTTTTAGTTTTTCCTGCAATTCTTTGTATCGCATCTTCTCTTCTCTTAACGCTATCTCTGCCTCTTTAAGTACGTCTTGCTTTTTCCACGAACCATACATAGAACGAACAAGATTAATAATAATGAGGATAGAGAGGATAAAAATGCCTAAGATAAACAGACGCCTCATGGAATATACGTATTGACTATCAACTACGCTCGTGATATTATAGGATAATTATATGCCGATACCGATCAAGGTTACCGATGCCCACGAACAATTCAAAAACTATCTTAAGAACAACAAGCACTCAACCTCAACCATTGTAGCATATGGCAAGGACATCGCCCAGCTGGTAAGTTTTCTTGAAGAGCTTCAAAAACACCACGTTCATGAAATAAATAAAGAAGATATTGAAGCTTTCTTGGGAAAGCTTACGCAGAATGGTTATACGCCAAAATCAATTTCGCGCAAGATTAACTCAACACGCACGTTTTACCGCTTTCTTAAGGTGAACGAATACGTAACAGATGACCCTTCTCTCTTGATTTCTCACCCTCACTACGAGCTTGCTCCCCCCCGCATTCTTACGCCTACCGAATATCGAGCATTGCGGGACGCGGCGCGAAATGACCCGCGCATGTTTTCCATTATTGAGATTCTTCTACAAACAGGCATTCGTATTGGAGAGCTTGCAAACCTTAGGCTTTCTGATTTGGGAAAAAATGAAATAACCATTCGCCCCTATGAAAAACACGAGGAGAGAAGAGTCCCTCTTAATAAATTCTCCAGAGAAGCGCTTGATCGCTATCTGACACATCGCCCAAAAAGCCAAAACGATCGGCTGTTTATCACCAAATCAGGACGCCCTTTTCTTGTTCGCAATATAAGAACCGCCATTGAGAGATACTTCCGATTGGCAGAGATCAAACATGCAAAGGTGAATGACCTGCGCCACACCTTTGTTGCGCACCACATCAAGCACGGCGTTTCACTTGTTCTTCTCTCTAAGGTGTTGGGGCATAAGAGGCTTTCCACCACTGAGCGCTATCTTGAGTTTGTTCCAGAACGGGGCAAAGAATCCACCACCCTCACAGAGCTATAAGTTTGTAGGCCCGGCAGGGATCGAACCTGCAACCCTCAAGATATAAGCTTGATGCTCCACCATTGAGCTACGGGCCTTTGCAGAATTATAGCAAAATCGAGATTAGGATACTATGATACAGGGATATTAATATCTATTCTCTTTTACAACCTTGCTCTCTGGGCGATTTCGGCCTCAATCACTTCAATAGGGCGGGCGTACTTGAGCCGGGACAGCTCGGTAATAAGCTCCGCAACCCTAGGATTAGCAAGTTTTTTCTCCTCTGTAAGATCCCGCGTTAAATCCATGGAGAACGGAGGAGACGGTTCACCATTGATGATTGTCTTTATGTACGTGTTAAATCGCTCAATATTAATAAGGTCTGCTTCGTTAAACGTTGGCTGAAACTCATGCTGCAGATAATTCGCGTCCGTCACTCCCACTCGAAACGCACATACAGTTCCCACGTTCCCAAAGATAGCATTCTTCACTTCTTCTTCCATCTGCCCAATAAACTGATTGGCAACAATAAGATTGAGGCGGTATTTGCGCGCTTCAGACAAAATCTGGGCGAAGTCAGGGGTTGCGAAATTTTGGAACTCGTCCACATACAAAAAGAAATCTCGCCGCTGTTCCCGCGCCATATCTTGCCTGCTCATGGCGGCAACCAGGATTTTGGGAATGAGCACAAGCCCTAGAAAACTTGAGTTTTCTTCCCCTATTTTTCCTTTTGAGAGATTGATTAATAGAATTTTTCCTTCATCCATTACCTCTCTAAATGAGAACGCGCTCTTTGATTGACCAATGATATTTCTGACCATTTTGTTGGTAACAAAACGTCCGAACTTAGAGACAATGTAATCCAAAACCTCCGATTTATGAAAGTCCGAGGTTTGGGCGATTTGGTCTGTCCAGTAGCGCCGGACTATTGGATCTTGTACCTTAGGAAGAAGCTCCTGCACGTAGGATGCGTCTGTAAGCACACGAACTACCTCAACAAAGGTATTGCCTTCCTCAGACATGACGGTCAACATGGCGTTTCTAATCGCGTGCTCAAATCGGGGACCAATGATTCCTGTTTGATGAGGATCAAATAGCTTATACATAAGCCCTATGATGGAGGACACCACGTAATGCTTTTGCTCTTCGGTCTGCGCTTCAAGCATATTGAGCCCCATGGGACGCTTGGTGTCTGAAGGATCAAACAAAATAACCTCTTCCGCTCTCTGGGAAGGAATCATAGGGAGAATATCATCAATAAGATCTCCGTGCGGATCAATGACCGCAACCCCTTGTCCCTCTCTAATATCCTGCATTATCATGCTTTTGAGAGATTCTGATTTTCCGGTACCGGTTTTCCCAATAATATACATGTGTCGCCTCCGATCATCCAAAGACATATATACCTGCTTTGAAAGTCCTCGAAACGTGCTTTTTCCTAAAAACAATCCTGATTGAGGAGTTTGGGCGGGCGCGGGAGCTCGCTTTGCCCTAATCCAGTGGATATGGGGAGTGACAACGCTTTTGTTGGGAAAATGAAAAATCGTCGCAAGCTCTTCGCTTGATAAAACAGCCGTCTGTCCCCGAACCGGCATATAGCGGTAGATAAAATCGTTCATAAACGCGCCCTTGAACCGGTGCTTGTTAGAGGTAAGCGCGTTAAATCCGTTAAACTGACTAAAGGCTGTTTTGATATTGCTTAAATGTGCCCTTGCTGCTTCCAGACTCGTTGAGGAAACAACTATTCGCACCACCACGTCAAACCCCTGTTTGGAAATTTTGTTTTCTATTGCTTCAAGCTCTTTAGGATCTGCTGAATATTTTGCAGTTTCCGGATTTGCCTCGGTTTTTTTGGTGCTTGAAACATGCAACCTGCCAATTTTTTTCCACTTGGAATCCGCCGGGCTTACCATAATCTGAATCGCCGCCCCTTCTCCCTCTGTCATCTTCGCAAGCGTTGAAGTAATTGCGGATAAGGGATCTACGGCAAGCTCTTTGTACACCTTGATGGGTAAATAATTCCTGTTTTTTAACTTAAGAGAGGCAAACGCAACCTTTCCCGTCTCTGAAAAAATATTGTACTCATTTCCAACAATTCTTCCTTTGTTTACAGCGTCTTCTTTTTCTTGAACAACGGTTATCTCCGCATCCGAGTACGAACCGTTTATTTGTTTTTCAACAAGATCTTGAAGTTTCCTGGGGGCATGGACGTAGAAACGGATATCTCCGGGTATACCCACAATTTCAAAAGAAAAGTGGGGTTGGGGTTTAAGAAATGAAAACCGACCGCCCAAGCGAAGAGAGGCAAGGCTTGCGAACATCTGTTCCGCCGCGTCAATCTTAATTTCGTTATCTCGCGGAAGAATAACTTGCAACAAAACCGAGCTTAAAGACTCCTTTTCCCGATGGCGGTATTTATACCACAGAAACACAAGATAGAAAACCGCCCATCCGAAAAGAATAATAATAAGCGCGCCAGACGCTCCCAAAAGAACCGCGACAAAAAGTGAGGTAAGGTATTCAGGAGAAAAAATCTCACTTGTCATAGGCACTACACACCCTTTTGGGAAGGCTCCATTCGTTTAAATTGCTTAAGAATAAGCGTTGCCAGCCATACAATGGATTCGGTCACTTTCTTATGCGCTTTGAGGATAACTGATGCTTTGATTGAACCTTGAGGAAGAATTACCAGTCCGGAAGGAGTAGTTGAATGCTGTGTTGATTCTTTGGCAAGCTCAATTCCTGCCTCTGCCGCTTTTGCGTCTGTTAAGATCGGGCTTTGGGTTTCATGTCTACCCTCCACTCCAAGCTCTTTTATCTCGGGAGGGACATCTGGCGCTGAATCAGAAGGAATAGGAAGTTCTCCAATTCCTAGCCGCTCTTTTTGGGTCGATGAAATAGGGTCGTTCATAGCTCCCCTCATCATAACACTGTCGTCTATCCGCACGCAACCGCGGTAGGGTTAGGGCACTCCCGGTTTTGACAGCGAGATAGCATCTTGTTGTACGGGCGCAGATTTTTTCTTCCGCACGATGGACAGGGAAACGAACGCTCTCCGTAATCATCGGATGATTCGCCGAACTCAACAACGCTAAAGCTTCCCTGCGATCCTACCGATCTTCCGCATCCTGTGGCAACTTCGCGAACCCTTTGGCTTTCAAGGCGTGTAAATTCATCAGGGAATGTTTCGTTGAAAACAAACGATGGTCGTCTGGAGCCTAACCCCGCAACCTCATCCGCCTTATTGAGAAGCGCGTCAAACGCCTTTCCAATCTTCTCTCTATCAAAAGGGTTCTGGGAAAGTATTGATAGGTAATGGTGAATATACGGAAGACACAGTTGTACAATTTCCTCAAACGCTTCTTGATCCATATACGCGTGTTCTTTGTGAAGAAATCTATGAACGTCCTTCGCGCTCTTTACTTCCCGCTCGGGTGAGATTCTAATGGGATTTGCCAAAAACGAAACATCGCTCGCTTGTTCAGAAAGATCATAAAAAGGGTAAAGCTGCTGTATCTTTTTGAGAGCCTCTTTTGCGCCCAACGCGCTGCTGTAACGGCTAACCTCAACCCCACCTTTTTCTTTTAACGTAAAGATATCATAGAAATTATGGGTATAAATGCTTCCCTCATTCCCTGGGGGAGATATTGAGAGAACCATGGTTCCAGCCCTCGTATGGGGATCGCAAAGAAGCTTTTGGATTTTTGCGAATCCTATAACCTCTGCTGTTTCGCGCGCCTGATCAGAGAGAGAGGATCCGTGAGCAGCACGATATTTTCTTCCCCGCTCAAACATCTCAAGAAGAGGTTCTCGTGTATGAAGTGATTTCATGACATGATCCTCAATAAGATCAACACGAGTACTAATGCCCGTATGAAATCGTTCCGAAAGAGCAGTTCGCAGATTAAACGAAACAGATGCGTTGAGGGCTTCTTTTTTATCCTGATACGTATTATCAAGCTCTAACAACGCTTGGTATTTTACCGCGTCAAACATGGTATCGTATTGAACGATTGGTCTTCCCATTTCTCGATGAGCAATCCCTCTTTCTTGAAACGCAACTCCCATATCTAAAATGTTTTATGTTTAATCCCGTTTTTCATATACTCCAGTGCTACGTAGCATCATACTTTGAGAGGTTTTCTCCAAAGGGCTTCTTTCTTCTTCTCTTTCCAATTTACATACCGCGCCATGGTGAACAGAAGGTCAGAGAGCCGATTAAGATATATGAGGATATTTGTATCGACCTTTTCTTTCTTGGACAATGCAACGGTCCACCGCTCTGCTCTCCTACACACGGTGCGTGCAAAATGAAGAAGTGATCCTCCCCTCCCCCCTCCGGGAAGAATAAAGTTTTGAAGCGGTGGTACGCTTGAAGTTAATTCGTCAATAAGTTTTTCAAATTCCCCCACTCGTTTTTCTAAATCTCTTATCGATTTTGAGGTCGGATTTGCTAATGCCGAACCAATCTCAAACAAATCATTTTGGATTTTTATCAATTCTTTTCTTATTGTTTTTTGCTTATTGTTTGTTACTGACAAAACTATTCCAATAGCACTATTTAACTCATCAATTGTCCCGTAAGACTCTACTCGAACATCGGACTTTGAAACTCTTTGCCCACCAAAAAGCGACGTTTCCCCCTTGTCTCCTGTTTTGGTATAGATTTTAACGTTGTGGTGAGCTTGCCGAACCATAAAAAATCCTCCTCACCCGAGAAGGATAAATTTTGATCCCTGCTCGGGGAAATTATGTATATATTGTTTTCTGGCTGTAACAGTACCGGCAGTGCCACGGACTTCCACCGTGATTACCAAATATACACTAACTTTTAAGATCCTGAAATAAATTCAGGATGACAAAAAGAAAACTCTTTTAACACGCGGAGTATCCGCAACTATAACATTTTTGGCAGCCCTCTTCGTATGCAAGGCTCCCGCCTCCACACTCCGGACAGATATCAAACAGATTTGTCGTGGAAGACATAGACGCTCCCTCAATCGTTAACTGCTGAATAAGAGTTTTTTCATCTTTCACGCTAGCCATCGACGAAGCCACCTCAGGCGTTTTCTGTTGCGTATATCCATTATTCACCCCATTAGCTACCTTCCCATTTTGCGTATCAAGCACCTGCGCAGGAAGAGTATCCTCCACAATACCGTTTACCCGAAATCCGCAGTACCTGGCAATAACCTTAGAAACTGCGTCTGGAAGAGAACGCACTTTGTTTTCTCCGAATCCAACGCTTCGGGATCCTCCCAAGCCGCTCAATTCAGAAACAATTTTTCTCATGCGCTCCCGCGCGGGAACGGGACTATTGAGGCGAAGAAAAATTGACATCATCCGTCCCAACGCATCTGCCATGGCGGCAACATCGGATCCTGATTTTCCATTGGTAATAAATACCTCAAACGGCTTTCCCTCATGATGGTTAATGGTGATATAGGTTCTGCCAACCGGGCTTTCAGACATATAGGTTGCTCCCTGCACTACTAATGGACGTGGAAGGAATGGAGTTTCTACCGTCTCATCTTTTTTCTCCTCTTTTTTCTCTTCAACTCTCTGCAACACTCCCAGGCGCGATCCGTCCCGCATATACGTAATGCCTTTGCAGCCTTCATCATATGCCATCATATATAATTTCTTCACGTCCTCAACCGTGTGGGCATTGGGTGCATTAACGGTTTTAGAAATAGAAGCGTCCACGTATTTTTGTACCACCGCCTGTATCTTGACGTGATCCTCCGGGGTAAGATCATTTGCCGCAACAAAGTAATCAGGGCGCTTCTCTGTGGGATAGACTCTCTTCCACTCGCCATAGAGAGAATGATACACAACCTGTTTTCCAAGCCGTCCATTATGCGTGTACTCAAACTCATACACGGGTTCAACACCGGAAGATGCTCCTGATAAAAGACTCGTTGTGCCGGTAGGGGCTGCCTGGAGAAGAACAGAGTTTCGGATCCCGTGTTTTTTCATCTTCTTTTTAATTTCCTCCGGAAGCTTTTTAATAAAGTACCCTTGGAGATGTTTTTCTCTGTTCATCTTAGGAAACGCTCCTTTTTCACGGGAAATGGCAATCGACTCATCATAGGCGGCATCCCGTATGGTTTTGTAGATTTTATCAATTACAGGAAGTGATTCCTCCGACCCATAACGCAAGTGCATTTTGATAAGAGCATCCGCAAGGCCTAATGTCCCCAACCCAATTCTTCGCTCTCCCAAAAGCTGCATTTGCTTAATCTGGGGATACACGTATTTGTCCGCGTCAACCACGTCATCTTGGAACCTGACCGCAATGCGTGCGTGCTCTGCTAATGCTTCATAATCAAGCTCGCCCGGCTTATCAAAAGTGTATCCTTGTCCCGACGAAGGAGGGGCTTTGACAAAGGCAGATAGATTGAGTGAGGCAAGATTGCAAACCCCCCAGCTTGGTAATCCCTCTTCACCGCAAGGATTTACGCAATTAATGGTATTCCAATACCAATTGTTGTACCATTTGTTATAACGCTCCATGAATACCAAACCGGGCTCGGCAGATCTCCACGCGGCAGTGCAAATAAGATCCCATAGATAGCGCGCCTTTACCGTCTTGAAAACTTTCACCTTTTTACCCAACTTCTTCCAGTGGTCCAACACGCCATCCCATTTTTCATCGTACTGCGGATCATCCATATCGGGAAACACCAAATCCCAATCCCTATCGTTTTTAACCGCATCCATAAACACATCCGACACACATACCGAAAGGTTAGCGCCATTAATGCGCGTTAAGTCCTGTTTGACCGTGATAAACTCTTCAATATCAGGATGCCAATCCCATAACATGAGCATGAGCGCTCCTCGACGACTTCCGCCCTGTTGGATAATATCTTTTGTTGCTAAAGAGTACATCTCCGCCCAGTTGCAGGGACCAGAAGAAAATCCATTCACTTTTTTCACCCGCGCGCCGCGGGGTCTTAGTGAGGAGATATTTACCCCTACCCCTCCGCCCCGGGCCATAATCTCAATCATGGCTTTGAGGTTATCCAAAATGCCGTCTCGGGAGTCGGGAGGAGAAGGAATTACAAAACAATTGTAAAAAGTTACCGCGTATCCGGTTCCCGCGCCCGCAAGCACCCTTCCGCCGGGAACAAACTTGAAATCCTCCATGGCGCTATAAAATTTCTCTTCCCATCCCTTGCGCACTTCCTTTTTTTCAACACTCGCAATGCCTTTTGCTACCCTTCTCCACATCTCCTCGGGAGTTTTTTCCACAGGACTTCCCTCTTTATCTTTTAAAGAATATCTGTCTAAAAATACTTTGAGTCGAATTCCGTCAAGGTGCATAATAGTTAGCCATTAGCATCTAGCGGTTAGTTCTTAACTAGAGGCTAAACGCTAGTTGCTAGACGCTTATTTAATAAGTTTTTGTACTTCTTTTTCAAAATCCTCTACGTCTACGAATCGGCGAAACACGCTTGAAAATCTTATGTAGGCAACTTTATCCAGCTTCTTTAATTTACTTGCCGCAAGCTGCCCGACTTTCTTGCTATCCAGCTCAACCGAATCTGCTCCGCGCAACTCCCGCTCTACTTCGGCAACAAGTTTTTCAATTGCATCAAGAGAAACCGTTGTCTTCTCCGACGCTTTCAAAAGTCCTGTTTTGAGCTTATCGCGGTCAAACTGCTCTCGTCTCCCATCTTTTTTAATCACAATAAGAAGTATGTTTTCTATCCGCTCGTACGTGGTAAAACGCTTCTCACACTTTAGACACGATCTTCTTCTTCTAATGGTTTCCGAGTCCTCGCTGTCTCTTGTTTCAACAACTTCTGTATCGCGACTATCGCAGTATGGACATTTCATGAATGGAAAGTGCCAAAATCACTACTACTAGTGTCAAGACCAAGAATAAACCACTATATCTACCCTGTCAACTGGCAATTTCTATATCAAAAGAAGTCAACTTTATTTCCAGCCTCGGATTTGCGTTTTTCTCTTTTTACAAATAAGCAAGGGGTACAAAATGTTCTCTTATGGTTACGTCTTGTGAAAAATCCCGGATACAAAAAGAGCTCAAAGCTTTCCAAATGCGTTCTTAAACTTTGCTATGCGTTCTTGAAGAATAGTGAATTCTCCCCGAGAAGAAATGGGAATTCGCTCCAAAAGAGACGCAAGAACCTCCTCATGTTTATTGAGCGAAAAAGATATCTTTTTCATTAAATACCTAACGTCCCTCCCTTCTTTCTCTGCGAAAGAAAGGGAAACAAGCGCTTTCTCAAAATAGTTTTGACCTTTTGATATGGTAGAAACGGCAAGTTGTTCTTTCTTTGTTCTTTTGGTCAGAAGGTATGCTCCGGCCTGCAATCTTTTATCCGCCTGCAAAATATAAAACTCTGTTCTTTTGGCAGGATCGGCAATCAAAAATTCTACAATCCTATCTCTGAGCATTTTAAGAGAATAGAGAGGGTTATCGGGAAGAAGACCCGGGTAGGGAAGTTCGTAATCCTCAGTTGCTAGCTTGGAAGGCGCAAGAGAGACGGACTGGGAAGAAAGAGGCTCTGATTGAGCTGCCACAAAGGGTGCTACAAGAAGAAATGAAAAAATGACTAAAAATGCAACAAAAAGTCTCATGTCTTACTCTTTTCTTGCGATAATATTAAGCCAATCGCTTTGAAGCGGCCGGTAGGGCTTTCTAAAAAGCCTGTCCCATTTTCGTCCGTCAAAATCGGATCCATAAAACTGGATATCTCTATACCCTGCGGCGTGCAACGCTTTTGTAACGCGCTCCTTGGTGGCATAGGCAAAAAGAGCGCTTCGTAATCCGTAAAACTCCCATTGCTTTCCGTCAAAATCAAAAATGGCGAATGTTTTAAGAATGGTTTTCCCTCCGTCTCTTGACGGATCGTAGTATTGCAAAAAGATATGTTCTGCATACTGACTTGCCGCATAGTCGGCGGAAACCACGTTAAAACTTACTAAACGATTAAGAGTTTTGAATATTTTTTCAAAGTTAGTAATTTGAAAAATCATCACCTTTGCGCCCGTAAGCAGTTTTTCTGTTTGTTTAATCACGTCCTCAAAATTATGAGGATTATGGGAAATGGTATTGCCCAAAAAGAGCGCTGCCTGGAATGGCTGATCCTTAAATGTCCCTTTTTCAATAAAATCTTCCAGTTCTCCTCCGTAAAATCGGATGCGCTCTGCAATCGGTTGAGAGAGAACAGCGAGCTTCTCCTTGGCTCTTCTTGTCATGGCTCTGCTTCGCTCAACCCCCACCACGGTATATCCCAGTTTTGCAAGAGCGATTGTATGCTCTCCTGATTCACACCCTATATCAATAATGCTTTTTACTTTATTCGCGCGGAATACCTTTACAAGATCTGGCATCTCAAGAGAAAGCCTGTTTTTCCAATCAACCGTACCGTAATACCGTTTTGAGAGCCAATCATTGTATTCCTCATTCTGTTGAAGCTCAAGCTTGTTCCCCACAACCGCCCTAAAGATATCGCTTTTAGAAAGGATGCCAACCAATTCTTCATCTTCATTTACCACAGGAAGGCGGCCTACCTTATGAATAAACATAAGGGA
>MFOZ01000042.1:8623-9652 GCA_001784055.1 Candidatus Levybacteria bacterium RIFCSPLOWO2_01_FULL_42_15 | reverse complement strand
AGGAAAACGGCAATGCTTTTGCAGTACAGCCAAAAGAATTTCAAGCCTTCGCGGGTCAATGCCTCCTGTCACCCGACGAGGCATGGGAAAACGCGAAGAGATAACCAAACTTTGTATTTCAACCACAAAGGGACGCGTTCCTTCCATGGTAACCGCAAAAGAAGAACCGGAAATTTTTTTGTCGTTCTGGCTTGAAAATAGAAGATACGGGTTGGAAACTTGGACAAATCCTCCCTCTTCCATAGAGAAAACGCCAACTTCGTCTATGGGACCAAATCTGTTTTTAAAGCTTCGTAAAATCCGTGTCCGTGCGGTTTTTTCTCCCTCAAGAAATAACACCACGTCAACCATGTGAGAAAGCATCATGGGTCCTGCCACAAATCCTTCTTTGGTCACGTGCCCCACAATAAAAATAGGGACGTTGCGCGTCTTCGCGCACTTGGTGAGTGAAAATGTGCCGTAGCGCACTTGAGCAACGGAGCCGGCAAGTCCCTCCAATTGCGGTGATTCAATAGTCTGGATAGAATCAACAATAACGCAGAAAGGCGCATGCTTCTCTATAACTTCCGTGATAGCATCCGTATCGGTAGAGGAAAAAATGAGCACGTTGGGATCGATTTTCAAGGAAAGACGGAGAGACCGAAGCTTTACTTGCTCCTCTGACTCTTCCGCGCTCACGTAAAGAACGGTCTTCCCCTGACGGGCAACGTGCATGGCAACTTGCAAAAGAAGCGTTGATTTCCCCACTCCCGGATCTCCCGCGATAAGAACAACCGATCCGCCCACAATTCCCCCTCCCAAAACCGTATCAAGCTCGGAAAATCCCGTCGGTATGCGCTTTTTTCCTTGATGAGAAACGTCTGATAGTTTTTTAGGTTCTGTAGAACGAGTCGTGGAGTCAACAGTTTTGCGCTTTGAGGTCGTGCGGATCCTGGAGGTAAATTCTTTAAACGTATTCCAGCTCCCGCACTCGGGACACTTACCTAAAAACCTAGGAGAATCATATCCGCACTCATTACAAACAAAAGA
>MFOZ01000042.1:6850-8454 GCA_001784055.1 Candidatus Levybacteria bacterium RIFCSPLOWO2_01_FULL_42_15 | reverse complement strand
AATCTTGCGCTTTTTAAGGTCTATTTGGGAAACCACTGCGTGTATTCTGTCTGCCAGCGCATAGGTAAGGGTTGGGGGAATTTTATCTTTGCGAATAACGCCTTCAATTCCATTCCCAAGGTCTATGATGACTCCGTTATCGGTAAGCGCGGCAACCCGGCCTTCAACGTTTTGGTCTACGGTAAATGATTTTGCTGCCTCCTCAAACGGGTCGGAAGAAAGCCTTTTGAGAGAAAGCGCAAGCCGTTTTTCAACAGGATCAATTTCGGTAACAAGAGCTGACAGAGGTTGTCCTATCTCAAAAAGACCCTCAAGGCTTGCGGTTTTTTCCCACGAAACTTCCGAAATATGAATAAGCCCATCAAGAGACACTCCCTCAAGCGCGGAAGGCACGCTGACAAAAAGCCCAAAAGGCGTAATGCCGCTGACTTTCACCGAAACGCTTTTTCCCTTTTTGAGATTTAAAGCCGCCTCTTTAAACTGCGATTCGTCCAGGATAGGTTTTTGAGAAAAGATAATTTTTTTCTGTTCTTTATCAAGTTCTCCCACAAACACAGAAACCGTCTGCCCAACCGAGTCCTCAGAAGGCGTAAGGGTTGCTGCCTGAGATTGAGGAAGAAATCCCGATACTCCCGTATCTGTCTCCACAAGAAATCCGCCCCGGGAAACCTGCGTAACAACCGCTTTTACGCTCTTTCTCTCTTTTTGGAAAACAACAAGCTCATCCCATTGAAGAGCCGCGAGAAACCTTCGCATGGACACGACGGGATGGCCAAGGTCTGATTCCGGATTGAGAATACTTACGGTTACCGTATCTCCCGGCTTAAGGTGAGAAAAAATGCTTTTTGCAATTCTTTTGTCTTTCTCCAGAACAACCGCTTCTGTTTTTGCATTAATATCAATAAGGATTTCTGATGGGGTAAGTTTTGTGATAACGCCTGTTACTAACGCTCCTTTTTGTGGAGCCTGAGTAATCTGAGCTTTTTTGAGAAGCTCTTCCATTGTTTTTACAGGAGAAGATGTTGTTGAGGAATTAGTTGTTTTTGTTTGTCTCACTCATGTAAGCGTACCTCGATTGAATCGAGGAAACCCTGCATTATATGCAGTTCTCTCCTTTTCTGTATTAAGATATTTTGTGTACGTAAGTCCTCCGGCCTTGACCTATTGTCCCAGTCGAGCTGAGCTCGAAGTATCGTGAGCGCTGGTACGTTTCACTGCTCTGTTCGGAATGACCCGCTTCGCCGAATTGCTTCAGCGAGGCGAGGAAGAGGTGGTTCCGCACCGCTCCAAAGACCGAAAGGCTTACATACACAATTCTTTCACAAGCAAAGAGAAGAAAAAGCGTCTTATAAAAATTACCCTTTGACCATTAGTACGGGTAGGCTTAATTCCTTACGGAACTTCCACCGCCCGCCTATCTTCTGCAAAGCAGAATTGCTTCCACTTGACAGAATCCTCCTTTGGAGGAACCTCGTGATCTACAAGGGGTCTTCGTCTCGCCTTTCGGCGGACACGAGATCTTATCTTGGAGCCTGCTTCCCACTTAGATGCTTTCAGCGGTTATCAGAAAGGAATTTAGCTACTCAGCGATGCCCACTTTCGTG
>MFOZ01000042.1:0-6828 GCA_001784055.1 Candidatus Levybacteria bacterium RIFCSPLOWO2_01_FULL_42_15 | reverse complement strand
TCTCGAACGGTTGTCCTGGATAGAGACCGAACTGATTCACATCGTTCTTAACCCAGCTCACGTACCGCTTTAACCGGCGAACAGCCGGACCCTTGGGAGCTTCTTCACCCCCAGGATGCGATGAGCCGACATCGCTGTCGGTCTGCAATGCAGACTTTAGTTAAAATCTGCTCTGCATGATCTTCTGTTACCAGAAGGATTTGACTATACCTTCACCCGCCCGAAACTGCGTAGCTGTTGGCGGGGCTAGCCGTGTGATAGATAATAAAAACTATCTATCTCACCACGTTCATGTAAACTGAACGTGGATCAGTCGATAGAGGAAGTACCGTCTGGTACCTCCCTCGGTATTACCCTGAACGACTTGTTCGAGTCGAAGGGCTTCACCGATTTGAGCTAGTACATTTTATACTTAAATACTATTTTGAGCCAAATAGTACGAAGTACCAGGCTTACAGATTGCTCTGTAGGCGCCCCGATGTTTTATACATAAGGTGCCAAACCGCCTCGTCGCTGTGGACGCTTGGAGGCGATCAGCCTGTTATCCCCGGGGTAGCTTATATCCGTTAAGCTCCGCCGATCCCACGATCGTGCGGAGGATCACTAAGACCTACTTTCGTATCTGCTCGAGTTGTTTCTCTCGCAGTTAAGCTGGCTTATGCCTTTGCGCTATCACTTCGATTTCCATCCGAAGCTAGCCAACCTTTGTACGACTCCGTTGCGTTGTAGGAGTCAACCTCCCCAGTTAAACTGCCCGCCAGACACTGTTCCTTAGCCGAATTTTTATGCGGCCTTAAGGTAATAAGTGTTCATTTCAAAGAGAGGTATTTCACTGTCCCCTTCGATTGCTCTCAGGGTCCCTCCTATTCTCAACAGTTAAAATAAACCCTCAAATGTCAAGCTACAGTAAAGCTCCCGGGGTCTTTTTGTCCAAGGACAACTAGGCCGCGTCTTCACAGCCATCTCAATTTCGCCGGGTAGATGATCAAGACAGTTATTTAGTCGTTCTACCTTTCGTGCGGGTCGGAACTTACCCGACAAGGAACTTCGCTACCATAGAACAGTTATAGTTACTGCTGCCGTTCACCGGAGCTTATACCACGAGCTTCCCCGATTAAATCGGGGTTACCCACAGTAGTTGACTTACCAGCACTGGGCAGGTGTCAGCCCCTATACGTTGCCTTTCGGCTTTGCAGGGACCTGTGTTTTAGATAAACAGTCGCTAAATAATCTTTTGTTGCAGTCCTTCGATTTCTCTCAGGACAGGGCATCTCCCAAAGGTTACGCCCAGATTTTTTGCCGAGTTCCTTGATCATCTTTCTCCCGATCGCCTTAGTCTTCTCGACCAACCCACCTGTGTCGGTTTGCGGTACGGTAAAACATGAGTTTTCCCTCACCTTGCGGTTCGGGACTAATGAAGTTTTTCTTGGAAACTGAAAGAAATCAAATCCCTCGATATTGCTATCAAGGTCTCCATTACAGCTTGATTAAACAGACAAACGGATTTTCCAGTTTGCCCTATCTCACTGCTTAGCCGAGCTGAGCTCGGTTGATCCTTCCACTTTCGTCACTCCCTTAGAGACGCTCACATTCTGTAGTCGAATATCAACGACTTATCCATCGGATTACCCCGAGTTGAGCTCGGAACACCCTTAGGACCGACTTACCCTCCGCTGACTTACATTGCGGAGGAAACCTTGGGTTTTCGGCGTCCCGCGTTCTCAGCGGGATCTCGCTACTCATACCGGCATTCTCACTTCTGAACACTCCACCAAGCTTTACAGCTCGGCTTCACTGCATTCAGAACGCTCCCCTACCAACTTTGTGCTTCGCACAAAGTTCTCCATCTTCGGCAAAAGACTTAATCCTCGATACATTTTCGGCGCCAAATACCGTCCTCCAGTGAGCTATTACGCTTTCTTTAAAGGATGGCTGCTTCTAAGCCAACCTCCTGGTTGTCTATGGAATTTGACTTCCTTTAAAACTTAGTCTTTATTTAGAGGCCTTAGATGGGAGTCTGGGCTGTTTCCCTTTTGACTGATCAGCTTAGCCCGACCAGCCTGACTACCCGCCTATATTTGCTCTTGTATTCGGAGTTTGGTTGGTTGCGACAACTTGCGTCGCCACGAACCATCCAGTGCTCTACCCCAAGGCAAAAATATGGCGGGCGCTATACCAAAATATATTTCGGGGAGAACCAGCTATCTCCGGGTTCGATTGGCATATTGCCCCTAACCTCAAGTCATCTCATACCATTGCGACGGTAACGAGTTCGGGCCTCCCCCCGCCTTTCGGTGGGGTTCACCCTGCTCAAGGTTAGCTCACCCGGTTTCGGGTCTCATCAACGCTACCCCTTCGATTGCTCTCAGGACGGGCGATTAGCCCTTGCTTTCACTGCGCCTTCGCTACAAAGTAGCTTAAGCTTAAACGCAGCGTTGATGAACTCACCGGTTCATTCTTCAATAGGCACACCGTTACATCTCGCTATCGCTCGCTGCTCCGAATTAAAAATTAAAAAATAAAAATGCAAAATTACATATCAAAACTAAAAATTTTTAATTTAAAATTGTAATTTTTAACTTTTCATTTTACACTTTTAATTTAGAAGCAAGGAGCGACAGCTGATGCTTCGATTGCTTGTCAGCCAACAATTTCAGGTCTATTTCATTCCCCTCCCGGGGTGCTTTTCACCTTTCCCTCACGGTACTAGTTCACTATCGGTAGGTTTTGGTATTTAGTCTTGGAGCGTGGTCGCCCCAGATTCCCACAGGGTATTTTCCCCATGGTACTTAGGTATCCGCTGAAAAAGCCAGTAGTTTCAAATACAGGACTTTCACCTTCTGTGGTTGCCCATTCCAAAGCATTTTTTTACCATTAGCTTTCTCGTATGCAGACCCTGCAACACCGAGCTGAGCTCGGTTTAGACTGTTCCCTTTTCGCTCGCCGCTACTTAGGGAATCTATTTTATTTCTTTTCCTGGCGCTAATGAGATGTTTCAGTTCACGCCGTGCCCCACCCAGAGCTATATAACCCACACCCTACCTATAAAATTTATAATCTTTATAACAATAATAAAAATTATAAATACGGTGTGAGTTATTTTTACTCAGGGCTACCCCGCTAAGCGGGGTGGGTTACCCCATTCGGAAACCGCCGGATCATAGGTTTATGACACCTTCCCGACGAGTATCGCCGTCATATGCGTCCTTCTTCGGCCAAAACCTCCAAGGCATCCATTGTTGGCATTATGAGTAATTTTATGTAAACCACATTCATCCGCCGGCTGGCGAACTGAACGTGATAAAGACGCTTAATACTCTGTGAACGCTCCTACGGTAAACGCAAGAACGTTGTACAGAGTTCTTCTCTTCGCTTGTCAAAGAGCAAATTACTTGCGTATACTCTTTTGAGTAAACTCCTCACCCATTTGAGTTGGGAGCTTGCCCAAAAAAGCAGGGTGGACCGAGCTGAGCTCGGTGGACCGGAAGAGATTCGAACTCTCGACCTTCGCGATGCAAACGCGACGCTCTACCAGCTAAGCTACCGGCCCTTTTATGTATGCCTATGGTCGAATCCGATACTACTTTAGTGATTAGCTATGAACAGAAAAGGAGGAATCGTCTCAAGAAGAAAGCTTTACCCCCCTTGGGGGGTTCTTAGTGCTATTTTGATATTTTGTATCATACCAGAAACGATTACTCTCCGTAATGTACGCCTCTCAATCACTAAGAATGCGCACGTGGATATTATCCTAGCATAGGGAATCTATCCTGTCAATAGGCGTTAGCCTTCACCATCAAGCCAACGCAATGTTTCAAGTGCGGCTGCACAACCGAAACCTGCGGCGGTTATTGCCTGTTTATACTTCCCATCATGCACATCTCCTGCCACAAATACGCCCGCTACATTTGTTCGATAATGGTTGTGAATCTTAATAAATCCGTTTTCGTCAATATCAATTCCCTTAAAAATAGTTGAGTTTGGCGTGTGTCCAATTGCCACAAATACGCCGTCCGTAGGTATTTGCGTTGTCTTCCCTGTTTTATTACTATACGCAAGAACTCCTGTTATTTTTTGCTCGCCAAGAATTTCTTTAATCTCCGTATCAAAAACAAAAGAAATTTTAGGATTCTTCCGCGCTTTTTCTTGCATTATATGGCTTGCGCGAAGCTTATCTCGCCTATGAATCACTGTTACCTTGGTTGCGAATTTAGCAAGAACAAGCGCTTCTTCCATGGCGCTATCTCCGCCTCCTGCCACAATAACGTTTTTGTCTCTAAAAAAAGCGGCGTCGCAGGGCGCGCAGGAGGATACGCCGCGGCCAATCTTCTCTTGTTCTCCCTTAATCCCAAGCCATTTTGTGTCTGCTCCGGTTGCGATAATAACCGATCTTGCCTCATACGCCTGATCTTCTGCGTGAAGCACAAAAGGGTTCTTGGTAAAATCGCCGTCCTTAAAATCCTTCTCAACCAATATGGCTCCATGCCGCTCCACCTGTTTTCGCATTGCTATCATAAGATCGGGTCCATGAACGCCGTCGGCAAAACCGGGAAAATTCTCAACGAGCGTTGTGAGCATCAACTGTCCTCCCCATTTTCTTCCGGCGATAATAAGGGTGGTGAGATTAGAACGCGTGGTATAAATTGCGGCAGTAAGCCCCGCAGGCCCGCTTCCTATAATAGCTACGTCATACACAGATATGTCCATATTTTCTCAATAATGGTGAACGATACGCATTTTCGCGGTCACGAATACTTCAAATGCCATCAAGATAATCTGCCGTATTCATGGTAGGCTTAGCTGAAGAAAGTACTCGCCGGGTGACAAGAAAATGTCGTATCCGAACCATTAGCTTGTCAACACCTCATCAATTGCTTTTTTAAAATTTTCTTTCCCCAACGCCCCCACCATGCTTTTAACCGGCTTGCCATCCTTAAATATAAAAATGCTGGGAATACTCATAACGCCATATTGCGATGCGGTAGTAGGATTTTCGTCAACATTCAGTTTTCCTACTTTTACTTTTTCCTGGTATTCGATCGCCAACTCATCAATAATAGGAGAAACCATCTTGCAGGGACCGCACCACGGAGCCCAAAAATCTACCAAAACCGGCACGCTTGTCTCCTGGAGAACTTCTTTTGCAAACGTTGCGTCGGTAAAATCAGCCATTGGTATATATTACAGTAGCAGAGAAAATCTCATTGGTCAAGGGGATTTCTATTCAAGTCCTTCTCGTTTGGTGTGCAAGAATAAAAACCACTGTTCGAAAAACGCAAAGAGTCCCTTAAAAGGAGTTTCTATGAGAAAATCGAATACAAACAGCAGGATATTAATCTGAGAGATTCCCTCAGTCAAGTGTCTTCCTACTCGCACGATCGGCATAAAGAAGAAGTCAATAACCGGGGTGAGCCATCCTTGCTGCTCATCAACCGTATAGACGCTTGCCATAAGCCCAATGCGATAAGAAAGAAATGAAACGATCGCCAAAAAAAACAAAAAGATCCCTTGACTAATAATGGTTACGTTAAACTTAGTAAGCACCAATACTATGGCTCCAAAACTCGCAATAGAGGCAAGAAGCCACAAAACAGTAAATACGAGTGTTAAATACGGCCGTTTGTTCTCCTCAACTTTTTGTATGGCAAGAGAGCTTCCTAAACGCGGATCTTCATCAAAAAGCATAGTTTGAGTGAATGCAAGAATCCGTTTGGAGTTGTCAATTCGCGGCATTCTGATAAAAAGCCCCACAATCACCATAAGAATAGGCGGAATCGTTGTGTTGACAAACATCGATTTCCAAAAAACTTCTCCGTAGAAAAAACTTTCAAAGGTTCCTTCTACGGTAAATGCGAAAAACGCCTTGGTAAAAAGAAGAAATATAACGCTTCGTATGATTGCCCGGCGTACTTTGGAGGCAATGCCACTGTATCGGGCGCTACAAGCTTCAAATACCGCTTTTTTGAGCTCTTCCTCACTCTCCAGTATTGCCACCAAATCCCCTTTATAAATACGCATAATATCTTCAAGAATAAAAAAAGCGGCGGTCTTACGTTTTATGTAGGCGTATACTGCTTCCTTCCGGGAATAAGTAAGCTGTCTTTGGATTTCTTTGTATGCGGAAAGGAATTCTGAGGAAACCGTGTCAACATCCTGATTGGCAAATGATTCTCCAAAAAATTGGGCAAACAGATGGTAACGCAAAAAGGCAATGTCATCTTTTGCAAAACTTCTTCTTACCGCAATAAAAACTTGCGCGTCTTTTGTCTGATCATCTTCCTCTTCTATGGCAATATTCTGTTTCATTATGTGGAACATAAAATTGTTCATAAGTTCTTTTTCCTTCTGTCTATTCAATATTTTCTCTATGCTTGATGACAACAGATGAAGAACCCATTCGTTAATCACTCCTTCTTTGAGAAGACGACCGGCAAGAAGACGTTCCTTGAGGCGCAGAAAAAAGTTTATTTGGTAAGAAACAATCTCAATGCTTGACTCGGAAAGCGTTTCGTCCTTAAAATACCGTGCCCACGCAAGTTCGCGAATAAGAGGCTCTGCTATGGTCTCTCCTGTTCCACCCAAAAGAATCCGGCGTTTAAGAATTCGCTCGATTGCCGCTCTTAAGATTACTTCGTCTTCCCGATAATCCATGGCGTTTCGCAATTTTTCATACCATGAGGCAACACGAGCAACCAGGGGATTTACCGCGATTTTCTTCTCCGATACCGAGGGATCTTGATGAACAAACGCGGTAACAAGAGATTTTGCAAGAGGTGATAGGTTTTGGAATGCCATAAAGTCGGCTTCATTATATACTATTCTCTAACT
>MFOZ01000041.1:12130-14642 GCA_001784055.1 Candidatus Levybacteria bacterium RIFCSPLOWO2_01_FULL_42_15 | reverse complement strand
TCATAATTTATGGTATATACCAAGTATATACTGTTGTTTAAAAAGGAATATCGTCTTGAATGGCTTTTGGCTTTTGAGTAGATATTCTATAATAACACCACTTGCAGTTGTCGGGGTTTTCGGCAGGAGAAGAACCGTTTAAGAGCTTAGAGATTTCGGAAATAAAAGTGTAGAACCTATTCATGTCTTCCTCAATTTCAAACCACTGCGGTTTGGCTTTGAAAATAACATCTTCCCCCGGAAATGAAATTTCTTCTGGATTAATAGCGATAATTCCCATCTTGCTTACTTTTTTTGCTTCACCAAAAGCAGGGTTTTCCAAAGCGAATTTATATGCGTGGAGTTGAGCAAAGAACTTTTGAATTTTTTCCTCATTCGGATCGGTGATTTTAAAATCTATCACGGAGTATGTGCCGTCATTCAAACGGGAGGCTATATCGAACCTTCCCCCTATAAAACAATCATTTGACGGAGTGATGGGTTTGGATTTCAAGAAGCCTTCTTTCACTTCTATCTTTCCGGCAGGAAGTTTGGAATTAATTTCTTGCAGATCCATGCCGATAATCGCGTTTTGCAAAAGAGAGTTCATTTTCATAAAAACTCCCGGCATGCCTATTGAGGGCAACCCCTTAATTAACCCTTTTGCTTTTTGCCAGTAGCAATGCTTGCAGTCTTCGTATAGATATCTAAAATCCGAAGGAGATAATTTATACATCTAAAACAATTGTACAACTTATTTTTAAAAAAATCTGATATTTATAACCCTGAGTGTAACAGGAGGAGTTGAAGGATCAAAGTGCTTCATTTTTAGCTTACTACAACAATCTTTCTCAGGACCGTCCCCAAGTTATTCTACGGTTTACTATAAATGGTATAATTGATTGATGGAAAAAATATTATTATTGCTTATGTTTTCTACATTTGTTGTCCTTTTTTTGTCACAGATTTATTCTTATAACCAGACCAAAAAATCAGTAAAGGCAATCGTCATCACTCCGACTATGCAGATGCCTATATTAACGCCGACTCTTACGCTTACCCCTCCTTCGATTACACTCAGGACAAGTATGCCTACTTCTACCCCCACCCCTTTTACTATTCTTAAAAAAGCATCCTATACGATTGCTATTTTTGGAGACTCTATGGTAGATACTATGGGAGAAGAGTTGGAATATTTGCAGAAAACTCTTACCAATAAGTATCCGCAGAATAAATTTAACCTTTATAATTACGGGATCGGAGGTCAGAATGTTGAGCAAGGTCTTGCGCGCTTTGAAAGCACATTTGTCAATAGGGAAAGGCAATATCCGCCAATTCCGGCACTTGCTCCTGACATTTTAGTTATCGGATCCTTTGCTTACAATCCTTTTTCAATTCATGATAGAAATAGGCATTACTCGCTTCTTAGAGAACTTGTTGCAAAAGCAAAAAATGTATCTTCCAATGTTTATCTTTTGGCAGAAATTGCTCCTTTAAAAATAGGCTTTGGAAAAGGAAAAAATGGAGTAAATATGCCGGAAAACGATGCATTCCAACACGCCAGTCATATCGTAGAACAGCTGGATGATGTAATTAACTTATCTACAGCCGAAAATATCCCGTTAATTAACGTGTATTACAAGTCCAGGCTTGATGGCTCATTTGGTGATCCTTATTTTGTAAATAAAGATGATGGAATTCACCCATCAGTTGCCGGTCATTATCTTACAGCAGAATCAATTGGAGAACGTATTACGTTTGATTGAAATGTTATGTTTAAAATTCTATTTTTTATTTTAATAGCTATATGTAACATTACGTTTATAGCCAAAGATGTTCATGCAATTGAAGATCCTTTGTCTATTCCCAACAATAAATTTGGCGTGCATATTCTATTTCCTTCGGAATTGGAAAAAGCAAAAGAGCTTGTAAATTCCAGCTCTGGGGATTGGGGATATGTTACTATCCCCATTCAAGCAGGAGACAAGGACATGGGAAAATGGCAGAACTTTATGGATTCTGCCGGAAAATTACATTTGATTCCAATAATCCGTATTGCAACTGAAAATTATTTTTTCAACACCAAGGTTTGGAGAAAACCAACGTATTATGACGTTGTTGATTTTGCAAACTTTCTTAACTCGCTCACGTGGCCTACCAAAAACAGATATGTGATCATATTTAACGAGGTAAACAGGGCAGATGAGTGGGGAGGGGAAGTAAATCCCGGGGAATACGCAAATATCTTGTCTTTTTCCATTGAAACGTTTAAGCAAAAAAGTGAAGATTTTTTTGTTATTTCGGCAGGACTGGATAACGCCTCTTCCAATACAGAGGGGGTATCCATGAATCCCTTGCGATTCTACCAAATGATGTATGCCTCAGAGCCGAATACTTTTACTCGTCTGGATGGGATCGCAAGCCACTCGTATCCTAATCCCGGATTTAGACAACCCCCTTCAAAACGCGGGCCAATGAGCATTGAAACATTTCGGTATGAAAAGAGTCTTCTGGATTTTTATTCCGGCAAAAA
>MFOZ01000041.1:549-12066 GCA_001784055.1 Candidatus Levybacteria bacterium RIFCSPLOWO2_01_FULL_42_15 | reverse complement strand
CAGTATATGCTAAAGGCTTTTAAAGACGTCTGGAGTGATGAAAACGTTGTGGCCGTAACTCCTTTTTTACTTGAAGCAGGAGAAGGGCCGTTTGAACCATTCTCTTTTTTAAGAAATGACGGAACAAAAACAGAATTTTATCTTGTCCTTGCCGGACATGAAAAGATTGAAGGTAAGCCCTCCCTGCAGCCCTTGCTAAAACAGCAAAAAGAAAGAATCTTGGAAGCCTCACTCTCCGAAAAAAAATTTAACAACATAGAAAGCGAGAAATATGTTTTTAATGACTTAATAAATCCAAGCAGTAAGGCGGTAATTAAATGGCTCTTAAGGCTTTAACGTGGTATAATAATCTTCTGCTTTATGCAAAACCAACAAGAAGAAAACGGAAATGGAGTTTTTAGAAGTACCACATTAGGCGTTGTTTCTCTTGAGCAAGTAATTCACCATATTAAATCTTTTCTCAAAGAAGATCCTAACGCTTTCTACAGCCTTATCATAGGAAGCGATTCCCATGAGAAAAATGAAACGAATGGAAAAAAATCTCTCAATTTGGTTACCGCTGTTGTGGTTCATAGAAAAGGTTTTGGGGGACGGTATTTTTGGAAAAATAGACATCAAAAGAATATCCATTCCTTGCGAGAAAAAATATATTCTGAAACCCTAGAATCTCTTAACTTTGCATTGGTTTTTGTTCCGCTTTTTAAAAAGTCATTGAATGGTTCCGCGCCTGTTTATAACCTAGAAATTCACGTAGATGTAGGCGAGCATGGAGAAACGCGGGATATGATTAAAGAGGTGGTAGGAATGGTTGTGGGAAACGGTTTTGTTGCAAAAACAAAGCCGGAAGCATACGGGGCGTCATACGTTGCGGATAAACATACCTAAGAATGTCAAAAGTTAAAAATCAAAAGTTAAAACATACATTGGAATGGGAACGTGCCAAAGACGTGCAAAAAGAAATTCAACATATCGTATCTGTTTTAAGGCTTATCCATATTCAACCTTCTCGGATTTTTTGTTTTAGGACAACGGGATCAACGTCTCAGTCATATGCCCGCATTTGGACATTTCCTAAAATCTTTCAACAAGCGCTTAGTCTTAAGCCCGCATACGTAATAGAAGTGTTGTCAAAACACTATGATAAACTTAATGATGAGGAGAAGAAAAAAGTACTGATCCACGAACTTCTCCATATCCCCAAAAATTTTTCAGGCGCGCTCCTCCCTCACAAAAGTCGCGGACGTCGTCTTGGTTCTTTAGCAAACGATTTGTTTAAGGAATATAAAAGGATATCTTCACTTCCCACATGATTACGATTATTCATGGAGACGATCTTGCGTCTTCCCGATCATTTTTTTACGAACAGAAAAAGAAGGCCCAATCCCCCATCTTCTTAGAAGGAGAAAAGGCAACGCTTACGGATATTATTCAGATTCTCGAGGGAGGAAGTCTATTTGGGAACGCAAAAACGGTGTTTATTGAAAATCTTATTTCCTCTAAAAAATCCTCCAAGGAGCTAGAGAGCATCATGAAGCTTATCAATACCCATCATGCCTGTGAGATCTACTTGTGGGAAGGAAAAAAACTTACGGTAAAAGACATCTCTTTTTTCAAAGAGGCAGACGTTAGGCTGTTTAAGCTTCCCTCTGTTCTTTTTACGTTTTTAGAAAACATAAAACCCTCAAACGCTTCTTACCAAATTGGGCTATTTCACAAAACGCTATCTACCCTAAATGCAGAGCTCATTTTTTCCATGATAGTTCGCCAATTTAGGCTCTTACTGTCAGTTTCTCCCGATGGGAAAGACGAAATAGAAGAGGTTAAAAAACTTGCCTCATGGCAGAAAGGGAAATTGAAAAGACAGGCGCGTTCCTTCTCCCAGGAAAAACTTCTTAACTCTTATCAAAAACTGTTTACCATAGACCTTGAGCAAAAAACCGGAGGTTCTTCTCTTTCTCTTGACCGCGCCATTGACTTTTTCCTTCTTTCTTTATAGACTAAATTTGCTTCATGATGATCCCTGATGGCATATTCAAAAGCTACGATATTAGAGGCATTTATCCTCAAGAGATTAATGAAGAAAATATTGTTTTTATCATCCGCGCGATTCACGCATTTTTTAAAGAAGCTCTGCCTTCTCAAAAACCACTAACCGTTGTAGTGGGACGCGACATGCGGCTCTCGTCCCCTTCTCTTTTTAAGGTTGCCGTGGATACGCTTATAAAAGAGGGGGCAAGCGTGTTAGACGCGGGGATCGTATCTACCCCAACTTTTTATTTTACCGTATTTCATTATGGGTATGACTGCGGATTTCAAATAAGCGCGTCTCACAATCCCAAAGAGTACAACGGCATAAAGATTGTGATAAAAGCGCCAAATGGATTGATTAAGGTTGGGAAAAACACCGGCATGGGTACGATTAAACAATATGCTCAATCTCTACCTCAAGGCTCTCAAGGGCAAAAAGGGAGTCTTGCAAAAAAAGAAGGCATACTTGAAACGGAGGTAAAAAACGCGCTTTCCATAGTGGGAAATCCTCCGATCAAAAAATTCAAGATTGTTGCGGACGCGGCAAACGCCATGGGCGGGCAGTATATTGACGCGCTGTTTGAAAAAGTCCCGGCTGATTTGGTACGAATGAATTTTAAGCTTGACGGAAGCTTTCCCTCTCACCAACCGGATCCTCTTCAACATGAAACGCTTAAAGACCTGCAAAGACGAGTGGTAGAAGAAAAAGCAGATCTGGGACTCGCGCCCGATGGAGACGGAGACCGGCTTTTTTTTATTAATGAAAAAGGGGAAATCGTTCCTCCATCTCTAATCACCGCGCTTCTTGCGCGAGAGCTTCTTGCCATGCACAAAGGAGCAACGATTCTTTTTGATATCCGCTATATCCTATCTCCTCAAAAAATCGTAGAAGAAAACGGCGGCAAGTCCGTAGTCACAAAAGTTGGCCATTCATTTATTACCGAAGATATGTCAAAAACGGGCGCTCTATTTGGGGGAGAATCCTCCGGACACTACTTTTTTAGGGAGACTGGGAATGCAGAGTCTCAACTTCCGGTGATTCTTACGGTTCTTGGTGTGTTAACCCGAGAAGAGAAACCTCTTTCTTGGGTAATACATGAATTATCAAGAAGTTTTGAATCCGGAGAAATCAATTTCAAAGTTTCTGATGCCAAATCCATTCTTGATAAGCTAAAATCCAAATACCAAGACGGAGAGCTGTCTACTCTTGACGGAGTAGCCATATCCTATCCGAATTGGAGATTTTCGGTTCGCACTTCTAACACTGAACCGCTTCTGCGTTTAAATATCGAATCGTATGATAGAGAAGTCACAGAGTTTCGAAAAAAAGAACTCGTAAGCCTTATGTCATCAATGCTATGATAGATAGAAACAACGCTCCTTTTTTAATGAGGGTAGAAAAGCCGTGGGGGCATGAGCTTATTTTTACGCCCAAAACCCTCCCCTACACCGGTAAGATTCTTCATATTAACGCGGGGAAACGATTAAGTCTTCAAATCCATGACAAAAAACAAGAAACGCAATTTTTGATCAATGGCGCGTGCAATCTCATTATTGACAATAGCAGAAGAGAACTCGAAACGATAGAAATGAAAAAAGGGAAAGGGTATACCATTATGATAGGACAAAGGCACCGTCTTCAGGCGGTTAGCGACTGTGACGTGTTTGAGGTGTCAACTCCAGAAATTGGCACAACCTTCAGGCTTGAGGATGATTATAAAAGGACAGATGAGACAGATGAGGCAAGAAGTAAGGAAAGAAAGAATCTTTTAAATACATGAAAGACTTTACAAACCAACAGGCGATTGCAAAACTAGATCCTCAGGATACGCTTGGCTCAACAGAGCTCTTACCCAAACAATTAGAAAAAGTGTGGGGCGAGGTACAAAAACTTGATCTTTCACTTGACGCCGATCGCGTATCTAACATTGTGTTTTGCGGAATGGGAGCGTCTATTTATGGAGCGCTTGTTCTAAAAGCGATTTTGGGAGAGAAATTTGCATTTCCTGTTGAAATAATAAGCGATTACCACCTACCCTTGTTTGTTGATTCCTCCTCCCTTGTGGTCTTGACCAGTTATTCCGGCTCAACCGAAGAAGTCCTTTCCTGCGCTCAAGAAGCAAAAGCAAAAAAAGCGCAAATGCTGGTTCTTACAAAAGGAGGAAAGCTTGCTCAATTTGCCAAAGAAAATAAGGTCCCCGCTTATATTTTTGATGGCGAGCTTAATCCATCAGGTGTTCCCCGGCTTGGAAACGGATACACGATCTTAGGACTTATGGGTTTGTTGCATAAAACAGGCGTTGTTTCCCTTGATGTGCGGCTAATAGACGATGCGATCAACATGGCGCATCAAATTCAAGAATCGGTTAAGTCAAAAGCTCTTAAAGACGCAAACCGTTTTCTAGGGAAAGTCCCTATTGTGTTTGCCGCAGAGCATTTGAGCGGAAATGCTCAAATTTTAAGAAATCAGTTTAACGAAACCAGCAAGACGTTTTGCAGCTTCTATCTGATTCCAGACCTAAACCACCATCTTATGGAGGGTCTTCAATTCCCCAAACTTACGAATCTTCAGTTTTTAGTTCTTAATTCGCCTTGCTACAGTAAGCGAATCAAAAAAAGAGTAGCGCTCACCATTGATGTTGTTAGACAAAACAATCATACGATTGATTCGTTTAACACAAGCGGGAAAAGCGCGTATCATGACGCGATAGAAAGTATGATATACTCAGGCTTTTTGACGCTGTTTTTAGGACTTCTTTATGACCAAAACCCTGCGGTTAATCCATGGGTTGACTATTTCAAAAAGAAACTTTCAGAATAAATCATCCATTTACGCTCTTGATAATTCTCAACGATCTCTCCATAATAAAACTATGGTCCTTAAGAAAAGGTTTGTTGTTCTGTTTAAAGAAGTTGGGAGACATGATATAGGCCTTGTGGGGGGGAAAGGGGCTAATTTGGGAGAAATGTTTAGATCAAACTTCCCCGTGCCGGATGGATTTATTGTTACCTCCCCTGCCTATTTTGCCTTTCTTAAAGAAAATAATCTTGCCAAAACCATAAAACACCTTCTTGGGGAGACAAGGTTTGATAGCTCAGAGTCTCTTGCCAAAGTATCTTCATGCGTCCAAGAAGAAATAAAAAAAGCTCCCATGTCTGATGAGCTGGTCTCGGAGATTTACAAAGCGTATCGGGCGCTTGGCGGCGTTTTTGCAGACGCTCTTGTTGCCGTCCGATCATCGGCAACAGCAGAGGATTTACCAACCGCATCCTTTGCGGGACAGCAAGACACCTATTTAAACGTGAGAGGTGAATCCAACCTTCTTCTTAAGATAAAAGAAGCGTGGGCATCTCTTTTTACTCCCCGAGCTATGTTTTACCGTCACGAACAACATTTTGATCATTTTAGAGTGGGAATCGCTATTCCTGTCCAAAAAATGGTTGAATCGGAAAAATCAGGCGTCATGTTTACCATAGACCCTATTACAAACGACAAAACAAAAATCGTAATCGAGGCGATTTACGGACTCGGAGAATTTATTGTACAGGGAACAGTTACGCCAGACCACTACGAGGTATCAAAAAAAGACCTTTCAATTCTTAACAAGGCTACCTCTATCCAAACGATCCTTCTTAAAAGATCTGGAAGGGAAAATAAGACAGTTCGTCTGTCAAAAAAAGCAGGCGCACAACAAAAAATTACCGATAAACAAGTACAGGAAATTGCTCGCCTTGGAAAGAAACTTGAAGAGCACTACTACTTTCCACAAGATGTAGAGTGGGCAATAGAAAAAAACAAGATTTATATTGTGCAAACTCGTCCGGTAACAACGGTAAATATTCATACAAAAAAAGAAGCAACTCTTTCTGGAAAAAAGGTAGTTCTTCTTAAGGGTCAACCGGCTAGTCCGGGAATCAAAGCGGGTAGCGCAAAAGTCATCAAAAGCGCAAAAGAAATTCATAAGATTATGGAAGGAGACGTTCTTGTTGCGCCCCAAACCAATCCTGATTTTGTCCCTGCCATGAAAAAAGCGGTTGCTATTGTAACCGATAGCGGAGGAAGGACTTCCCATGCGGCAATTGTTTCTCGGGAACTGGGAATTCCCGCGGTTGTTGGGACGACCGACGCAACACACTTATTAAAAAACGGCATGCTTATTACCGTGAATGGGACTGTTGGAGAAGTATACAAAGGATCCATTGTCACCAACAAATCATCATCATTTGAGGAAAGCAGAACTCCTCTTGTATACACAAAAACGAAGGTGTATGTTAACCTTGCGGAACCCGAGCTTGCGGATGCGGTTGCCAAGAAGCACGTTGATGGCGTGGGATTATTGAGAGCCGAGTTTATGATGGCGGGTATTGGAATCCATCCAAAAAAACTTATCCGTGAAGGAAAAAAGAAAATTTTTATTGAAACCATGGCGCATCAAATTACCACATTTTGCAAGGCGTTTTTTCCTCACCCCGTGGTGTATAGAACAAGTGATCTTAAGACAAATGAATACCGCAATCTTGTGGGGGGACGCGATTATGAACCCGTTGAATCTAATCCTATGCTAGGCTACAGAGGAGCGTTTCGTTATGTTAATGATCCGGACGTTTTTGAGTTGGAGCTTGAAGCGATCAAAATTGTGCGCAACAAAAACGGGCTTAAAAATTTGTGGGTAATGCTCCCCTTTGTGAGAAACGTGAAAGAGCTTATTGGCGTGAAAAAACTAATTTCCCAAGCCGGACTCTATAGATCCGATACGTTTAAACTATGGATGATGGTTGAGATTCCCGCTAACGTAATCCTTCTTGAAAAATTCATACGGGTTGGTATAGACGGAATTTCAATCGGATCAAACGATTTAACCATGCTTATTACCGGAACAGACAGAGACAATAGCGAGGTCGCGCGTGAGTTTAATGAACAGGACGAAGCGGTTTTATGGGCACTTGAACACGCAGTAAAAACAGCAAAACAATACAAAATCACCTCATCTCTCTGTGGACAAGCTGCTTCTCAATACCCGCGCCTTGTGGAAAAACTTGTTGGATGGGGGATTACCAGCGTCTCTGTGTCTCCCGATGCAATCGATCATACAAGAAGCTTTATCGCAGAGTGCGAAAAACAAACAAAATAAATCCTATGGCAACTATTGTACATATTTCAGCGCGAGAAATTTTAAACTCTAAGGGAAATCCCGCGGTTGAGGCAACTGTTATTTTGAGCGATGGAACCAACGGCTCTGCTTCTTGTCCATCCGGCACCTCTGTAGGAACATATGAGGCCATGGATCTTAAAGATCATGATGAAAAACGGTATAAAGGAGGGGGTGTTCTTAAGGCTGTCTCAAACGTTCAAACAATCATAGCGCCAAAACTTATTGGCGTTGATGCTGCCGAACAATCTCTTATTGATAAAACCATGATCGCTCTTGACGCCACGCCAAACAAAAGTAATCTTGGAGCAAACGCCATTCTTCCCCTATCTATAGCAATATGCAAGGCAGAAGCAAAGAGCCTCAAAACTCCCCTTTACCAATACATTCAACGCCTTTCTTCAAATACATCTTCTCTTAAGGTTCCTGCGGGACTTTTTAATTTAATTAATGGAGGAAAGCACGCCGGCTCCAATATTGACTTTCAGGAATTTTTGGTAATCCCCGCATCCTCTAAGCCATTTAGTGAGGCGTTGCGCATTGCAGTAACGATTCAAAAAGCGCTTGGGGAGATTCTTACCAACAATGGCTTGCCTACCCTTGTGGGAGATGAAGGAGGATTTGGACCAAAATTTGCAAAAAACACAGAAGCCTTGGATATGCTTAAAGAATCTGCTGATCGGGCAGATTTTAGATTTGGACTGGATATTTTCTTTGGCCTTGATGCTGCATCTTCTTCATTCAAAACAGGGAACGAATATAAGCTCTCAGACAGAAACGCTCTCTACTCAACAGATGATCTTCTTTCTTACTTTGAACAGCTTAACTCAATCTACCATCTTCTCTATATTGAGGATCCGTTTGGAGAGGATGATTGGAAGGGATGGACATCTATTACTTCTCTTATTCAAAACGCGATCATTGTGGGTGATGATCTCACCGCAACAAATCCTTTTAGGCTGCAAACATCTCTGCAGAAAAAGGCGATTACCGGCATTATTATTAAACCAAACCAAATAGGAACAGTCATGGAAACAATCGCGGTGGTAGAAATGGCGCGGTTGGCGGGGATTAAGATAATAGTATCTCATAGGAGTGGGGAAACCAATGATGATTTTATCGCAGATCTTGCCGTAGGAATAGGCGCTGATTACGTAAAATTTGGAGCGCCGGTAAGAGGCGAACGCGTTGCGAAATACAATAGGCTTCTTGCCATTGAGCAGGAACTAAAACAATAATATCAGTATGGCTCAACTTGCTCTTGTGAGACATGGAGAATCGGAATGGAACGCAAAAGGACTGTGGACAGGACTTATTGATATATCTCTTTCTACCAAAGGACACGAGGAGGCAAAAAAAGCAGGGTCTCTTTTGTCTGGCATTCATTTTGACGCCGCATTTACCTCTAAGCTTAAACGCTCTCGCGAAACGCTTTTTGAAATAAAAAAAGTGCTTAATCTTGTCGATATCCCCACAGAAGAAAACACCGCGCTTAATGAACGCGATTATGGGGAGCTTACCGGCAAAAACAAATGGCTTATTAAAGATTTGTATGGAGAGGAAAAATTTAAGCAGATGCGGCGGGGATGGAATGTTCCTCTTCCTAAAGGAGAAACGCTCAAAGATGTGTATGATCGGGTAATCCCCTACTACATAAGCAATATACTTCCCTTTTTGAAAAGCGATAAAAATGTTCTGATAACAGCGCATGGTAATTCCCTAAGAGCTCTTGTCAAGTTTTTAGAACAGGTTACCGATGAACAAATCCCCAACCTTGAAATCCCCACAGGACAAGTGCTTATTTACACGCTGGATACGCATGGCAAGGTCATGTCAAAAGAGGTTCGTAATTAGCCTCTTGCTAAACAAAGCACTTTCCTTTTACAATAAAGAATACCTGCCTTAATGAATAATTCGTTTTGGGAAGACAAAAAACAAGAAGTCGCGTTTTTTGAAGATGGTAGCTTTAATGCTGCCTATAACGCGATTGACAAACACGAACACACCAATAACCGCAATAAAAACGCGCTCATTTACGAATATGAGGATGGAACGGCGGTTCAATATACCTTTTTGGACTTAATCAAGCTTTCCAACAAGTTTGCAAACATTTTGGTGAATAGTGGCGTTGTTGCGGGAGATAGGGTGTTTTTATTCCTTCCCCGCATACCGGAGCTTTACGCGGGATTTTTAGGAATTCTCAAAACAGGGGCAATTGCCGGATCGCTCTTCTCCGCTTTTGCGGAAAACGCCCTGAAGGATCGACTTGAAAACTCGCAAGCTAAGGTACTTTTTACCACTCTCGCGCTTTCAAAGCGCCTTGCGCCAGTTCGTAGCTCCCTACCGAATCTTACGACCGTTTTTATTGTTGATTCGGATGAATTTAAGTCCTTACTGACGAACGCTTCAGAATCGTTCTCTACGGTTCACACCTCTCCGGAGGATTACGCGTTCATGCTCTATACCTCTGGAACCACGGGAAAACCAAAAGGCATTGTTCACGCCCATATGGCGGCGCTTCAGCAGCATGAAAGCGCAAAATTGGTGTTAGACTTAAAGGATAATGACGTCTATTGGTGTACTGCCGATCCGGGGTGGGTTACCGGCATTGTGTATAGCATCTTAAGCAACTGGTCACTTGGGGTCACCACTTTTGTGCACGGCGGGCGTTTTGACCCGGAAGCTTGGTACAGCCTTATTCAAAAACATAAGATCACGGTGTGGTACTCGGCACCGACCGCAATCCGAATGCTTATGAGTAAAGGAGATGAGCTGGTTAAGAAATACGACCTTTCAAGTCTTCGCTACCTGGCAAGCGTTGGAGAACCGCTCAATCCGGAGGCAGTTGCGTGGTCAAGAAAAGTGTTTGGGAAACCGTTCCATGACACATGGTGGCAAACGGAATCAGGATCCATCTTGATTGCCAATACGCCGGATCTTGAAATTAGAGATGGGTCTATGGGGAAACCGTTGCCATGGATAACGGCTGATGTTGTGGATGATAATGGAAAACCGGTTGGAGAAAACCAGGAAGGAAATTTAGTAATAAAACCTCCGTGGCCATCTATGATGAGGACCGTCTGGCAGAACGAGGAAAAATATCACAGCTATTTTGCCAATGATTGGTATATTTCGGGAGACAGGGCAAAAAAAGACAATGACGGCTACTTTTGGTTTGTGGGAAGAGCAGATGACGTCATTAAAACAAGTGGCGAACGCGTGGGACCGTTTGAAGTAGAAAGCGCGCTCATCTCTCATCCAGGCGTTGTTGAAGCAGGCGTTATTGGCAAAAAAGACGAATTGCGAGGAGAAATTATTAAGGCATTTGTTGTCCTAAAGACAGGCGTCTCTCCCACCGAGGAACTTAAAGAAGAATTAAAACAGCACGTCAAAAAGCACCTGGCAGGACACGCCTATCCTCGGGAAATTGAATTTATTGACAAACTTCCAAAAACCAGGAGCGGAAAAATTATGAGAAGAATTCTAAAAGCTAAGGAAGAAGGTCAGCCTATCGGAGACACATCAACGCTGGAAGAGTATTAAATCGGAAAGGAGATGAAAAACAATGCTTGGAATAAACGTTAATTATTTAGTCGTATTTATTGCAGCGGTTGCCAGCATGGCGGTCGGATTCCTGTGGTACTCCCCTATTCTGTTTGGGAAACCGTGGTTAAAGCTCATGGGGATTTCTAATGAACAAGCAAAAGGAATGAAGTCCAAAGCAAACAAGGCCTACGCGTTAAGCTTTATTGGTGCGCTTATTACCTCATACGTACTAGCGGTTGTTTTAGCGTATATGGGAATGAGTGCGGTAGCGGATGCCATACAAACCGGATTTTGGCTGTGGCTTGGATTTATTGCTCCCGTTATGTTTACATCGGTATTATTTGAGAACAAACCTGTCAAGCTTTACTGTATCAATGCGGGGTACCAACTCACATCTCTTATTACGATGGCAATTATTCTCACGCTCTGGGCGTAGCCATGATCGTACGTTATCGCAAGAAATTTGTTTGGACATTCTATGTGTCACTAGGTTTGGCACTATTGTTAACTTCTTACCTATTCACTTTTAGTTGGTTTTTGGATCATAAGAAGTATAATCCAGTGCTCTTTTCTATACTACTACCACTTGGTGAGTTTATAATCTTTCTTGGTCTTCTTGCCTTACCCCTCTATTTCTCAAGTTGCTATTATCTTACCAAGGCAAAGGGCTACATCGGGTTGCTCGCCGTACTGGGATTAATTGGCTTGGTAGGTTTTATAATTCTTTTCCTCCTCCCGGATCGGGAAAAACAAACTTCTACCCCAGAAAAACAATAGAACACGTGGGAGGTGT
>MFOZ01000041.1:0-370 GCA_001784055.1 Candidatus Levybacteria bacterium RIFCSPLOWO2_01_FULL_42_15 | reverse complement strand
CGATATCTCTACTAAGTCTTTGGCCTATAGCTTGATTCTAGATCAGGAATATGATATATTTCACTTTATGTTAGAAAGACGACCTGGCAGAGGAAGGAGGAAAGCAAGAGAAGATTCACGCCCACTTACTAGTGGAGATGTCACTGACGTTGGGCCTCGACTTATTAGGGTTCTTCGAGATAATAACCTCATATCTTTTGATCTTTCATTAGAACTAGAAGCTAATTTAGCAACATTGCGAGAAACTGTAGCAAAACAGGAAGAAGTAGATCGATTAAGAGAACAACTATCAAGACGAAGAATATTTACTGAAGCACTTCGAGGCGTAGCACGAACAGGATTAATTGTTGGTGTACCAGTAATAATTGTT
>MFOZ01000040.1 GCA_001784055.1 Candidatus Levybacteria bacterium RIFCSPLOWO2_01_FULL_42_15 | reverse complement strand
TTGAGCGGGGAGGAAAAGATCCTCAAGCGTGTAATACTTCCGGCACTGCGTGTCCCAGTGTGCCTGTAAATGTGTATTGCGGAGGAACAGGAACTTTTGTGTGTAATTACGGCGTTACCAGCACAAACGTATTGCCATGAAAAAAGGATTTACCCTTATTGAGCTTTTGATCGTGATTGCGATTATGGGTGTGTTGTCTTCTCTTGTGCTATCCAATTTTGCCACCGTAAGGGCTCGATCCCGAGATACTCAAAGAAAAAGCGATCTTCGCCAAATTCAAGCGGCACTGGAAAACTTTCGAGCTGATCAAGGAATTTATCCTTTATCGATGGTGCCTTGTGGTCAGTCCTTTACTAACGATGGGAGTAATGGGAGCGTTGTGTATATGCAAAAAGTGCCCTGCGATCCTTCTTCAGGACAATCCTATACATTTAGCGGGACCGGCACGACCTATGCCCTTAGGGCGTGTCTTGAGAACACGCGGGATTCCCAAGAAGATAGAATTAACCAACCTCCCTGCAACGGAACTTCTAATTGGTCATTTACCCTTTCGCCGCCATGAGGGAAAGAAGATTAAAGCATAACGGAAATGCAATAAGGGAACTGAAAAAAAGGATCGGTATAATAAAAAGTGGTGCTGGGTTTACTCTTGTTGAAATTATTTTTTCCATAACCGTTATTGCGATTTTGTCGGTGATTGGTATTGCGGGATTTGCGCAATATGGACGCGTGCAGAGTCTTAACACATCAGCCTTGGAATTAATCGCCATGATGAATACGGCAAAATCCCGCGCCCTTTCTCAAAAAAAGCCGGCATCATGCGCCTCCGCTCCTCTTTTCGCTCCTCTTGAGGGGTATCAGGTGGTTTTAACATCCTCAAGAGAGTATAAGCTTGAAAGCAAATGCGGGGCAGTTGTGGTGATACAAAATGCCGTTCTTAAGCCGGACGTTGCGTTTGGGACGACGGAGACCTTTGGCGTAGATACCGTAAGGACGTTCTTCTTTTCGGTTCTCACCGGTGGGGTTTTGGACTCACGCCCGAACACGGACATCGTGCTTAAAAACACCTCTGACACAAACCTTGTAAAACGGGTTATTGTTGATAACACAGGAAAGATTAGTATAAGAAATTAATGAAGGGACAGACGCTTATTGAAGTATTGGTCGCGCTTGGAATTTCCGGCATTATTATTGCCGCAATTGTGACACTGGTGACCGTTTCTTTGCAAAGCGCCCAGTTTACCAAAGAACAACATTTGGCAACGGAATACGCTCAAGAGGGTATGGAAGAAATGCGGACCCTTCGGGACACACAGTGGGCTACATTTTTATCATACGTTCCCAGTAGCGGTTCTCTGCGCTCATTTTGCCTTGATCAAAATACGCGCACCCTTCGTAATGCATCTTCCTGCGGACAAAACTTGGGGACATTTGTGCGGAAGGTAGAGTTCCAAAAAGACGTTGATCCTTGCATTGGAAATGCAGCCAAAGTAAACGTGTATGTGCTATGGAGAGACAGTAAGTGTCAGCAAACAGGTATTAGCGATGAGTTTGCACTGTATTGCCATCAAGTGAAGTTATCATCGTGTTTTTCCAATACCAATGTATTACCAACACCATAAAAGCGAATGTGGGTTTAGTTTGATAGAGCTTCTTATAGTTTCTATGATTCTCGTGACCGTGGGGGGCATTGTGGTTGGTATCATGTATTCGGCATTAAGGGGGACCAATAAGACCAATACGATTGTCTCGGTAAAGCAAAATGGCGGGAGCGCTTTGTTGCAAATGGCAAAAATGTTGAGAGCCGCCCGATCGCTTGATACCATTAGTACGTCCCCGTTCAGAGGGTGCGTTCCTGTGATTCCTCCACCTCCCACTCCTACTCCTACCCCCGTACATCAGACTTCGATCGGATTTACATCCTTTGACGGAGGCGGAACCACGTTTGATTGCATACCGGGACCTAACGCAACGATTACCTCAAATAGCGCTTCTCTTCTTGATACTAACGCAGTATCGGTTGTATCTGGGTCATGTTATTTTACCTGTTATCAGGAAAATCCTCTTGATTTACCTAAAATCGGCATCCACTTTTCTCTTGTGAGCCCCCAGCCTACTGGAGGAGCGGCTGTTTTTAACGAATTTAGAGCAACGGCGATTCCCTTTGAGACAACTATCGTCCTTCGCAACAGAGCAATCCGGTAATTCAGTTGACAGGCCTTGCCATTGATTGATACGCTATAGTTATGGGTAACAAACGGTTTGGAGAAAAAGGCCAGGCGCTTCTTATTGTGGTGTTGGTGATGGTGGTTTCTGCTACCGTTGGTCTTTCTCTTGCTTCAAGAACAGTTACTACCCTAAGAACATCAACCGAGGAAGAAAACTCCCAGCGAGCCTTTTCCGCCGCAGAGGCAGGGGTTGAGCGGGCGCTTCAAACGGGAAGTGGTATTGCACAGCAAAGTCCTATTGACAGCACAACCGTTATTAAAGAGGTTAGTGTTCAAGCGGTAAGCGGAACAGAGTTTCTGGTAAACGGAGGAAGTTTGATTCCGCAGAATGATGCTACGGATATTTGGCTTTCCGACATAGGTACTTCTTATGATAATCCTACCTACGCAAATCCCTGGACAGGGATTATCTCTATTCATTGGGGTACACTTGTGGATGCGTGCAGCATTGATGTAAACGTAAACACAATGGCGGCAATCCAACTGACCGTTATCGCGGGAAGTAGAACTGCTCCCGTCGCTCGCCGATCCGGTTTTGATCCGTGTGCAGCAAGGCGAAGCTCAAATCAGTTCTACGCGCCCGAAATAGGCGGATACAGCGTTTCCTCAAGAACCTTTGCGTATAAAGCAGAAATCCTTGTTCCTTCAGGGTTTATCGTAAGGGTTACCCCGTTATACGCAAACGCGTCAATTGGGGTAAGAGGAGACGCTCCTCTTCCCTCTCAAGGAAGGCGCATAGAGTCAGTGGGCGAATCGGGTGAAACACAGAGAAAAATTCAGGTATTTGACGCGCCACCTCTTATTCCGTCCGAGTTTTTTCCCTATATACTTCTTGTTCCAAGATCATAAAATATTATGAAAACACTGCCCTTTGGATTGGATATTGGAGCGCACAGCGTAAAAGCCGTTTGGCTCAACAGAGAAAACAACGGTTTTTTCTTAAAATCAGCACTAACCTATCCTGCTCCTCCCCGCGGCATGGCTTCCGAGTCCCCTGTTGATCAACAGGAAATGGCGCATGTTTTAAGAAAAATAGTCTCGGAAGGAAAAATAACAACTCCTTACGTTAATATTGCCCTTCCCGAAAGCCAAGTGTACACGCGCGTCATAGAAATGCCCGTTCTTTCCGACAAGGAACTTGCGTCCGCAATCTATTGGGAAGCAGAACAGCAAATCCCCGTACCCCTTTCAACAATATCCATTGACTGGAGCGTTTTGCGCCGTCCTCAAGATGGGCAGATCACGGAAAAAATGACTGTTTTGTTGGTTGGGGCTCCCTCATCACTTCTTGAGAAATACCAGAAGATTGTTTCTCTGGCTGGGTTTGTCATAAACAGCATTGAGACGGAAGTCCTCTCTGTTATGAGGGCGTTGATTGGTACAAAACAACACCCGCCGTCCCTTGTTCTTAATATAGGAACTCAAACTACCTCTCTTGCGATCGTTCGTGAACAGATTATGATCTTTACCTACAGCATTCCCATGGGAGGATCTGCAATTAGCAGGGCTATTGCGTCTGATTTTGGCGTAGATATATCAAAGGCAGATGAATACAAGAAACTGTATGGCATCGCGCCTAATGCAGGAGGAGGAAGAATCGGAAAAGCAACGGAACCAATACTTTTGTCAATTTTCACCGAAGTAAGAAAAGCAATCGTTTTTTACGCGGAGAAATACAAGAGCGAATCTTCTATTCAACAGATTCTTTTATCGGGAGCGTCCGCAAAACTTCCATGGCTTGACGCTTTTTTTGCAGAAAACGCTGGGATTGAAACGGTGGTAGCAAATCCATGGAGTGTACTGCTTAACAAGGATCAGCTTCCTGTTGAAATTTCAGGAAACGGACCCGATTATACCGTGGCAGTTGGTCTTGCAATGAGGTCGTATGAGTGAAAATACTATTAATCTTCTTCCCCGCTCTGCGGTAAAAAGTGTTCCCCGTAGAAAATTCCTTAATCTTCTGCGCGCGCTTACCGTTATCGCGGTTTCGTTCTTATTCATTACGTCTCTTTCTGCTTTCTTTGTCGGCAGGGTTGTAAGCCCGGACGCGGAGCGCAAACAAGAACAAAAGGTGCTTGCTGATTTTTCTCCCCTAGGAGATTCAATGGCGAAGCTTTTATTTACTCATGACCGGCTTTTAGAGATTGGAAAGATTCTTAATACTAGGACTTCTTTAGACGCAAAAATTGGGATTATCCAATCGTTTGTTCCCCAAGCGGCGGGGATAGACAGTCTGCGCATTGACAAAACGTCTGTTGAGATTACTGTTTCATCCGCGTCTCTGCGGAGAATAGACGAATTTCTTGCCAACCTTTCCGGGGCTCTTGACAGGGGAAATACTATCCGCGCAATAACAATCCAGGGAGTAGGGTATAACGGAAAAGGAGAATATTTTGTTTCCGCAAAAATGACGTTGTTATAATGAAGAATCCGTTTCTATCCACCCAAAAACTCTTGTTTTGGTATTTCTTATACAAGGATTATCTTGTGTTCGGAAGCGTTGTTGCTATTTGTGTTTTGATATTCTTAATTTTTGTTCCCGCCCAAGTTCGCAATATTCTTCTTCTTAATGAGCAAGCAAACGATATCAAGCAAAAGGTAAAAGTTCTCTCCGCAAACGTAGATGTGCTTTCGGGCATTGATAGCGTTTTGCTCAACAACCAGCTTACGCTTGCCCACGGTGCGCTTCCCTCGGAGAAATATTTCAATGGTATCTTGCAAAGCGTATCTCAGGCTTCGTCTAAGGCGGGAGTTGACGTTGGCGATTTCACTATAGAGATAGGAGATCTCTCTTTATCCAATACAGAAATCCAGCCTCTTTCTTCAATTGCGATAAATATTACTGTTAATGGAGACATAGAGGGCGTCAAAAGATTTTTGAAGGAATTATCGCACATTTTTCCCCTATCGGAGGTTATAAGTGTTCAAACAGGAGGTTTAGGAGGATCGCGCATTGAAGTCCTTTTCTACTTTAAGCCGTATCCTCTCTCAACGCTTCCAAACACAACAAGCGTTAAGCCTTTGTCGGAAAAAGAGCGTTCTTCTCTCAATGTTCTTTCTTCGTTCCAAAATTCTTCAGCTTCTGCCTTTTGAAATTATATCAGCCGCTTCTTTCCGCCACTCTGCGATTTTTTGGTGATTGCCGCTTAAGAGCACATCGGGGACTTTTTTCCCTTTCCACACGGGAGGCTTTGTGTATTGGGGAAACTCAAGGTAGCCATAGTGCGCAAACGATTCAATTTGCACTGCCTCTTTTTTTGCAAGTACGTTTGGCAGAAGCCGCGCTATAGCATCAACCATAGCTACTATCGGAATCTCCCCTCCTGTCAAAACAAAATCTCCCAAAGAAATCTGTTCGTCTACAAGAGTCAGTACTCGTTCATCCACGCCCTCATAGTGTCCCGCGATAAAAATAAGATGGTCAAACGAAGTTAATTCTTGTGCTTTTGATTGAGAAAATGTTTCTCCCCGCGCGTCGGTCATAATAACTCGCTCTCTGCAGGAAGTTTTGCAACGCCCCTTTTGAAGTGCTTTTTCCAATACGTCGATTCTGAGGATCATTCCTACGCCTCCTCCGTACGGCGTGTCATCAACAAGTCTATGTTTTCCTATCCCAAAGGTTCTTATGTCAATAAATTCAAGCGCAAGCAGTTTTTTTTCCTGAGCCCTTCTAAGTATGGAGTGATCAAAGGGGCCAAAAAACATCTGGGGGAAGAGAGTAAGAATTGAAATCTTCATGCCTCTGTGTCTTCGGCAAGGGCAACTTGAACTTTCTTATTTTGTTTCATGGCGGGGATTTTCATGACGTTTCTTATAGATCGAATAATTTTTCCTTCTTTTCCAATTACCCTTCCCATGTCGCTTTTTGCAACTTTGATGGTAAATAATATGACGCCATTTTGCTCATCTTCCGTAATCTTTACCTCATTCGGCTCGTCCACAATGGAGGCAATAATAGTATGAAGTATGTCTTTCATGATTCAAGAATTTTTTTAATCGTTGGGCTGGGACGCGCGCCTTTGGATATCCAAAAGACAACGCGGTCGCGATTGATTTCTTGTTTACTGCCTTTTTCAAACTTTTGAAACCATCCAAGCGTTTCAATTGCCTTCCCATCTCGGCGAGACCGTTTTTCTTTTACCACAACGCGGAATTTTGCCTCTCCTTTTTTCCCAACCTTAGTTAAGCGAATTACTACAGACATAGATTGATATTGTATCAAAAATGGCTTATCGCATCAAGCGCCTCTTGCGCCGCTTGTTCTTCCGCTTCTTGTTTAGAGCGGCCCTTTCCCGTCCCCCAAAGCGTATTCTCCACATACACGCCAATGGTAAAGAATTTTGAATGCGCCGGTCCTTTTTCCTCAAGAACTTTATATGCGGGAGCTGATTGTTTTTTTGCCTGCACGAGTTCTTGAAGCAAGCTTTTGGGGTCTTTGAACGTTTTTTTCTCTAGCAGCTTTTTCACTCCATAAAGAAGGTTTTTACTAAGGAAAGAGGTTGTTGTCTCAATTCCTTGATCAAGAAATAGGGCTCCCACAAATGCCTCAAAACAGTTCGCAAGAAGCGTTTGATTTTTTCTTCCCTGTGATTCTTCCTCTCCTTTTGACAGTTTAAGAAGCGTCCCAAAAGAAAGACTGTTTGCCAATTTTCCAAGAGTCTTTGTATTGACCATAAGAGATCTCAAATTAGTAAGGGTGCCTTCGGTAAAGTGAGGGTACGTTTTATATAAGTAGCCTGAAACAATAAATGAGATAACGCTGTCTCCTAAAAACTCTAATCGCTCGTTCGATTCTTTATGGTCTTTGGACTCGTTTAGATAGGATCTATGAGTAAACGCAAGTTCAAAGAGCTTTTTATTTTTAAATGCCGGAAGTGTTTTCATGCGTGTGTTTGCAAGATATTTCCCAGAGCTCCGTTTATAAACGAAGGACTTGTGTCTCCCCCATACTCTTTTGCCAGTTCAATTGCCTCGTCGATAACAACCCTAGGAGGCTCTTTTTTTTCTACCAATAACTCGTAGGTTGCAAGGCGTAAAATTGCAAGATCAATTTTGTTGATTTTTTCAACGGCGAATTCAGGCGCGGCTTTTTGAATGTGCGCATCCAAGCGTTTTTTGCTCTTGTAAATTTTTTGCGCAACATTACCGATGCGTTGGATATGGAAATCGGCGCTGAACAATTCTTCCACAAGCTGTTTTCTTCTGCGATGGCGGGGATCATAAGGGGTTTTCATAGACAAATTTATAAGGCTTTAAGCTTTTTGTGTTATGCGTGTTGATTTTTTAACCACAACGGCTTTTCCCCTATAGTATCCGCAATGCTTACAAACGGTGTGGGAAGGAATAATCTTTTTGCATTGGGAACAGACAGCTCCAATGGGCGCGGACAAGAAAATGCTCGCGCGCCGTTTCCCTTGGCGCGCTCTTGAATGTCTCTTTTTTGGTTCCTGCGGCATAAATTATGTAATCCATTATACTTGGTTTTTTTCTTTTCCGCAATAACTACACACCTTCGAGGTTGAATAGCTTCACACCTACCCCCTTAGTCATAATTACTCGTCTAGTAAATGATGCTTAATTGTTTCAAGAGTTCTTGCATATCCTGCTTGATCTAGCACAAATTGCTTGTACTGTTCTTCGTTTGAAAATAAATTGAGCACAGTTTCTTTTTCTATGATCTCAGGGTTTTTTAATCCAAGATAATCAGGGTAGGAAGACCACTCATATGACTCAAGAAAATCGGGTTCAACAAGAAAAGAACTTGCTGGATTAAGGTGAATATATCGAGACACATGCATCAATTGCTCGTCGTCTTCAATAAGTACTGCCTTAAACAGTCCTTGGAATAAAGGCCCCACTCTATCGTTTTTCATATTAAAATACTTGGTATAGCTATTGGTAAAGTTTGCCATGAATTTAGAGATTCCCGCGTCGTCAATCTGTCTAAGTAATAAATGAAAATGGTTTGGCATGAGGCAATAGCAGATAATGTCTACATTCTTATTGGTGGTTTTGAGGTTTGATAAAGCCTGGATTTGCATTTTCTTCTCAAGCCTTAAAAAGTGAGAAAACCTGAAGAGGGGTTTTTTGAAACGGTAATAGGCCAAAGCTTGCATTACCCTTTTTAGTTCTCTTTTATCAGTAAATGTAGATCTTTTTTCAACGCCTCTGTTAAAAACATGATACATTTCTCCATTTGCAAAAACTGTTTTTCTGTTGGTAGCCACAGAACAAAAGTATCATGGAAAAGAGGAGGTGTCAAGCTATTCAACATGGAAGGTGGGAATGTGTGGAAAGGTGTTACAATAAACGGGTGAAGAAGTACGAAGAGAATTTTAAAAAAATAGTCGGGGGTTTTTACCAAAAAAACAAACGGGATTTTCCTTGGAGAAGCACGAAGAACGCCTACCATATTTTGATTTCCGAAGTCATGTTGCAGCAAACGCAGGCTTCTCGGGTTCTTCAAAAATATCCTCTTTTTCTTAAAGCGTTTCCTACTCTTGAGTTGCTTTCGACAGCATCAAACACAGCAGTTCTTTCCGTCTGGCAGGGAATGGGATATAATAGGCGCGCTCTTTATCTTAAGCAAATCACCCAAGAGATCGTTAAGCGCTATAAAGGCAAAATTCCCTCAGATCCCCTTCTTCTTAAACAACTTCCGGGAATTGGACATGCTACTGCTTGTTCGATTGTGGTATTCGCATATAATTTGCCTTACCCGTTTATCGAAACAAACATACGCCGCGTATTTATCCATCATTTTTTCAAAAACAAAACACAGGTAAAAGATTCAGACATGCTGCCGTTGGTAACACAAACCATGGATGAAAAGAATCCTCGCGAGTGGTTTTACGCGCTTATGGATTACGGAGCGAATCTTGTCGGCAAGGTTGAAAATCCCAATAGGCAAAGCGCCCATTATCACCAACAATCGAAATTCGAAGGATCGAATCGACAACTAAGAGGAAAGATTCTTAAGCTTTTTCTCTCACACACAACACTTTCCATAGAAGATATAAAACGCATGCTGGATACAAAAGAACAAACCCTGCAAACGCTCCTTACCGATCTTCAAAAAGAGGGGTTTATACAAAAGAGAAAAAGATTTTTCTTTCTCAAACACGAAAATGCGCAAGCTGTTTAATCCGCAGAGACTTTTTCAGAGGTGACCTCTTTAAGTTTTTCCACAAGCAAGGGGTAGGAAGAAAGTTTTGGGAATAATTCTTCCGCTTCGTTTCTTGCTTTTGCAATAAGCCCAAAATCGGAGAACGAGGCAATTTTAAGACTCGGCATACCATGTTGAAGAACCCCAAACACATCGCCCGGTCCCCGCAGTTTGAGATCCAGTTCCGCAAGACGCGCTCCCACGTGAATCTCCTCCATTGCTTTTAATCGCTGGATTGTTATTTGAGAGGAAGATTGGGTAAATAACAGGCAATAAGACTCTTTGGTTCCTCGCCCCACTCTTCCTCGCATCTGATGCAGCTGCGCAAGCCCAAAACGCTCTGCTCCCTCAATGACCATGATGGTTGCGTTTGGGATATCAATACCAACTTCAACAACAGGAGTACTCACAAGAATATCGGCGTCTTTTTTTCTAAACGCCTCAAGTACGCTCTCTTTTTCTTTTGAGGACATCCTGCCGTGCAAAAGTGCAAAACGCACGTGGGGCATTTCTTTTTTGAGATATTCAAATTCTTTTGTTGCCGCTTTTACCGACTGCATGGTCTCCGATCTATCAATAAACGGACAAATAATAAACGTTTGGCTTTGGAATGTTTTTATTTGCTTTTCGATCCATGCGTACGCGTTTTTTCGTTTTTCCTCGGGAACAAACCACGTTTTAACGCGAATTCTTCCTTTGGGCATCTCATCAAGAAACGATAGGTCCAAGTCGCCATAGAGCGTGAGTGCGACTGTTCTGGGGATGGGTGTTGCCGTCATAGTAAGAAAATGGGGATTTTCCCCTTTTTGTCGAATGAGCGCCCTTTGTTCAACGCCAAAGCGTTGCTGTTCATCAATGATTACAAGCCCGACTGTTTCAAAGTGATCATTACGTGCAAGAAGCGCGTGTGTTCCCACCAAGATATCGGGTTTCTCTTGTTTTCCCCTTTTAGTCTTGACAGAGCCAGTTATGAGATGAACGGACACCCCAAGGGTGGTAAGCAGTTCTGAGATGGTTTTGTAATGCTGTTGCGCAAGAATTTCGGTTGGAGCCATAAGCACGGACTGAAAGCCGTTGAGAAATGCCAGATACATGGCTATGGTACCGACAACCGTTTTTCCGCTTCCCACGTCTCCCGCAAGAAGCCTGTTCATGGGTTTCGGAGACGCAATGTCCTTAAAGATTTCTTTAACCGCCCGTTGCTGGGCGTTTGTCAGTGTAAAAGGAAGACTGTTCCAAAACGCCGAAATTTCCTTTTTAAATTTTGCGATAAAAAACCTGTTCCCTACCTTTTTTGCGTTCCACTCTTCTTTTCTCTTATGAGCGGCAAGATTCAGCAAAAAAAGCTCATCAAAGGCAAGCCGGTTCTTTGCTTTTTGTGCTTCCTCCAAGGAGTGAGGAAAATGGATTTTCCAAAGCGCTTGGGGGAGGTCCAAGAACTGATGATTTTTAAGAATGTGTTCGGGAAGATACTCTGTAAAGTCATTGGCATGTTTTGTAAGGATCGTGTGGATCTGGCGCCTAAGCCATTTTGAAGAGATACGGGCCGTTTCCGGATATATGGGGACGAGACGCCCGGTATGGATAAGTTGAGCATCTGGAGCTTCTGAAATAATCTCGTATTCAGGCGATTTCATTGCCCTTCCCCCCCCAAAAACGTCAACGGTTCCGGATAAGGCGATGCGCGAACCTTTATGGATAGACCGAATCAAAAATGGTTGGTTAAACCAGACAACTTCAATGCGGGCGTTTTCATCTGCAACAAGCGCTTTTTGAATGTTTATTCTTTTGGTAAAGAGGTTTTTTATGTCAATAACAGTTCCCCGAATTGTTACAATCTCTCCGGGTTGCAGAGCGGAAATAGGGGAAATAATAGAATAGTCTTCGTATCGAGAAGGAATATGATATAAAAAATCTCTCAGGGTAAAGATTCCCAGTTTTTCAAGTTTTTGGGCGCTGCCTCCGCTCCTCTCCATGTTAGTACCCAATGAATAAAGGAAGAAAAGAGGTAATAATCAAGGCGATTGTGGAAATTACGACAATGATTACTACAATAATCCTATGTTTTCTCAACGCTTCCATAATTATATCCTAACACATTTTTCTTTTTGGTAAAAGCTCGCGATACGTCTTTCCATCCGATATCGGTTCTATAGTGAAGGTTGTTTCCCGCAACAAAGATAACGGAAAGAGCGCCATAGGCGTTTGATTTAGCTTCTAGCACGTTTTCGCCTGTTCCCACTATGTAAAACAGTCTTCCTCCATTTGTAAACATAAGATTGCGTTTTACTCTAATGCCTGCCGGATATATGGTAACATTGTCAAGGTTTGCCAAAAGCTCAATGCCAAAAATGCGTTTTCCTTTTGCTGCAGAATAATCTTGAGGATAGCCTTTTGAGGAGGCAGTTACCACGATTCGTGTCTTTGAATCGGTTTTAATGTTGATATTGTCAAGATTGCCATGGGAAACGGCATTTCCCAGCTCAAACAGGTCGGTTTGCAAAGAAGGCAGAATTACTTGTGCCTCCGGATCCCCCCACCGCGCGTTAAACTCAATGACTAATACGTTTCCCGTGGCGTCAATAATTCCTCCCACATAGAGTATTCCTTTGTATGTCCTGTTTTCTAAAGCGAGTCCCTGTATGGTTTTTGCAACAATGTGTTTTTTGATATACGCAAGGATTGCGGCATTCATCATAAGAGGCGGGCTCACGCATCCCATTCCTCCCGTATTTTCTCCTTGATCAAAATTGAAGGCTTGTTTGTGATCTTGAGCCGCTCCAAGAATTTGAAACGATGATCCATCGCAGGCGGCAAAGAGAGAAAACTCTTCTCCCTCAATCCATTCTTCAATTAAATATGTTTTTCCCGCTCTTCCAAAACGGGAAAGTTCTTTGATCCTGCGAATTGCTTCAAGCGAGCTTTTTCCCGGGAGAGCTCCTTTTCCTTGCGCAAGGCCGGACGCCTTGATAAACCATTTTTTATGTTTGGGCTGTTTTTTAAGAAACGCAATTCCTTTGGTTTGTGAGTGGAACACAAAAAATTTTGGGTGAGGAATATGGTATTTCACCATAAAATTTCTGGCGTATGCTTTGTCCCATTCAATTTGTCCTGCTTCTTTGGTAGGTCCCACTACGCTAAATCCATGATTTATAAGAACATTGGTAATACCGATTTCAATCGCATCTTCTTGCCCAATATCAATTAAGTCGATCTTCTCTTTTTTACAAAGCGCAAGAATTTTTTCCGCATCGGTGGTTTTTATATGAGGAAATGTTCGTACCGGTTTTTTGGAAAGAAATTTCATAAGGTCATTTCCGGGGACGGCGAATATGCGAGAAACTTTTTTACTTTTCTCGTAGGCGGCAACGAGAGCAGATCCTCTTCCCCCGTCATCAATAACCAGTACGGATTTTTTCTTAATACCTAGTGCCAGAACGCTCTCCTTTCGGTAAACACCATAGTAATTCTCGCTTTGTTGGCAGCTGCAATCGATGCGTTATCATTGATAGATCCTCCTTGTTGGACAATGGCGGCAATGCCGTTTTTTGCGGCCAGTTTGACACAGTCTTCAAATGGAAAAAAGCTATCGCTTGCCAAAATTCCCCCTTTTGTAAAATTTCCTGCTTGTTCTAGGGCAATTTTGGCTGAACGGATTCTTGAAGTTTGTCCGCTTCCGATGCCTCTGGTCATAGGAAGATTTTTATCAATTACCACAATAGTATTGGACCTGATGCGCGAAAGAAACTTCCACGCGATTTGCATTTGCTGCAGCTCACGCCCGGTTGGTTTTTCTGTGGTGACGGTTTTCCACGTTAAAAAACTTTTGTCGATGTTATTGTCGTGCGTTTGCAACACCAATCCCCCATCTACCCATTTTATGTTATAAGGGTCTTTAGTTTTTCTAGGGATGATTCCAAATGTGTACACCCCCATACTTTTTCGTATGGTTTGAAGAAACGATAGGGTTGAGACGTCTATTCTGGGGCAGGCAACCACGTCAATAGTGCCTTTTTTTTCGTCTTTGAATGACGCAATTACAGAAGCACTATCCGTATCAAGGGCAAAATTGGTTACCACAACACCTCCAAATGCGGACTGTGGATCCGCTTCTATGGCGCGAGCAAGTGCTTCTTTACCGGTTTTGCCAAGCGCGATTCCGCACGGGCTATTATGTTTGATCACAACAGAGGCATATTCTCTAAAAAGTCTTACTGCCTCAATTCCCGCATTGATATCGGTTAGATTCACAAGGGATAAGTCTCTTCCCCATCGCTTTTTCAGCTTATGAAGGAGAGATTGAACGTGGGGATATCCATAGAATGCTCCCTTTTGGTGAGGGTTTTCTCCGTATCTAAGCGTCATGAGTTTTCGTAAGGGAAGCGCAAATTCATGAGGAAAGGGTTTCTTATCAAGATACAAAGCAATCTGCGCATCATAAAAACTTAAATGCCTAAACGCTTTTGCCGCCAGCTCTTTTCTCCTCTTTTCAAAAAGTATGCTGCTACGTAGCAGTATACTAAGAGTTGGATAATCATTTGGGTCAACGACTACCAGGACGTGCTTAAAGTTTTTAGCAGCAGCGCGAATCATAGTGGGTCCTCCTACGTCAATGGATTCAACCGCTTCGTCAAGCTTGACTCCCCGTTTGGCAGCGGTTTGCTCAAAGGGATAAAGATTACAGACCACAATGTCAATAAAAGGAATCTTAAGTTTTTTTGCTTCTTTTTGATGGGATATTTTTGAGCGGTCAAATAAGATGCCGGATTCAACTTGAAAGCTTATGGTTTTCATTCGTCCATCAAAGCTTTCCGGATTCCCAGTTACGGATTGAATAGGAATTACTTCAATGCCGTTTTCCGAAAGCATTTTACCGGTTCCTCCGGTTGAGATGATCTGATACCCAAGGTGAATAAGAACCTTGGTAAATTCCACAATGCCGGTTTTATCAAACACGCTGACGAGCGCGTATCGGTCAATTTTTCTTCGCATGAAGATTTATGGGGCAGGTCCCGATCAAATCGGGACAGGTTTAATTTTTATAAATGTTGTTTTTCCTTTTTGAATGATTGCTTCCCCGTTTTTGACGTAGAGCGCAAACGGTTCGTTGGGATCTGAAATAATTTTTTTATTCACACGCACTCCTCCCTGCTCAATCACCCGCTTCGCTTCAGATTTGCTCGATATGATTTTCGTTTCAACTAATACATCAGCAACCGTTGCTAGGGAAATGAATTTCTTTCTCAATGAAATTTCTACCATAGGAATTGATTGAATCTGACCTGTGGTAGTGGCCTTAAATGCTTTTTGTGCTTTTTGTGCCTTTTCTTTGCCGTGAAGCTGAACGGTAATTGCCAACGCAAGTCGTGTCTTAAATTCGACTGGATTTTTTCCATTAGCTAGCTCTTTTTGCATCGCTGTAACTTCGTTCATTGGGACATCGGTAAAATATTCAAATCCCCTCACAATAACCTCGTCCGGAAGAGCCATAATTTTTGCAAAAAGATCACGTGGATCATCAGTAATGCCAATCACATTACCTTCTGTCTTGCCGATCTTTACGCCTTTTGAGTCAGCAAGAAGTGGAGTTGACATAACAAACTTATCCTTGTTACGCATTGTCTTCATAAGCGTTCTTCCGCAGAGCATATTGAATGTTTGATCACTTCCGCCAATTTCAAGATCAACATCCATTGCAACGGAATCATATGCTTGCAGGAGCGGGTAGAGAAACTCCCTAAGATTTACCGATTCTCCTTGTTTCATGCGCTTTTGAAACATATCGCGTTCTGAAAGTTGTTGAAGAGAGAACTTTTCGGCAATAGTTAGGATATCTGGAAGAGTTAACTTATTAAGCCAATCTCCATTAAATAAAATTTCGACCGCGTTTTTTCCTTCAAATCGAACAATCTTTCCTGCCTGCCTTACGTAGTCCACCGCGTTTTTTCTAAGCTCCTCTTGGCTAAAAAATTTTTCTCTCGCTTTTGTCTTTCCCGATGGATCTCCTGCCTGTCCGGTCCCATCGCCAATTAAAAAAATCACATGATGCCCTAAGTCTTGCCATTG
>MFOZ01000039.1:4767-5005 GCA_001784055.1 Candidatus Levybacteria bacterium RIFCSPLOWO2_01_FULL_42_15 | reverse complement strand
TCGAAGTTGTGGATCCACTGCACTAAGGGAACCCACTAAATCACGTACTACGCCATTAGAAGAGGAAAATTCACTTCTCATGGCAAGAAGAACGGTTAGCCATTGGGAAGAAATGCGCCTATATATTTGAAGATCTCTCCTTAGAGTGTCAATCCCTTTATGTATTTTTATCAGCGCTTTTGTTGTAGATTCTTCTCCTTCGATAACCGTAAGTTTTGACAGAAGATTTTTTAACACG
>MFOZ01000039.1:1295-4701 GCA_001784055.1 Candidatus Levybacteria bacterium RIFCSPLOWO2_01_FULL_42_15 | reverse complement strand
AAGATAAAAGCGGAGAAGCGGTGCCGTACCAAGGATCCATCCGTATTCTTCCTCACCAGAACCTTCTTGAGGCGTCTCATGCGGGAGCGCAGAAAGATTGTCCCACAAAGATGCCATTACCGCAATGCCTATTGGTTGAGCTAGCCGGGGGAGATATGATACTACTGTCTTAATGGTGTCCCAGTCCCATCCCTTTCGCAATCTGTTCCATGCCTCTTGCTTAGTATTACTAAATACGTGCTCGTTTTTTTGGACCATGTTCATAAATTGATGTGGAGGCTCAACCCCATCCTTACTTTCGAACGTTTGTGATTTTTTCCTTGATTGACCATGCTGTGTTAGCAGAAATGAATATTTTCCTTCAAATTCTGAATAGTTGAGAAACGCTACGAGATCAGAAGATGTACTGGAAGAATCTGTTCCCATACGAGAAAAGACGTGTATGGCATCATTTCGAATTTGCATATACACATCAAACAGTCTCTTTTGAGATGGAGTAAATTCTGTGTGGGCATTTTCTGTTTGCGTAAAGAGTGCCACAAGAATTATTTGAACATTATCCATTCTGTAATCAATATCCTGCAAGGCGTCTATGGATAAAATTGCTTGTTTAACACGAAATCGCTCAAGGTCTTCTGCAAGCATGGTTAGCGCTTGGTCGGTTTCCGGGGTTGGATTTTCTACCATTGACACCCCTAGGCAAAAAATAGGCATGCTGTTCATCGACTTGGGGTGCTGTAAAAACAGTTCTGCTGTGGGGATCACGTCCTCATTTGGAAGAGGAGGCAGGAGAAACAATCTCTTGCGATCATTGAAGCTGGCTTCCCGCTTCCAAGATACTCTTGTGGGAATAAGTTGTTTGCTAGTCAAAAATCTTTCAGTTGGCATACAATGGGCAGGATTATAGCAAGTGGGAATACGTAGTGTCAAGCAAGGCTGACTTGCTCAAGCAAGCTCACAAAGCTGACCCCGCTGAGCGGGGCTGAGCCTAGTTCTGGCGAGGTAAGCGTAGAATGTCTTCCTTTAGGAAGAAAATACCCCTTTATATATATACTGCTTGATGAGTGATTGATAGGGAATATTAAGCGCGTTTGCTTCTTCCTTAACTCTATTTAAGAGATATTCTGGAATCCGTATGGAGATTGGGCGAGTGGTTGGTTTAAGGTTAGGAAAACTGACCCTTTCAAAATCAGATGGCTCCAAATATTCAGAAAGGTCCAGGCTTGACCAAAACCGGGCCTCTTCGTCTTCATTTTTAAATTTCGGGATACTAAGTTGCTTTTTCATATAACTTCACCTCCCTATAGGGGGATGGAGAAGGAGATAGTGGTGCCTTTGCCTTCATCGGATACAAGATCAATCGTTCCTTTGTGCGCCTCAATAATCTGTTTTGCAATATACAGTCCAAGGCCGGTTCCGGGAATATGGGTATTGGGATCATCATCCGTCTTTTGTCCTACTTGGTAAAACTTAGAAAATATTTCTTTTTGTTTTTCCTTAGGGATTCCAACGCCGGTATCTTTTACTTTAACGGTAAGTTTTTTTGGAGTTTCTTTAGAAATAGAAGCTTCAATGGTGATTGCGCCCCCAGCCGGGGTAAATTTAAGGCTGTTTGAGACAAAATTATTTAATACCTGTCCAATGCGGATAGGATCAAGAACAACAGTCAGTGGGATCGAAGAACCAATTTTGGCAGTAAGCGCAATACTTTTATTAACAGCTTGGGGTTGAAATACTTCAGCAACTTGACTTACGAGTTTTTTGACATCGCTTGGCGTTTTTTGGATGACAAAGCGGGATGCCTCAATCTTTGCCAAATCCAAAAGGGAAGATACCTGATCCAAGAGCTTTTTGGATTGTTCCTGAATAATGCTAATCATCTTATTAAAGTCTTGCTTGCTTGATTTGTCTTTCTCAAGAATTTGCGCCGCTCCTTTGATGGCGGTGAGAGGAGCGCGCAGTTCATGAACCATCATATGAATGAAGTCTTCCTTCACCTTTTGGAGCGATGCCTCAAAGGTTATGTCCCGCAGAAGAACCGCAGCAGAGACAGTCGAAACAGGAACAACGGAAACAGCAAATGTTTTTTCCTCAAGCGTGATTTCTTTCTCATCGCCCGGCTTTTGAGACGCAACTGCTTCTTTGAGCTGTTTTTGCAGATCATAGGTGGGGGGAAGCGCGTTGATAACGCTCGCAAGACTGGGTGTAGCTGCTTGTATCCCAAGCATGCGTTTTGCGGTGGGGTTTAATAGGGGAAGCGTGTTAGTTTGAGTATTCACAACAAAGGCTCCCAACAAAAGATTATTGAAAGATGCAAGCGCGAGTTTCTCGGAAGAAGCAGCGGGGAGAGATGGAGGCGGGGGCGGCACAGGGGCTTCTTTCTTTTTTCTTTTAAAGAAGATAATTCCCATTAAAAAGATAATGATAAATAGGGCAAAAAGTTGCACGGGAATAGTGGGAGTTTACGCGCCTCCGTCTTTGAGCATGCCTTTTATTTTATGCACCACGTCTTGAGGCTCCACCTGATATTTGAGGATATAGTCAACCGCGCCGGCGTTGATTGCCCCTTTAATAAGCTGGTCCTGCCCAAAGTTGGAAAGCATGGCAACCGGAATATCTTTGGTTTGCGGCTCATCTTTGAGAAGTTTTAACACTTCATTTCCCTGGATGTCGGGAAGGACTTGATCAAGGAGAATAAGGCTGGGTTTTTCGGATTTTGCGCGTTCAAATCCGGATTTTCCGTCAAAGGCAACAACGGTCTGGTACCCTTCATTCTTCAGGGCGGTTTGAAAAACGCTTATCAACGCCTGATCATCATCAATCAGAAGCACCTTTGCCATACTTTTAGGCTACCAGCTTTCCGTTCTGATTGTCAAGGGGTAAGGAGGGATCGCAGCGTGGATATCCCGCTTTTAAGAATCTGGGACACGCGAGTCTCGGAAACTCCTACCAGGGGTCCTAATTCTTTAAGGGTTGCGACTCCGCGATAGTAAAGGTCTATGATAAACTGTTCTCGTTCTGGAAGAGAAGCAAAGGCCATTTGTATCTTTTCTTGTGCCTTTTTATCTTCTTCATATTCTTCTTGCCGAATGATTGAATCCGAAGGATCAAGAGAATTTGAGTCGGGAATAATATCGCTAAGCGTAATGTCTTCTCCGTCTATTCCTACGTCATAAGGCGCATCAAGAGAAACGCGTTGAAGAGACGCAGAAGCGCTAAGCGCTTGCGTTATTTGATGGGTGGAGAGACCAAGTCGATCGGCAATTTGCTCTGTAAGATCACCCTGATAGCCTTCTGCCTCAAGATCTTTTTGAGCAGACATAATATCAGAAATCCGCTCTATCACAGATCTTGGAAGAAAACCTTGAGCTCTTAGCTCGTCCACAACTGTATATTTCATAATAGG
>MFOZ01000039.1:0-1262 GCA_001784055.1 Candidatus Levybacteria bacterium RIFCSPLOWO2_01_FULL_42_15 | reverse complement strand
TGGATTATAACGGGCAGTTGCTTTCATGAGGCCTTCAAATAGCAAGCTGAATAGTTCTCCCGAATCTAAACCGCTCTTCCATCTTATACGTGAGATAGTCCGTAGGACCATAGGAAGGTAAGAAAGAAGAAGGAGTTGATATGCAAGTTTTCCCTGATTGAGCGCTTCCAAAAGCGATTCAGCCGATTCAGATTCTTTAGAAACAACAGGATGAGAGATGTCCTTGGGAGCAAACGCTATGAGGGCTGTTTTTGTCTCTTGTTCAATTTGTTGGGCAATCGCGGGAGGAAGATCGATTGCTGTTAGATGAAAAAAAGCTTCTTGAGAGGCTCTGATTACCTCAAAAAGAGATCGTTCTTCTTCCGGTGTAAGTAGTGGTGGGGGCTTATTAAATTCTATCAGTTCGCTTTTCGCACCAGAAGCAGGATCACTTAGGGAAACTGTTCCCTGATAATCTTTCAGACGGCGCGCAAGAGGCATTGTTTCGTGTGGATTTCTCATCCGAAAGGCAGGCATGAGTATGATAGATTCTTTTCTATCAATTTGCAATGTGAGATTGTAGACGATATGATTCGTTATCTTAAATATCCGACTTTGTCTGTATAGTCAAATATTACTCTGAAATGTTCAAAAAATCCCCTCTGACCTAGGACTCCACTGCCATTTTGGGATATATCCGCAGAAAACACAACGAGAGCATTAAAAAACCTCTCGTTTATTCCTATTTCTACCCCCGCTACATATCCTTTGCACGGAGTTTTATCTTCTTTTATTCCTCCGAACGTAATTTCTTTGAGCTTGGTAAAATCTATATGTAAGAGTCTTGCTATGTCAGCATGAAAGATGTTAAAATCCGCCCCCGAATCAATTAAGACAGCATATTTACACGTATGGGTTCCGTTCCTGAGGGTTATGTCTATAAATGGACGATAGAAGTCGCCTATCCTTTTATATTTGAATTTATGCTTTACATTAGCCATTCACAGAGGTACCAAAGTAAGCCATATTTTTTTTCGGAACTTTAAACATTATCGGATTACGATACCCCCTTTTTATAGCTTGTTGTTGAGCTTTTTTAATATCTTTGTCAGCGCCCAAAACCTTATTCCACTCATCATTTAATGCAACCCATAAGCCTTTGTATTTTTTATATATATTTGTTAAATCAACATACATAATAATTGTTTCCCCTTCCTGTATTATGGGTGTTTTTTCCATGCTTTGTCAATGGGCGTGGTGTGGTACAATAAATCCAGCACCTT
>MFOZ01000038.1:24306-24913 GCA_001784055.1 Candidatus Levybacteria bacterium RIFCSPLOWO2_01_FULL_42_15 | reverse complement strand
GCAGCAACAAATAATTCTCTTCTCGTGCCCATAATCTAAATTGGGCGCATCGTATCAGAAATATCCTATCCTGTCAAGCTTTTTTGCCAAATGAAAAATTAGGCGAGGGGTTTTATAGCATGGGATTCTGTTCCGTCGGGGTATCGTTGTGCTTTTTCATAGAATCGCCACGTTTGATGACTATCTTCCGTATTTGGTTCTGCGATAAGCGTGTCATGGCTTCCATCATTTTTGACAACCACCACTTCAAATCGCCACATCACTTTCTGTCCTTTTTTAAGAGTATGTCCTGTTTCTGTGTTGGGCTGGAACCATGGGAGCCTGTTTCCTCGGATCGGCTCTTCTCCAGCAACGATTCCTTTTTGCATCTCAAGTTCAATATGCGGGTACGCGCCTGTAGCGCCATATTCCCTAAGAGAATCCATAATTGATATTCCTCCGGCGTTTGGCTGTTTGAGATATTGTCCAAGCTGAACATAAAGATCAAAAAGTTGTTGCGCTGTGGCATTTGGCGGCATGAGAAGAACCGTTGATGGAGTAGGATTTTCGCCTTTATTTCTATCAAGAATCGCAATGATTCCCACAACGCTAAATCCCATAAACAGGG
>MFOZ01000038.1:267-24203 GCA_001784055.1 Candidatus Levybacteria bacterium RIFCSPLOWO2_01_FULL_42_15 | reverse complement strand
CAAGTTATTCAACGAGCTTGAGGAAGAAGACTTTTTTGAAGGTCTCTTACTTCTTGTTCTGTTTTGATTACGGTCACAAAGTTTCCTGCAACCACAAACGGCTTTTGGTTTGGCTCAATCGGTTTTCCTACTAGATCAACGGGGCTTCCATTCACATTGGTAAACATAAACCAAAGCCCTCCTTTTTGATATGCTCCGTTTTGATCCTTAACGCGTATCTCTCCCCATTTATGCATAGACGGATATCCATCTCCAAACAATCGGATAGCGAATCGGGGTTGAATAGCTTGCGGAAGGATCCCATTTGGTTTTTCTCCCAGCGTGGTTTCTCTTCTTACCTTAATTTCAGGATCGTTTCCTACCGGAAGAAGGTTGATTTCCACTACGGTCGGATCATCAGCTCCTGCCTCAGCATACTCATCTTCTTTTAGAACAAGAATTTTACCCTTTAAGGGGTTTACGTTTTTTCCTAGCTCTCTACGTCCAAATGCAGTAAATCCAATTGCCGTAAGCAAGGCAACACCCATGCCAGCTGCCGCTCCAAGGAGTCCTCTTTTGGAAACAGAGCCGGCTTTTATCTGTCTACCTATGTCGTCCATCCCCACTTCCATATACCGTTATTGTATAATAGCGTTCCAATCTTCTGCAAATTTGATTAACCCTTTGGTGGTTAGCTCATGCTCAATTGCAACCTTTTTAGATTCCAAAGCTTGCATGAATTTCTCAATCGTGTCAATTTCAAAAAGTTCTTTGGGAGGTTCCCAGTACTCAATGGGTAAAAGAGAGACATTGTCGTTTTGTTTTTTGCGAGCGAACCACTCACGGTATACGTTGAGAGGTGCGGTAATAAGCTCTGTTTTCAAGTCGATCCCTTTTTGAATATGAGAAGAATTGCGAACACTTGCCTCAAGTATCCAAGGACTGAATCCATAGGTTTGTTTCATCTTGATCCCGTGTGCAACAAGACTTATACCGTCTATTCCAATGTCATCTAAACGCCCCACAAAGGGAGAAATAAAACAAGGGTAGGGTGCCTCTTTGATCCCAAACTGCTTGTGAGCAATGCGTTCATGGAGGCAAATTGCAAAGATCTGTTCACAAGAAAACACAAGCGTGTTGTTAATAATAATGTTTTGTTGCCTTAGAGCGGTTCGAGCCTTAAATCCTTCCAATGTAGTTGGAAGTTTTACCACAACCCGAGGATGCCATGTGGCAATTTCTTTGCCCTCCTCAATCATTTCCTCTGCCTTGGTGTGTTCGTTTGCGTAGACTTCTGCGGATACGGCTCCGGGAACGATATCTATAATCTGAAGAACGATTTGTTTTTGAAGATTAAGCGCTTCTTCTTTAGATATTTTTGACCCCGCGAGCTTTTTTGCGATAAGTGTTGGATTGGTGGTTGCTCCCCATAGCTCGTGTTGGTTTTTTGCAAAGAGAGCGGAAATCTCTTTGTATTCCCCTGGATCTCCACTGTCCAAAAGAAATCGCGTCACATATTTATTGTACCCCTTTTTTATCTCTTGTCAACCAACACTAATGTGTCGCACAATATGATACTAAAATTGAGTGATTTTGAGAATCATGGGATACAAGTTTTTCATAATATCCATGGGTTTTGGGGAGACGTTATTAACACTAGGTGTTAATGGTCAAATGAGTAGCCTTTTAAAGCCATCTCTAAAATTGATATATTCTGATACAGTAAAAGAAAATATAAAAACAGTACGTGATATTTTTTGATATATTTGAACAGTAAAACGTGATGCGTTTTCTCTCTTGATGTGTGGGGTTTTATCCAATTTTTAACATCATTTTTCTCCTCTGCTTTTATTTTTTTAGTAATATCTCTTAAAAAATAAAAAAGTTTTTCTCATTTTTTTCCCTCTTGACAAATGAAAACATTACGTCGTACAATATTTTTATGAACGCCTCTCTACATATATTGGTGAGAGAATTTTTAGAGCATTTAGCAATAGAAAAAAATTGCAGCAAGCTTACTATTAGAGACTATATGCATTATCTCTTGGTCTTTCAGGAGTGGCTCTTAACTTCCCTACCCGACAAAAACATACATACTATTGATGTGTCCGACGTAAGAAAATATCGGGTATTTCTTTCAAACAGAGCTGATAAAAAAGGACGTACCTTAAAACGGATTACCCAAAACTATTATGTAATTGCCCTTCGATCATTTTTGCGTTTTCTGATCAAGAATGATTATAAAACTTTGGAACCGTCCAAAATAGATCTTCCTAAAGCAGAAAGCCGTTCGCTAAAATTTCTCGAACGAGATCAGGTTGATCGACTCGTTACCTCTCCTAACACCTCAACAGAAGAAGGAATAAGAGACAGGGCTATTATTGAGCTTTTATTTTCAACAGGACTTAGGGTATCCGAGCTTGCAAAGCTTAATAAAGACGAAATTAACCTTGATCGGCGGGAGTTTGGGGTCATCGGCAAAGGAGGTCGAGCACGAGTGGTGTTTGTTTCAGAAAGAGCTTGTGAATGGCTTAAGATATACCTGAAAAAACGTCAAGATATGTTTAAGCCTTTGTTTATTCGATATTCAGGAAGGACCGTAGAAGAAAATCAAGGGGAGAAGATGAGGTTATCGGTGCGAGGCATAGAGCGAATTGTAAAAAAATATGTCCGTCTGGCTCGTCTTCCTGTGGATGCAACGGTTCATACTCTTCGCCACTCATTCGCAACAGATCTTTTGACGAATGGTGCGGATATAAGATCAGTTCAAGAAATGTTAGGGCACAAAAATATTTCCACAACCCAAATTTACACGCACGTTACCAACAGGCAACTTAAGGAGGTACACAAAACATTCCACAGTGGAAACAAAGGAATATAATACGAATCAGAACGCATTTTTTCACAGATTGACAAAATAAGACTTGAGTCCTATAATGTCTTATACTCCCCTTCTTAAAGAGTTCGTTGTTGAAGAGATTCCTAACAATGAAAGGATTCCCCATATCATGATAAGATAAGCATTCTTGTCCGGTAGATGACTTTAATAGGCTTGTTTTTGAGTATTCAAACTCTCTTTTTGCTTGTTGTTGCTTGTTGACAAAATATAGCAATAGTTCTATATTGTCTCTAGGGGCTTACGCAGTTGAATATTAAAAAACGGAAGAAAAAGGTTCATTTTGAGGATCTTGCTCTTCCCCACATCCAAGATTCCCTTATGATAGACATAGCAAAAATGCTAAGTAAAAAAATAGATCAAGAAGTCTTTGAAAGGAAATACGCCCCTACAAAAGAAATATTGAAGCTAGTAGGTGCGGGTGTTTTTCTTGCAGCATCAATTGCTATACCAAATCTTCCCTTAGTTCTTAAGCCATTTCTTTCCAATGATAAAGAATTCGAAGCGTGGAAACGTTTTAACATCCCCTATCTCAAGAGAACTCTTTATCGTTTGGAAAAACAGAGATGCGTGGAAATTGGCGAAAAAGATGGAGCTCAGGTAGTGAGTATAACCGATCGGGGCAAAAAGAGAATTCTAAAATTTGTGTTCGATGAGCTTGAAGTCGACAAACCAAAATCGTGGGATAGAAAATGGAGACTTGTGAGTTACGATATCCCAGCGAGCCTCAAAAACGTAAGGAACATAGTAAGGGAATATCTTAAAGCGTGGGGATTTTATTCTTTGCACGAAAGTGTGTTTCTCCATGCCTATCCTTGCGAGAAGCAGGTAGAATTCTTGAGAGAATATTTAGGGATAGCAGAGTTTGTGCGCATTTTTCGTGTAGCAGAGATTGAAAACGATAAGCTCTTTAGAGATTTCTTTGGGGTTTGAATTTTTGCGTTATATTGACAAAATAACACCATAGTCTTACGCTGTATTTACAGGATTATGGGATTGTCGATTAGATAACTTTGCCGATGCTCGTTATTATTTTTCCCTCTTCGAATACTTTAGTTCCTCGAATAACTACTTTGTTCATTTTGCCTTTGACCCTCATTCCGTCAAATGGCGTCCAGCCGCATTTGGTGAATAAGTTAGTATTTTGAATGATGTAGTTTGCTTTTAAATCCACTTTGATATAGGTATTTTTTTCGGTTTCTAAACCAAGGAGGCGCTTGGGGCCGGTGTGGCAGAGGCGTACTACCTCATCAATGGTGAGTCGATTTTCGGAAACAGCCGTGAGCAGAAGGGGAAGAGTGGTTTCGAGTCCTGGTACGCCAAAGGGAATCATCGGGTGCTCGACGGGGGTCCCCCGCGCTCGCCACCCCTCACCTAGCTTTTCTTGTTTTGTGTGAGGAGCGTGGTCGGACTCTATCATGTCAATTGCTTTGATATATTTCCACAAAAACGCAACCTCTCTTTTTGGCCGTAAGCGTGGTTTCATTTTTCCAAAAGGACCGAGCGTTTTTTCGTCTTCTTGGGTCAAAAATAAATGGTGAGGCGTAACGCCGCAGGTTATCGGGAGTCCTTTTTCTTTAGCATTTATGATCCTTTTAAGATCGTTTTTTCCCGCAACGTGGCAAAAATGGGTTCGTTTTCCTGTTTTTTCAACCACGTTAAGTATTAAGGGTACTGCCTCATCCTCTGCGTGAACCAGGATTGGTCCCCTTCTCCATTGTAAAAAAATGTCAAAAAGTAAAGCCCTGTCCACCAGCAGATTTCCCGTGGTTTCGTTTAGATACAGCTTAAGTCCCCATGTTTGTTTCTTTACTTTTCCAAACTCCTCAAGATTGTCTCCAAGAGAGCCAAAGTAAAACCCCACATCGCACACAATGTTTGATTTTGTCGCTTTTATCTTTTCAACAAGAGCTTTCTTGGTAAAAATCGGCTCTTTGTTGTTGGGCATGTCAAAGATGGTAGTAAATCCGCCCGCGATGGCGGCTTGTGTGCCGGTTGAAAAGTCCTCTTTATGGGTTTGTCCGGGGTCTCTTAAATGGACATGGGGGTCAACAAGGCCGGGAAGTCTTACAACAGCCATAATTCTATCTTATGCAATTCGAATCGAAAACTCAATAAGATAGAAACAGAGTGCCTTACTCGACAGGCGTAGTTCCATAGATCACAATTTTGGTTCCAGGAGATTCTTTAGTAGTTTGTGTCGTGATTCCTAAAACTGGCGGATCTGCCCAGTAATAGAGTTTTTCCGCGTCCGTAGGCGCAAGATTCACACAGCCGTGGCTCATAGGATGACCAAAATTATTATGCCAATACGCGCCGTGAATTCCAAAGCCACGAGTCCTAGGAACATCTTTACTCTCAAAAAACATCGTGTAGGGTACATTGGGAAGATTATAATACGTCCCTAGCTCCTTATTTCCGCCTTTCATGCGGGTAAACTTAAGCTTAGACCACACCAAAAACTCTCCGGTTGGCGTTTGCCCCCATTTACCAGAAGAAATTGGCATCTCAAATACAATCTTATCTCCCTGATGGGCATATAGCTTTTGGGCGGTTAAATCTATATAAATTGTTTTTTGTTCGGTTGACCCCGATTCAATCAGGGTTGACTCCCCAAGAATAGGAAAAGAGACAGATGCGCTTTGGGTAAGGCTTGAAGGAACGGGGATATTTTCTCCCAAAAAAACAGCGGTATCTTGGTTTTCTTCAAACTCTCCAGAAAGATTACTAAGACAGCTTATGGAATTTGCGCACCATTGGGCGCTGCCTTGTTTTTGCATCAGAAGCGATAAGACCGCCGCGCCTATGGCAATAACAAATCCGCATAGAATAAGCGTAAGCTTTTTGTTGCGTGATCGTACCTTTGGAGACTTTTTCATATCAGTACCAGCATATACCTATCTTGGCAATCTTGACAAGGGATATAAAACCAAGTATTCTATTCTCCACATGGATAAAAAAGCATATGTGTGCTTAGGAGAATGTGCTGCCAGAGTGTCAGAAGAAGAATACCAAAAAGGCAAAACGCGCTGTGGCGCAAAAAACTGCTCCAACAAAGGAAAACCTTTTCAAAAAGAAACAAACGCGTGTCAATGTGAATGTAATGGGAATTGCAATTAGGCCCTTACGTACTCGTCCCAGGATTTGACTAAAAGATCAGAATGCTTCTCTTGAGTAATCGCGTTTATAAATAGAGTGGCTTTCTGGCGATTGGTAAACAGAGGAATATTATAATCAATCGCTGCCCTTCGAATAGTATACTGGTCAACCGCTGCCTTTTTTTCTTCACGTTCAATAAGGTTGATTGCTAAGTCAATGATTCCTTTTTGAAAGTAATGTAAGACGTTTGGAGATTTTTGTTCATAAATTTTGTACAGCCGTTTTGCGTGAATGCCATGTTTTTTTAAAAACGCTGCCGTTTTTTCGGTTGCAAACAAAGGAAGATGAAGTGCTGCCAATTTCTGTGCGTTTTCTAAAAAGGCGTGTTTCTGTTCCTCTCCTCCAAGGCTAATAAAAATTCCTTTTTCAGGGATTTTCCCTCCGGTAGCTAGATCTCCTTTTAGGAACGCTTCTTCAACAGTTTCTCCAAAACAGGCAACTTCTCCAGTTGACGCCATTTCTACGTGGAGCACGGGGTCCGCTCCTGTTAATCGGGTAAAAGAAAACTGGGGAACTTTTACCGCGACAAAAGGGAGAAAATCGGTGCGCTTTTTAAGATGTGGGTTTTCTTTTGTTTTGTGGAAAAACGCGTCAACAGAAAGTTTAATAAAATCAATTCCTGTTACTTTTGAAATGAATGGAAAGGTACGCGAGGAGCGCAGGTTGATTTCGATTACCTGAATGTTGTTCTCTTTCGCAAGAAACTGAATATTAAACGGTCCCGTTATAAAAAGTGCTCTCGCAATTTTTTCCCCAACATCTTCAATAGCGCGTTTTGTCTGTATGTAAATTTTTTGGGGAGGAAGCACAATAGTTGCGTCTCCCGAGTGGACGCCGGCGTTTTCCACGTGCTCCGAGATGACGGAGACAATAACCCGTCCACCTTGAGCAACCGCGTCAAACTCAATTTCCTTTGCCTCCTCAATAAATTTAGAGACCGTAATAGGATAGTCTTTAGATACGAACGCCTCTTTGCTAAGAAGAATCGTAAGCTCCTCTTTGGTGTAGCAAATGCGCATCATAGTTCCGGATAATACAAAGGAAGGGCGAATAAGAACCGGATATCCTACTTTTTCACAAAAAGAAAGTACGGTATCAAGACGAGCAAATGTGTTCCACGCAGGTTGTTCAATGCCTATTTCATCGAGCAGTTTTGAGAACTTGCCTCGATCCTCTGCTTTATCAATATCGGCAGGGTCGGTTCCTAAAATGATGCACCCATACGCCTTAAGCGCTTTCGCCCGATTATTGGGAGTTTGTCCTCCCATTGATACAATGACTCCAAACGGGCACTCAAAATCGTAAATATCAGCAATGTCTTCAAACGTGAGTCCTTCAAAATAAAGTTTGCTTGAGATGTCGTAGTCGGTTGAAACAGTTTCTGGATTACAGTTGATCATAATAGACTTTTTGCCATAGGTTTTAAGATTCATAGCGGTAATTACGCTTGTCCAATCAAACTCAACAGAACATCCAATTCGGTAGGGACCTGATCCCAGCACAATGACTCCCTTCTTTTTGGTTGGAGCAATATCATTATGACGTGCGCTGTAGGAAAGATAGAGGTAATTTGTTTTTGCGGGAAACTCTGCTGCGAGTGTGTCAATTTGAAGAATAGAAGGCTCAACTTCCATGCGTTTTCGAAGTTTTCTTATATCAAGACCTTTGGTATGAAACGCATTCCCGATCTGTTTATCAGAAAACCCAAGCCGTTTCAGAGACCATAAGTGTTCTTTTGTAAATATTTTAGTTTTTGAAAGTTTTTTTTCTTGATCTACAATGTGCTTTATGCGATATAAAAACCAAGGATCAATGCCGGTAAAAGAGTATATTTTTTGCACAGATAGTCCATTTTTAATTGCTTTTGCAATCGCAAACATTCTTCTTGGGGTGGGAATCATTAGGAGCTCTTCGGTCGTTTTGCCGTTTGTAAGCATAAGGGTGCTTGTTGCTCCATCCAAATCTAAATCAAGCATGCGGATTGCTTTTTGATATGCTTCCTCAAACGTTCTTCCAATTCCCATTACTTCCCCAACCGATTTCATGCCGGTGCCAATCCGCTCATCTGCGCCTTGGAACTTTTCGATATCCCAGCGGGGAATTTTTACTACCACGTAATCCAAACTTGGTTCGAAACAAGATTGGGTAATGTGAGTTATTTTATTTTTGATCGTGATAAGGTTTTTTTTGAGAGCAAGTTTTGCGGCAACATAGGCAAGAGGATAACCGGTAGCTTTGCTTGCCAAGGCGCTGCTTCGGGAGAGGCGGGCATTGACTTCAATCACATAATATTCAATGGGAGGATTGCTCCAGTTGGCGGGTCCTGTCTCGCTTTCCCCCACGCTCGCCACCCGCCATTGAGAAGGTTTTGGGTTCAGAGCAAATTGAACGTTGCATTCCCCTACAATCCTCAGGCTTCTGACGATCCGAATTGCTACTGCGCGAAGATAATGGTATTCAAAATTGGTGAGCGTTTGGCTTGGAGCAACCACGATTGAATCTCCGGTATGGATTCCTAAGGGATCCATGTTTTCCATATTGCAGACCGCAATGCAATTGTCGTCCGTATCCCGCACTACTTCATACTCAATTTCTTTGTAATGATGGAGGTACTCTTCCACAAGAATCTGAGGGACAAACGAAAATGCTTTTTGAGCAATTAAGAATAATTCTTGCTCATTTTTTGCAACGCCGGATCCTTGTCCTCCCAGTGCAAAGCCTGCCCGTATCATAACGGGAAAACCAATAGTTTCCGCTGCCTTTAATGCCTGTTTTATGTTCTTTACGGCAAGACTTTTGGGAGTTGTAATCCCAATTTTTTGCAGGTGCGCGGCAAATTTTTCTCTGTCTTCGGTAATAAGGATTGCGGAGACGGGTGTTCCTAAAACGGTTATATAATGCTTTGCAAATACACCCTTTTTGGAAAGAGAAAGACCGCAATTAAGGGCAGTTTGTCCTCCAAACGAGAGGAGGATTCCATCCGGCTTCTCTTTTTCTATGATTTTTTCTACAAAATAGTCCTTGACGGGAAGAAAATATACCGTATCAGCTAAAAATTTTGAGGTTTGAATGGTTGCGATATTGGGATTAATGAGTACCGTTTGTATCCTCTCTTCTTTAAGCGCTTTGATGGCTTGAGATCCTGAATAGTCAAACTCCCCCGCCTCCCCTATTTTAAGCGCTCCGGATCCTAAAATGAGAACCTTTTTGATATTTTTCATACCTTCCGTCATGTCATCCTGAGTCCGCCGAAGGCGAGACGAAGGATCTCTTAATTAATTGTGTACGTTATATGCCAAAAATTTTTTCCGTAAAAGATATTTTTAGGCGAGAAGTTTTTTACATGTTTTTTAAAGATATTTAAGAGATTTTCTTTAGAATAATAGTTTTTTAGTACTAAGAATTGTTCTCCATCTTTTAGCTTGCGTAGCTTATACGTGTTTTCGTCATTAGGTTTTTTGACTAATTTCCCTCCAATACTTTTTACCAATACGTTATCCGTTATGAATACAGAGGAACCCTTTTTAAGAACTCTATGAAATTCCTTTAAAAAAGTATTGATTTTTGACTTTGGTATGTGAGAAAACCAAAAATTTGCAAGTCCTCCATCAAATGTGCCATCAGAGAACGAAAGCCTGTAGGCATCCTCTATAGAAAATTGAATTGGACAAACGTACTTCTTCGTTTTTGCAATCTCCAACGCCTCTTCCACGATATCGGTAGCGTAAACACTTTTTGCAGTTCTCGATAGAAGTTGTGTCCAATAGCCAGTACCGCAAGCAAGTTCAATGACATTTTTTTCACTCATTGCTGACTGGAGAGCTTTCGAAATTTTCCGTAGCTCATTTTGTCTATTGGAATCTTCCCGATGATAAACCTTTTCGTACTCGCTTGCTCGTTTTGAATAGTATTTCTTTATATCATTTTTTGTTCCACCAAAGAAGAATCCTTCGAGTTGAGGAAATAAATCGTTCCACTTAGGGTTTACCGATTCAATTAGTTTTATTTTCTTTTTTCTAATCCAACCCTTTATCTTTTTTTCTGCTGCAATTGCATCTGTGGGATTAGTGAAATCTTCAGAATATACTAACTTGATGACCTTGTATTTTTTAGTGAAACCGTCAATTAAGCCATTTCTATGTTCATAGACTCTTCTTAATAAATTATTGGTTATTCCTGTGTAGAGTACTGTACTCATTTTATTGGTTAATATGTAAATATAGTAATGTTTCATAGAGATCCTTCGTCGCTTCGCTCCTCAGGATGACATGTTGGCACGTTCTAGAAAATAGTCAAAAATCCATTCGGTATCCGTTGGTCCGGGACAGGCTTCGGGATGAAACTGTATTGACATAAATGGTAGTGTTTTATGTTTAATGCCTTCATTTGATCCGTCATTGGCGTTCGTAAACCATGGGGTAAATCCGGAAGGAATTTTTCCTATCGCAAAGCCATGGTTTTGAGTGGTTATATAACAGCGTTTTGATTCCGCAAGAAGGCAGGGTTGGTTTTGACTTCGATGTCCAAATTTTAACTTATATGCCTTTCCTCCTCCCGCAAGGGCAAGAATTTGATGACCAAGGCAAATTCCCAAAAGAGGAATTTTCTTGTTCAATGCTTTTCGTACATTTTCGATGGTTTCTTTTGCCATGGTTGGGTCGCCCGGTCCATTCGAAATGACAATTCCATCAAATGAATGGGGAAGATTTTCTGTAGCATCAAAATTCCACGGAACCGTGATTACCTCTACCCCGCGTTTAAGAAGAGACCGCACAATATTGCGTTTTGTCCCGCAATCAATAAGAATAAGCCGTTTTCCTCTCCATTCCCCTTGAGGATTGCCTCTTTCTTTTGTTACCGTTTTGATGGAAACGCGTTCTACAAGATTATCGGTGTTTGGATCATGAAAGGAGATATCTTCTGTAAGCACCATTTTTCCAAGCATGGTTCCGTGGCTTCTGATTTTTTGGGTAAGAAAGCGCGTGTCGGAGATTTCCAGAGCTGGTATGCTCTCCTTTTTTAGCCAGGTAGAAAGAGTCATTGTGTTTAAAAAATGAGAAGGGGTATTGATATAGGAAGAAACAATAAGACCAGACACATGAATTCTATCGGATTCCCAATAGCGTTTATCAAACACCCCGTAGTTTCCAATCAAAGGGTATGTCAAGATAAGGATTTGGCCCGTGTAGGATGGATCGGTAAGGCTTTCAGGATATCCCACCATACCGGTTGAAAAGACCACTTCTCCCACCCCGCTTAGCGGGGCGCCAAAACTTTGTCCCTCGAATATGAAGTTTCCTTCGAGAATGAGTTTTCCTGTCATGTGAGTTTTCCTAAGATAAGGGCTAGGAGGGCCATGCGGATATAAAGTCCATTTCTAATTTGCGATCGAAGGTATACCGCTCTTTCATCGATATCGATTTCTGGATGAATTTCTCCAACCCGAGGCAAAGGATGCATCAGGATAAGGTGTGTATTGCCAAAATTCTCAAGAAGTTTTTTGGTAACTACAAAGCGGTTCTTGACCTTCTCGTAGTCGGATAAACGCTCGAACCGTTCTTTTTGAACCCGTGTCCAGTACCAAAAGTGAGCGTTTTTGGGAATATTCTTTTCGCTTTCAATCTCAATGAGCCTGATTCCTTGTTTCAAGAAGCGTAAAAAATCGGCTCTTGAGAGCCGAAGTTGTTTGGGAGAAAGAAGATATATAGTATTCTTCTTAAACAAACAAAGTCCTCTCAGGAGAGAATGAATAGTTCTTCCGTTTAGAATATCTCCTGCCATAACTCCCATAAGGTTGTCTAGCCGATTGCATTTTTTGTAAATTGTATAAAGATCCTGAAGCGCTTGAGTTGGGTGCTCGCCGATGCCATCTCCTGCGTTGATAATGGGTACAAAAAAAGCCGCTTCTGCTGCGGCTTTGGAAGTTCCGGCAATCGGGTGTCGGATGACAATCGCATCCGAATATGCCTCGAAGACGCGAATAGTGTCCTCAAGCGTTTCTCCTTTGGATACCGAAGAAAAATGTTGGGGGTCCAGAATTGCGACGGTTTGTCCTCCCAGCCGTTTTATAGCAGAAGAAAACGACCCAAAGGTTCTGCTGGAGGGCTCGTAGAAAATGAGCGTTACTATTTTCCCCGCAAGAAGAGCGGATGGCTTTGATTTTTGAGCAAGATCTTTCATGCGGGACACGTGGGAAAAAAGAAGCAAGAGATCTTTTGTGGAGAACTGATCAAGGGAAATAATGTCTTTGCCTTTAAATGATCCGTTTATCTTATAACCGTCGTCTTTTTGTCGCATAAAAAAACCAGAAGGCTCGCTTTCTTCTGGGATTTAACTCTAACAAAAACAACAATCCCTTGTCAATAAGGAAAATAAAATTCTCTCAAAAGTTCATTGGAAAGAGCGAGTTTTTCAACGACTTAAAGCGGCGAGAACCAGGTTATCAAGAAGCATGGCTACATTCACAGGACCTACCCCTCCGGGGACACCGGTGTAGAAAGAGACGCGATCTTTTATTTTTTTCTCGTTATAATCCGCGTGCAGTTTTCCGTCTTTTCCTTTGTGGATTCCAACCCCAATAAGAATTGTGTTCTTTTTAAGCATGGCAGGCTTAATCATATTCGGCTTTCCCACCGTTGAAATAAGAATATCGGCTTTCTCTATGATGAGCTTGGGGTTCTTCGTTTTACTATCCACAATGAGAGGTTTGATCCCTAACTTTTTCAACGTCGTCGCGATTGGTCTTCCTCCTGTTTCTCCCTTTCCCACGACCACTATCGCTTGAGAAGCAAGCCATTGAACAAATTTTATCTCCTTGGTTTTCTTAAGGGTTTTTAATGAACTATATATATGTTCCAAAATAACAATTGTTGCTTTTGATATAGGGAATTCAAATTTTGTTTTGGAGTGAAATGCATCTACGTCTTTGGAAGGATGTACCAATTCGTTTATAAGTTCTCGATCAATGTGAAGCGGAAGCGGTCTTTGCACAATGATGCCATGAATAGTGGGGTTGCGATTGAGAGCTTGTATAATGTTTCGTAATCTATACGACTCAACCATTGATTCAAGTCGTATTACCGTTACTTTTATTCCAATATTCCTTGCTTTTTTCTCCTTTTGAGCGACATAGGCATAAGAAGAAGGGTCATTTCCTATGATGATAATAGCAAGATGAGGAATAACGCCTTTATTATTAAGCGTTAAAACGTGTTCACTAAGCGTTTTGAAAAGAGAACGCGCAATTTCTCTTCCGTCTATTTTCATGCTTCTTCTTCAATACAGGTTGCGGACGCAACAACATCTTTCTGTTTTGAAAAGCGCATAAGAATGACTCCCTGCGTATCTCGGGCTAACCGGGGAACGTCTTCAATGTCCAGCTTTACTACCTGTCCGCTTATGGAAGTAATAATAAGTTCGCGCGTATGGGGAGATATGACTTGGGCAAACGCAACTTTTCCCGTTTTAGCGCTAACCTTTGCTACTTTTACTCCCTTGCCTCCCCTGCTTTGCATCCTAAACTTGGTAACGAGCGTACGCTTGCCCAGCCCGTTTTCCATGATTGAGAGGAAATCCAGCTTTTCATCTTTATTGATTACGTCCATGCCGATGACGCGGTCATCTCCTTCCAGCTCAATCCCTTTTACCCCTTTGGTGCTTCTTCCAAGAGGACGTACTTGTTTCTCTGAAAACCGAATTGCTTTTCCGTTTTTGGTGGTAATAATCACGTCCTGGTCTCCTTTAGTAAGCTTACTCCACGCCAGCTCATCGCCGCTGTCAAGCTTTATGGCGGCAATGCCGGTTCTTCTCATGTTTTCAAACTCAGAAAGCGCTGTCTTTTTTACCGTCCCATCTTTTGTGGTAAGAAATACATAACGGTGTTCTTCTTGCGTATTTTTTCCCGGTGTATGATTGAGAAATGATTCAACTCTTTCTCCGCCTTCTATATTGAGCAGATTTACCATGGCACTTCCCTTGCTGGTTCTTTGGGACTCGGTAATTTCATACGCTTTGAGTTGATACACCTTGCCTTTGTTGGTAAAAAAGGAAACAACATCATGGGTATGCGCAAAGCGAATATATGCTATTGCGTCTTCTTCCTTGGTAGTCATGCCCTTTACGCCTTTTCCCCCCCGGTGTTGAACACGGAAGCTATTCATACTTTGACGTTTGATATAGCCGGTATTGGTAAGAGTAATTACGGTTGGTTCATTTTGGATGAGATCTTCATCTGAAAACTCTCCCACGCGGCCTTTATACACTTTAGTGAGGCGTTCATCCTTGTATTTTTCCTTAAGCTTGATAATCTCATGTTTAATAATGGTGAGAATTTTTGTGGGGTGTTTGAGAAGATCTTCAAGATAGCTAATGGTCTCTTTTATCATTTGATACTCTTCTTCAATTTTCTGCCGCTCTAAGGCCGCGAGCCGGCGAAGCTGCATATCCAAAATTGCCGTTGCTTGAAGCGCAGTCAGCTTAAACTTTTCTATGAGGTTCTCTTTTGCTTCTTCCTGGGTTTGGGATCGGCGTATCGTTTGGATCACCGCGTCAATATTGTCAACCGCAATCTTTAATCCTTCCAAAATATGGAGGCGATCTTTTGCCTGTTTGAGTTCGAATTCGGATCGCCTAGTGACTACCAGAAAGCGGTGCTTAAGGTATTCCTCAAGGATAGTCTTAAGGTTAAGGGTATGAGGAGTTCCGTCAACAAGGGCAACTATGTTGGCGGCAAACACGGTTTGAAGACTCGTGTGCTTAAAGAGATTGTTAAGAACCTTTTTGGGAGTGGCGTCACGTTTAAGTTCAATCACCACACGAATGCCGTGTCTATCAGACTCATCCCGCAGATCGGAGATTCCTTCTATTCTTTTATCCTTTGCCAGATCCGCAATGCGGGCAACAAGAAGCGCCTTGTTTACCTGATACGGAAGTTCTGTCACAATAATTGCTGATTTTCCTTGTCCTATATCTTCTATTCCTGCTTTTCCGCGAATAACAATTTTTCCTCGTCCTGTTGTGTATACATTTTTTATTTCGTTTATGTCATAAATTGCCCCGCTGGTTGGAAAATCCGGTCCTTGAATAAACTGCAGTAAATCTTCAACGGTAACGCTTGTGGTAAGAGAGATTCCCTGCTCGTTTTTTTGAAACCGCGCGTGGTCGATTGTAAACACGATTGCGTCAATCACTTCTGTGAGGTTGTGGGGAGGGATCTTGGTTGCCATTCCAACGGCGATTCCCTCAGATCCCATAAGAAGAAGGTTGGGAAGTTTTGCAGGCAGATACACCGGTTCCTTAAGCGTTGCGTCAAAATTGGAGATAAAGCCAACCGTTTCTTTGTCAAGGTCAAACAGCATTTCTGAAGTTATTGCCGCCAAACGCGCCTCGGTATAGCGCATGGCTGCCGGAGGGTCTCCATCCATGGACCCAAAGTTTCCTTGTCCGTCAATGAGGGGGTAACGCATGGAAAAGCTTTGAGCGAGACGCACCAGCGCATCATAAATTGGCATATCTCCATGCGGATGGTATTTCCCCATTACCTCTCCCACAATTTTTGCGCTTTTGGAATATCTTGCGCTGTGGATGAGATTCATCTCATGCATGGCATAAAGAATCCGTCGGTGAACCGGCTTGAGTCCGTCACGAACATCGGGAAGCGCGCGGGAGACAATAACAGACATAGCGTAGTCAAGATACGCACGTTTCATCTCCTCCGTTATCCCTGTTTTTTCTAGTTTTCCAATATCCATAAAAAGAAAATTTTTAATTTCTTAATACCCTTTTTCCGCCAACAAAATATCTCACGTGCGATGAAAGCACTACGTTTAAGATGTGACTATCGGCTGGTAAGCGACTTTTGTACTGTTTTAAGGGCCACTTCTTTCCCTTTCCACTCCTTGATTTTTACCCATTTTTCGGGTTCCAGCGTTTTGTAGTTTTCAAAAAAGTGTTTGATTTTGTTCTTGATCGCCTTAGGAAGCGTCTCCATAGTCAACTCTCCGTACAAGGGATCAATCTTTGAGTGTGGCACGGCAAGTATTTTTACATCTCCTCCCGCCTCATCTTCCATGTCCAGCATGCCAATCACAACCGATGGAATCACCGTTCCCACCGCAACGGAATATTCGCTTAAAACTAACACGTCAATCGGATCACCATCTTCGCTCAACGTGTTTGGAATGAAGCCGTAGTTAAACGGATATCTCATGGCAGTATGCAAGAACCGATCCACAAACACAATGCCGCTTTCTTTGTCAAGCTCGTATTTGATATTTGAATCTTTTGGAATCTCAACAAATACATTTATTTCTCCTTGTGGCGCATTCTTTCCTGCTGATACATTCATATACTTATTGTTTCACCTCCTCTATGTACTATTCTATATAAATCATACATCCAATATAGCTTGCTTCGCATTCGTCTGGATAAAGTGTTTGCGCGGCGGAACATCATCTCCCATAAGCATGGTAAACACCGCGTCTGTTTCTTCGGCGTCTTCTATGGTTATTTGCTTGAGGACTCTATTGTTGGGATTCATGGTGGTTTCCCACAGTTGCTCAGGGTTCATTTCTCCGAGTCCTTTATACCTTTGTATTGAAAACGTGGGTGTTTTACTTCCTGCCGCAGGTTTTGCAAGAATTCTTTCTTTTTCTGCGTCAGAGTAGGCGTAATTGATCGTTTTTCCCGATTGGATCTTGTAGAGAGGAGGTTGTGCAATATACAGAAAACCGTTTTTTATAATCTCAGGAAGATGTCGGTAGAAAAAGGTAAGAATGAGCGTTTCTATATGTTCGCCGTCAACATCCGCATCGGTCATAATAATAATTCGATGATAGCGAAGCTTTTCAAAATTAATGCTTTCTCCAATACCCATTCCTAAGGCAATAATAAGATTTTTGAGCTCTTCAAACTCAATGATTTTATCAAGCCGGGCGCGTTCCGTGTTTAATATTTTCCCTCCAATGGGAAGAATTGCCTGAAACTTTCTGTCCCGTCCCATCTTTGCGGATCCTCCCGCGGAGTCTCCTTCCACAATGTAGAGTTCGGATGCGGACGGATTTTTTTCCTGGCAATCCGCAAGCTTTCCCGGAAGAGAGGATCCTTCAAGCGCCCCTTTTCGCAAAATAGCCTCCCTTGCCGCCTTTGCCGCGAGGCGGGCGCGAGCGGCAAGATAGACCTTTTCTAAAATCCTGCGCCCATCGGAAGGATTTTCTTCAAAATACACGCCTAATCCTTCTTTGACAATCTGTTGGACAAGGGGTTGGATTTCGGAGTTTCCCAGCTTTCCCTTTGTTTGCCCTTCAAATTGGATCTTGTCTTGGGGCATCTTGACAAACAAAACAGCGGTTAGCCCCTCTCTGGTATCATCCCCCACAATGGAATCCTCCTCATCCTTAAGACTTCCGATTTTTTTCCCATAGTCATTGATGGCTCGGGTTAATGCCATACGAAATCCTGTTAAGTGGGTTCCTCCGTTTACCGTATTGATGACGTTTACATAACTTTCTACGTTTTCTGCGTATCCGTCATTATATTGAAGCGCGACTTCCACCTCTACGTCGCCTTCTTTTTTACGAATAAAAACTGTTTTATGAAGATCAATTTTATTCTCATTAATTTTTTCCACAAGCGATTGAATTCCCCCTTCAAAATAATAGTGAACTTCCTGAGTCTGATCGTCTCTCATGTCATAGAGATGGAAATAAAGCGCGGGAACAAGATACGCGCGTTCGCGGATTGTCTTTTTTATGGTCTCAAATTCAAACTTTGTAGTTGAAAAAATAGTATCATCCGGAACAAACGTAGCGGTAGTTCCCGTAGAAAGAGATTCTAAAAACATTTTTTTTGGTAAAAGGGATACAGAAACTTCTTTTACCTTTGACGTGGGGATTCCACGCTCGTACGTTTGGCGAAACAACTTATTGTTTCTTCGCACCTCAACCCACATGGATTTGGAAAGAGCGTTTACCACCGATGCTCCAACCCCATGCAGTCCCCCCGACACTTTATACGCGGATCCGCCAAATTTTCCGCCCGCGTGAAGCTTTGTCATAACAATCTCAAGCGCCGATTTCCTAAAACCTTTCATATTGTCTACCGGAATCCCTCGTCCATCATCCACAACAGTTGTGTCTCCGTCTTTATTGAGAAGAATCCACACGTTTTTTGCAAAACCGCCAAGCGCTTCATCAACCGCGTTATCAATAAGCTCTCTTAATGTCTCGTGAAGTCCCATGACATCGGTGGATCCAATATACATGCCGGGGCGTTTTCGTACCGGTTCAAGCCCCTCTAAAACCTGAATATGTTTTGCGGAATACTCTGACTGAGATGATGCAGTAGATTTTTGAGGAGAGAGTGACTGTTTTTTTGATGGCATAAAGTTATATTTCTCTATTATATCAAAATAGCTGCTTTTTTTCCAGCGTCAGAATTAGTTCGTCTGAGGCAATCTTAGCAAGACTGCTTCAAGAATGAAGCGCGGATTTACATTTGTTGTTGACAGAAGTACGTAGGCGTCTTGTAAATTTTTCAACGCGTCCACGCAAGAAATTAGAGAGATTCTATCGCGCTTGCCCCACCCTTCGTGTAAAAAGACTTGAAGAGACTGCATTGATTGTTCTGTAAAAGCAAGAGTTTCTTGTTTTGTTTTTCCAAAATCTTGAGCAATTTTTAGACTCTTTTTTAAATCTTTAGACATTAAACTAAGTATAAATTCATTACTTTGATCAAGTTTTATAATCTTTTCTGATTGATCTTCTTGTTTTATCAATCTTATGTGACATCGAGAAAGTACCGTTGGTAAAAATATATCTTTTGAGCTGGCAGTAATAATAAGCAGGGCATGAACAGGGGGTTCTTCCAGTGTTTTAAGAAACGCGTTTTGGGCTTGAATGGTCATTCCCTCTGTTGCGTGAATAACAAAAGCGCGTCTTACGCCTTTCAAAGGCGTAAGGAGGATAGTTTGCCTAAGAGTGCGAATTTCGTCAATGCCGATTGCTTTTTCACTTTCTATAACGCGTATGTCAAAGCCATCAATCCCTTCACATAGCGCAAGCGCTTGTTTATGTCGCTCTCCCTGTGATTTGCCAATTACGATAATACTTTGCATAAAACTACATCTTTCTTGACATTATATACACATTTTCCCTACTATAAAAGCAATGCCTACTCCAGTTTCCCATGTTTCTCAGAGTCCTCAAGCTCCCAAAACAAGCGGCTTGTCAGCCTTTTCTAATCCAATGCCGACTCACCAAACGCTAGCGGATGTGTTGCTTGGCAGTGGCACTATCACGCAGGATCAATATAACGAAATTAAGGTAAAAAGCGCAAGTGAGGAAAAATCCCAGGAGTCTGTTATTGAATCGCTTGGGACTATTCCTGAGGCGGCGCTCGCCGCATCTCGGGCAAAACTGTTAGGGATTCCCTTTATTGCGCTGGCAACTACCTCTTTTGCCCCGGACGCGATCAATCTTATTCCACGAGCAGTTGCCGAGCGGTTTTCTCTTATTCCTTTTCAATATGACGAAAAGACCAAGTCGCTTAGTGTTGCCATGGGTAATCCGGTTGACTTGGTGGCTATCCAGTTTGTGCGCCAAAAAACAGGACTTCTTATTAAGACATTCGCGGCAGCTCCCTCCGAGGTAGCAAAGGCAATCTTTACCCAGTACCGTCAACAGCTGGTAGGAGAGGTTGGTCTTGCGCTCAAGGAAACAGAAGAAAAAAGCGCAAAGGTAAAGACCATTGATAGCGCCCAAATAGCAAAAATTATTAATGACGCGCCCATTGCCAAAATCGTATCAACCATTCTTGAATACGCGGTAACCAGTAGAGCATCAGACGTCCATATTGAGCCTCATGAGGATAGAGTCCGGGTTCGTTACCGCATTGACGGCATTTTATACGACAGACTCAGCCTCCCCAAACGGGTACAAGAGGCTGTTGTTTCTCGCATTAAAATCTTATCGGATCTTAAGATAGACGAGCATAGAATTCCCCAGGACGGGCGGTTCAATTTTAAAGTTGCGGATAATGAGGTAGATCTTCGTATCTCGGTTTTGCCCACGGTGTTTGGAGAAAAAATTGTCATGAGGCTTCTGAGAAAATCGGGCGGCATCCCAACTCTTTTAGAACTCGGTCTTGAAGGAACATCTCTTCGCAGCTTGGAGACGATGATGCTTCGGCCTCACGGCATCATTATTGTCTGCGGTCCAACAGGAAGTGGTAAAACCACAACGCTTTATTCAACTCTTTCCCGGCTTAACACCACACGGGTGAACATTCTTTCCTTGGAAGATCCGGTGGAGTATCAAATTCCGGGAATTAATCAAGTGCAGGTAAATTCAGCCGTAGGTCTCTCGTTTGCCTCCGGCTTGCGGGCGTTTCTTAGGCAAGATCCCAATATCATTTTGGTGGGAGAGATTCGTGATCAGGAAACCACGGATCTTGCTCTGCAGGCAGCGCTCACCGGGCATTTGGTATTCTCGACCCTCCATACGTCTAATGCTTCAGGGGCGCTTCCTCGTCTTCTGGACTTGGGCGCGGAAAGCTTTCTTCTTGCCTCTACAATGAACGCTTTAGTGGGACAGCGTATTGTGCGCAAAATTTGTTCAGCGTGTAAAGAAGCATATGCTCCCCCCTCCTCTATCATTGAGGAGATCAAAACGTCTTTGGGAGTTCTTTTCCCTCAAAACCTTCCCCAGGTGAATATCTATAGAGGAAAAGGCTGTCAAGAGTGCGGAAGCTCGGGATATTTGGGGCGGGTTGGCATTTTTGAGGTCATGCCGGTTTCGGAAAAAATTGCCCAGCTTATACTACAACACCCGGACAGCGCAACTATTGAAAAACAGGCAATTCTGGAGGGTATGATTACCATGAAGCAAGACGGGTATATTAAAGTACTTAAGGGAACAACAACCGTTGAGGAAGTCATAAGGGTTGCCCAGGAATAGAGATTATATGGATATTCGATCACTTCTTACGCTTACCATCCAAAAAAATGCGTCAGATCTGCACCTTATTGCGGGGATAGCGCCATCGCTTCGCGTTGATGGAAGTCTTGCCCCCCTTACCGAATATCCGCCTCTCACCAAAGAGGTACTGGAGGAGATGGTATTTTCTCTTTTGAGTATAGAGCAAAAAGAGCTTCTGCTTGCCAATAAGGAACTTGATTTCTCGATTGGAATTGGACAGAATACTGCTTTGGAGGCTACGGGAAGGTTTCGGGTAAACATATACTACCAAAAAGGAGCGCTTGCCGGGGCTTTCCGCTTTTTACCCCTTGGAATAAAAACCATAGAAGAACTTAATCTGCCCAAAATCTGCCATGAGTTTGCAAGCCTTGTGCAGGGATTTATTCTGGTTACGGGACCCACCGGGCACGGAAAATCAACAACGCTTGCCTCTATTATTAATGAGATCAACCTCAATCGTTTCACCCACATACTTACCATTGAGGATCCTATTGAGTATGTGTACCCCAAGGGGAAGAGCATTGTGTCCCAAAGAGAAATGGGTGTTGATACTCACTCATGGTCTCTCGCGCTCAAATCGGCCCTTAGGGAAGATCCTGACGTAGTTTTAATTGGAGAAATGCGTGATGCCGACACTATGGCTGCCGCTATCACGATTGCGGAAACCGGGCATTTGGTGTTTTCCACCCTCCATACCAACTCGGCGGCGCAAAGCGTTGATCGGATTGTTGATTCGTTTCCTCCTCATCAGCAAAGCCAAATCAGGCTTCAGCTTGCCGCAACTCTTAAAGGAATTATTTCTCAGCGTCTTTTGCCCAGAATTGAAGGAGGACGAATTCCGGCGGTTGAGGTTCTTTTGGGGACTCCGGCGGTGGCAAACAATATACGGGAAGGAAAAATCCACATGATAGACTCTATTATCCAGACTTCGCAACAAGCAGGCATGATCCCCATAGACGAGGCGCTTGCCCAGTTGGTAAACAACGGACAAGTGAACGTAGAGGTGGCTCGCAATTACGCGCTTCATGAAGAAGAGCTCATGCGCCTTCTTGGTTCCCGCTTATGAAGCTTTCCTACACTGCTGTTTCAATAACCGACGGAAAAAAAGTAGAAGGGCTTATTGAGGCAAAAGACACGAGTCAGGCGGCGGTGTATTTACGAAGCAAAAATCTGTATCCAGTGAGAATAGCACGGCTCAAAGAAGGGGGTTTTGCAAAAATCCAGGCGTACGCTAGCAAACCAAAATTTGCGGACGTTGTGTTTTTTACCAGACAGCTTGCCTCCGTTCTTACCTCTGGGCTCACGCTTATTGAGGCATTGCGGATATTAAAAGAACAGACGGAAAATACCTCCATGATGGAGGTAATTGACGGGATTGTCGCGGATATTGAGGATGGAAAGCCCTTTTCTGCCGGACTTGCCAAATATCCAAACGTATTTTTCCCCGTGTACGTCTCTCTCATCAAGGCAGCAGAAGCATCAGGGCTTTTAGAAAAGGTTCTCGTAAGGCTTGCGGAAAATTTGGAAAAAGAACAGCGCCTAAAAAACACCATCAGATCAGCTCTTGTGTACCCTGCCGTTATCGTGGTTATGATGATTGCGGTTTTGTTTGCAATGATGATATTTGTGATTCCTCAGCTTTCCAGTTTGTATGTAAGCTTAAATGTTGAGCTTCCTTTTGTTACTAAAATAGTGATTGGGACGTCGCGTTTCTTTATTCTCGGGTGGCCCTTTGTTGTGGGAATACTGGTTATTGGCGTTTCGTTTTTGAAGCGCTGGTATCAAACTGAAGGGGGAAAATATGCCATTGACAAGCTTTCTCTTGTTATACCGATATTTGGGAAATTGATTCGGCAGACGATTCTTACGGAATTTTCCAGAACATTTGGGCTCATGGTGGGAAGCGGGACGTCCATTGTTGAATCGCTTCGCAAGACCGCGGAAACTTCCTCAAACATTCTGTATCGGTCGTCAATCTCGGTTATTTCTCAACAGGTGGCAAAAGGAGTATCCGTGGGAGAGGCAATGGCACTGTCTCCTTATCTGTATCCTCCCATTTTGGTTGCCATGGCAAAGATCGGTGAGCAAACAGGCAAGCTTGATGAGTCGCTTTTGCGCGCGTCCGACTATTTTGAACGGGAAGTTGACCAGACGGTAAAAAATCTCACTACCCTTCTTGAGCCGTTTATTCTTGTTGTTTTGGGAATAGGCGTTGCGTTTTTGATTATCGCAATCATAACACCCATTTACGGACTCGTTTCATCAATCCAGTAATAACGTCATAGCTTTATTGACAAGCAAGAAAAAGTGTGTTTGAATTAAGGTATTGCATGAAGTTTTCAAAGGGGTTTACGCTAGTTGAGTTATTGGTAGTTATTGGCGTCTTGGGAATATTGGCATTGGGGCTTCTGGCAACTATTGATCCTCTTGAACAGTTCAAAAAAGGCGCGGATGCCAATAAAAAAGCATCAGCGCTCGAGCTTCATAACGCGCTCACCCGATATTATACGATACATGGGGATTTTCCGTGGGTAGTTTCAACATCTTTTCCAACTCCATGCATGACTCTTGTTATAGGCGCCGGTAATCAGGCGTCTTTAGCTTCTCCAGGCTTTCTTCCTTGCGTTATCCGTCTTCAAGATGTCGGTGAGTTAAAGACTACCTTTTCTTCGCAAGCAAAAATATTAAGCGGGCTATATGTAGCTCAACAGACGAGCTCTTCAGGTCCTGTGACCGTGTGTTATGATCCCGAATCAAAAGCGGAGTCATCTTCTCCCCAAACAAATGTAAAATCCGATGGAGTTACCGCATGCACCCCAGGGGCTAGTACTGGATGTTATTGGTGCGCTAGATAAAAGGAAAATACTACAGGACATTGACAATAATAAAGGGATATGTTTTAGTTAGTAATATAGACATGAAATTTCTTG
>MFOZ01000038.1:0-133 GCA_001784055.1 Candidatus Levybacteria bacterium RIFCSPLOWO2_01_FULL_42_15 | reverse complement strand
AATAGAAAAACAGCAGCGCTCGAGCTTCATAACGCGCTCACCAGATACTTTGCTGCTCGTAGTGTATTTCCATGGGGAACCGCTACAAGTCCGTGCATGGCAACATTTCCAAATGCAACACAAGTATCTTTAT
>MFOZ01000037.1 GCA_001784055.1 Candidatus Levybacteria bacterium RIFCSPLOWO2_01_FULL_42_15 | reverse complement strand
TGATGATCCGTATCTTCATGAAGACGTTGAAATAGGACATCCCATGCACCTCTCAAATGGAGAAATTGAGCTTGAGATTTTGGAAAAAGAGGGCTCCCGATTCAAAGCAGTGGTAACAGTTGGAGGCATCCTGTATTCAAGGAAAGGCGTAAACCTTCCGGATACCAATCTTACCACCACCGGACTTACTCCTAAAGACAAAAAAGATATTGCCTTTGTTGTAAAACATGACGTTGACATGATTGCGATGTCCTTTGTAAAAGATGATGCGGATATGCAAGCCCTTCGCTCGCTTGTGAATAATCCCCGTATTCAACTGGTTGCAAAAATAGAAAGAAAACACGCGCTTCAAAATCTAGATGAGATTATTGATACAAGCGATATTCTCATGGTAGCGCGGGGGGATTTGGGGATTGAGATTCCCATTGAGGATTTGCCTCTGGTGCAAAAAGACATTATTAAACGGGCAACGCAAAGAGGAAAACCCTCAATTGTGGCAACACAGATGCTTATGAGTATGATAAATCACACTCATCCCACGCGAGCGGAGGTGTCCGATATTGCCAACGCGGTATTGGATGGGGCGTGGGGACTCATGCTTTCTGATGAAACAGCGTTTGGGAAATATCCTCTCCGCACCCTTGAATATCTCACAAAAACCGCGGATAAGGCAGAGGGTTATCTTAAAAAGTGAAACGAACCATTATCCTATTGTTGGTTGGAAGCGCGATAGGACTTTTTGTATTTTCTTTTTTGTCTCCAACTCGCAGTGACCAACGTAAGGAATCGTATCGAGTCATACGAGTTTTCGATGGAGATACGATTGAGATCGAAGGCGGGAAACGAATTAGGTACATCGGCATTGATACTCCGGAAATAAAAAATGATAAAGGCGCTGTTGAATGCTTTGCGCAACAAGCACGGGACAAAAATAGGGAGCTTGTGGAAGGAAAAATGGTAACGCTCCTCAAAGACGTGTCCGAAACGGATGACTACGGAAGACTCCTTCGCTATGTCTTTATTGAGGACATATTTGTAAATGAGGTTCTTGTGAAAGAAGGCTATGCCAAAAGTACCCCTATTGCCCCAGATATTGCGTATCGAAACCAACTATTCGAGAGTCAAAAAACCGCCCAAACCCGTAAGCGAGGACTGTGGATTTCTTGCTAATCCCCAATCTTATATCTTAGCAACAAGGTTCCCTGCGTATTAAGACGTTTTATACTAATAAGCTTAAGGGAACATTCAAACTCGTTATCGCCAACGAACGGCTTGCCCGCTCCAAATATCTTAGGCTCTAAAGTCAGATGCACCTCGTTAACCAATCCCGCTTTCAAAAACGCCGCGTTCAGTACCCCGCCCCCAACAAGCAACATTTTTTCATACCCACACGCGTCTAATCGTTTTACCAGTTGTCTAGGAAGCTCATTCGTGAATTCGAGCTTCCCGGGCACAAAGTCTTTACGGTACTCCATGGGATTCTTTGTTAGAACGATTCTAAGCGTATTGTTTGTTAGTTTGATATTTTTTCGTGCAGCCTCATAAGTCTTGCTCCCCATGACAATTAAACGGCTCTTCTTAAGCAAGGAAAAGAAGTAGGTTTGGTCTTCTCTTGATGTCCATTTGTAGATATCGGGATCATCTCTTTTTGTTATCTTCCCGTTGAGTGTCGCAACCATCACCATGACAATTTTCATACAAGGATTATATCATGCGGGCTCATTTCTCCCTCATTCAACCTCGGGGGTAGAAGTGAAGCTACACCTAGGGTTTATTTTAGCATAAGCTTTTGGGGAATTTTGATAAAAATCACTCTTTCTTTATCTTTTTCTGGTATAATAGAATGACCGCGGAGAGCGCGGTTTTTTTATGCATAACGCAATTCGAAATGTAGCCATCATCGCGCACGTTGATCACGGAAAAACAACGCTTGTTGATGCGCTTCTCAAGCAGTCGCATACTAAACTACACAAAGACGTTTCCGAGTCACTTATTATGGACAGCAATGAGCTTGAGCAAGAGCGGGGGATAACTATTTTCTCAAAGAATGCTTCCGTTGTGTGGAACGGTACCAAGATAAATATTGTTGATACTCCCGGTCATGCTGATTTTGGCGGAGAGGTGGAACGGGTCCTCAAAATGGCTGATGGATGTTTACTGCTTGTTGATGCAAAAGAAGGCCCTATGCCACAGACCCGTTTTGTTCTAAGAAAGGCTTTGGATGCGGGTCTTACAATTATTGTGGTTGTCAACAAAATTGACAGACCGGATGCCAGAATCCACTATACGCTTGATAAAACACTCGATTTATTTTTGGATCTTGGCGCAGATGATGCAGTTGCAGATTTTCCCATTGTGTATGCGTCAGCAAAGACAGGAAAAGCAGGACTCACCGAAGATATGTCCATAATGACTGACATAACGCCCGTGTTTGACATGATTATTGACAAAATTCCCGCTCCGAGTGGAAATGAGAATAACCCCTTGCAAATACTCATTACAACACTCACAAACGATTCATACAAAGGAAGACTCGCGATTGGAAGAATTTATAATGGAACTATTACAAGCGGGCAAGAAATAGCGCAAATGAAAAGAGACGCAACAGTTCATACGTTCAAGGTAACCTCTCTTATGACATTTGAAGGACTTGAGAAAGTTGAGGTAAAACAAGCCTCAACTGGTGATATTATTGCCGTTGCGGGCATTGTTGATCCGGTTATTGGAGAAACAATCGCAGATAGTAATAATCCTATTGCACTACCTCTTCTGGCAATTGAGGAACCTACCATCAGGGTAAATTTTATGGTCAATAATTCCCCCTTTGCCGGACGCGAAGGGGAATTCAAAACGTCGCGCCAGATTAAAGACCGACTATATAAAGAACTTGAGACCGATATGGCACTTAGGATTGAAGACAATACGAATGGGCCTGCCCTGAGCGATCCTGAGTTTATCCAAGGAAAGTCGAATGGGCCTGCCATGAGGAACGAAGCGACGAATGGGTGGATTATTTCAGGACGCGGGGAACTACATATAGCAATTTTTATTGAGCGCATGCGGCGGGAAGGATATGAATTTCAGGTAGCACGGCCACATGTTATTGACAAACAAATACAGGAAAAGATGCTTACTCCCTACGAAAAAGTATATATCGAAGTACCGGAAGAATATAGCGGTATGGTTATACAGAAACTGGGACAACGGCGGGGAGAGCTGATAGATATGAGAGGCGATAACAAGATAGCGTTTATGGAATTTGTTGTTTCAACCAGAGGACTTTTTGGTTATCGGAGCGAATTTGTTACCGATACCAAAGGACTTGGCATTATAAATACGCTCTTTTATCAATATAATGCAGACAATGGGTACTCACATGAGCGGGAACAAGGCTCTCTTGTTGCCTTTGAAAGCGGAATAACGAATGCATATGCCATAACCAACATACAAGATCGGGGGGGGCTTTTTATTGGACCGGGTGTTGAGGTATACAAGGGTCAAGTCATCGGACAAAACGCAAGAAACGGAGACTTGCGCGTGAATATTTGTAAAACAAAACAGCTTACCAATATGCGCTCAAAAGGTGAAGGAACAAACATTAATGTAAAAACACCAAGAATAATGGGATTGGAAGACGCGCTTGAATATATAGGCGATGATGAACTGGTTGAAGTCACCCCCCAAAATATCCGCATCAGAAAAGTTGTCTTGGATGAGGCAGAAGAACGAAGAAAAAGATCACAAGGAATCCAATAGTCCCTTCTATTACACCTGCGAATAGTACGCAAACATCTGAAAATCTTCGTACACCTTTCCTATATCTCGAAGGTGTCAAGCTATTCAACATGGAAGGTGGAATAGCTTGACACCTTCTTATAGTAGATTTTCAAGGGCTTGCTTCAGTAGATCCAAACTCTCTTGGTCATATATTGAACACGTTAGTACTTTTTTTCCTTTATTCTGAAGAATCTCTTTATTTTTTTTAATTGCTTCTTGAGTAGCAAGATCTGTTTTTGTAAATAAGATAATTTCCGGTTTATTCAGTAATGAAGCGCTGTATTGTTGAAATTCTTGATGGACTATGTCATATGCTTTTTGGGGATTTTCATCTGCGGAGTCAATGCAGTGAACTAATATTTTTGTTTTTTCAATATGTTTCAAGAAGGCAATGCCTAACCCCCGCCCTCTTGATGCTCCCTCTATAAGACCGGGAATATCGGCAATCGGATGTTTTCCGAGCATGCCAATATTCGGTTCAAGTGTGGTAAAGGGGTAATTGCCAATTTTTGGCGTTGCGTTAGTCAAAACAGCAAGTAGGCTGCTTTTTCCGGCATTTGGCAATCCAATCAGTCCAATGTCCGCGATTAATCGCAGTTCAAGAAGTAATTTTTTCTCCTCACCCAATGTTCCTTTTTCGGCATACATTGGTGTTTGATTTGTGGATGATTTAAATTCATCATTTCCTCGTCCACCGGATCCTCCGTGGGCTAAGAGAAAAGGAGTGGTGGTATCGGTTACCTCAATCACACTGCCTGAGTCCATATCGGTAATTCGTGTCCCAATTGGTACATAAATTGTTATATGATGAGCATTTTTCCCGAATAATTTTTTTCGCTTGCCGGAGACACCATCTGTTGCGCGGATTTTTTTTTGAAAGCGAAATTGCTTAAGATCGCTCGTGTTTGTTGACCCCTGAAAATATATATTTCCCCCATTTCCGCCATTTCCCCCATCGGGTCCGCCTTTGGCTGTTTGACCATTTCTCAGAAACGTTGCTGCACCATTACCACCATTGCCTGCTTTAATAAGTAACGTTATGTTATCCACCAACATATCGTAGATATTGTATCATTTCTCTCTCTATCTATATTTCCTTTTTTGTTCTTGACAACAACTACATAGCATAGTAGTATATCCCTGTAGGGGGGATATTCCTCTATAAGCTCAGGGCATGTATGTACAGACCAAGAGACACTCAAGAAAGAATCGTTCACCGGCTCAAAATAGCTCAAGGGCATCTGAAAAAAGTTATTCAGATGGTTGAAGATCAGGAATACTGTATCGATATACTCCATCAATCCCAAGCGGTTCAAGCAGCACTTAAGGAAACAGACGCTGTTATTTTAGAAAACCATTTGAAAACTTGCGTAGCAGATTCCATAAGCAAAGGTGATAAGGAAAAAGCAATAAGAGAAATCATGGATGTATTTAAGAAAAAGAGCGCTTAATAGGGAAAAAAAATGAACCATTCGGATATGAGTCGCTTAGGACTATACACATGCCCTATGGATCCCGACGTTATTTCGGAAATGCCCGGAAAATGCCCAAAATGCGGAATGGATCTGGTAGCCATGGATGCGGGAAATCATCAGGGTCACGAAGATCATGGAGGAGCAGAGCAGGATTTTCGTAAAAGATTTTTTATCACCCTGCCTTTTGTTTTTCTGGTTATGATCCTTTCGCCCAATATCCAAAAATGGCTGCATTTAAGTATAAATTTTCCGAGTATCGGATTGCTGCTTTTTGTAATAGGTACTTTTATTTTCTTTTTCGGCGGAATACCCTTTTTCAAAGCGGCAAGAGGAGAGTTATCCAATAAAAATCCTGGAATGATGACCCTTGTGGCATTTGCCATAACAGTTGGTTATATTTTTTCGGTTGCCGCGACTTTCCTTTTTCCGGGAGAATCGTTGTATTGGGAAATTTCCACTTTAATTTCGGTATTCCTTTTGGGGCATTGGCTTGAAATGAGAGCTGTCAGAGGAGCAACGGGTGCTTTAGCAGAACTGGCCAACCTCATTCCTCCATCTGCTCACCTTATTAAGAACGGAAATATCACGGATGTTAAAACCGACCAGCTAATAAAAGGCGATCTGGTTTTAGTCAAACCGGGAGAAAAAATCCCGATTGACGGTGTAGTAATAAACGGAGAAAGTTCGATTAATGAATCCATGGTAACAGGAGAATCAAGACCTATTGGTAAGATTAAGGGCGATAAGGTAATTGGAGGCACCATCAACCAAGACGGATCCTTAACAATCGAGGTTTCCAAAACCGGCGCGGATACGGCAATTTCTCAAATCATGAAGCTGATACGAGAAGCCCAGGCTTCAAAACCAAATGTCCAACACCTGGCAGATAGAGCGGCTAACGTCTTATTTTTTGTCGCTATTATTGCCGGTGTTGCCTCATTTATTACCTGGGTGTTTATTTTACCTAACGGAGTTGTTTTTGCGATGACTGTAGCGGTAGCAGCGATTGTTGTTGCCTGCCCCCACGCTCTGGGACTTGCTATTCCTACAGTTACAACAATTACTTCAACGCTTGGAGCAAGAAACGGAATTTTAATAAAGGACATGAAGGGTTTGGAAATTGCCAGAAAAATAAATTACGTGGTTTTTGACAAAACAGGAACTCTTACGAAAGGAGAATTTGGAGTTACCGATGTCATCCTGAACTTGTTTCAGGATCTCAAAAAAACCGATAAGATGCCGAAACAAGTTCGGCATGACAAAGAATGGATCAAGAATGATGTGATCCGTTTTGCTGCTTCCGTTGAAGCTCATTCACAGCACTTAATTGCCCAGGGTATTATAAACGAGGCGAAGAAACAAGGATTGGAAATACCGGAAGTTTCGGATTTTAAATCTTTCCCGGGTAAAGGAGCAGGCGGAAAAGTTGACGGCAAAAAAGTAACCGTTGGAAATAAAGCTTTAATGCAGGAATTAGGATTTAAGGGTTATGATTTGAGCGTAGAAAACACCGGGACAACCGTTTATGTAGAGATTGATGGGGAAGTTAAAGGAGTAATAGTTCTTCAAGACCAAATACGGGAGGAGTCAAAACAAGCTATTCAAAGGCTTCACGAAATGGGAATAAAAACAGCAATGCTAACGGGAGACACAAAGGATATTGCGGAAAAAGTCGGAAAAGAACTAAAAATAGACACGGTTTTTGCTCAAGTATTGCCTGGGGATAAGGTTAATAAAATCAAACAGTTACAAAACGAAAGAAATATTGTAGCTATGGTGGGAGACGGAATAAATGATGCTCCTTCTTTAACACAGGCCCACGTTGGGATAGCAATAGGAGCCGGAACCGACGTTGCGGTTGAATCCGCGGAGATTGTTTTAATGAAAAACGATCCGTTGGATGTTGTAAAAGCAATTTCTTTAAGCCATAAAACAAACTCCAAAATGGTTCAAAATCTTATTTGGGCAACAGGATATAACGTCTTTGCTATCCCGACGGCAGCAGGAATACTCTATCCGTCGTTTGGTATTTTATTACGACCTGAGTGGGCTGCGCTTCTAATGAGTGCTTCATCAATTATTGTTGTATTCAATGCTTTGCTTTTAAGACGAGCAAAACTTGATTAAATTATGAAAGGAGGTGATTTATGTTAAATATATTTAAGAATGAAGGGAAAGTTAAAGATCCGGTTTGCGGAATGAGTGTTGATAAAAACAAAACACAATTCTCTTATATAAATAAAGGGAAAACATTTTATTTTTGTTCAAAGAATTGTAAAGAAATATTTATCGGAGATAACAAAAAACCGAGACAGGAGAAAAAAAGCGGATGTTGTTAATAACTGGAAAGGAAATTTTTTAAAATTATGGACCCTTTAATTAGCGCATCATTTATAGCGGCTTTTTTTGCGGGAATTGCGGCGCTTTTTGCGCCCTGCTGCATAAGCGTTCTTTTGCCTACCTTTTTTGCTTCAATTTTTAAGCAAAAATCCACAGTATTTTTAATGACATTTATTTATTTCTTAGGCCTTTTAACTATTTTTCTTCCTATTGGTTTGGGAGTTTCTTTTCTGGCGGAAGCCTTTAGACAGTACCATAATCAAATATTTTTAATAGGCGCGCTTCTTCTGATTTTTATGGGGTTTTTTCTTGTTTCAGGCAAAAAATTTGCTCTTCCCACGCCTGTTAATCCTACGCTTCAAAAACATGACTTTGTGTCTATTTATCTTCTTGGGTTATTTTCGGGTATTGCGACAACCTGCTGCGCCCCTGTTTTGGCAGGAGTTTTGGCGCTTTCGGTTCTACCGGGCTCGGTTTTATGGGGAGGTCTTTACACTTTAACTTATGTTCTGGGAATGGTTATTCCTCTTTTTGTAATTGCTCTGTTTATTGACAAAACCGAAATAAATAAAAAACTTTTTGCGTTAAGAAAAGGCGTTAATTATTCAATTTTTTCCTATAAATTTCACACCACATTGCCTAATCTTATATCAGGCGCAATGTTTCTTGTTCTTGGAATAGTAATTTTGTACTTATCCCAGACAAACCAGCTTATTTCCCATTCTTCTTACCAGATAAGTGTTAACGTATTTATTGCCAAACTGGTAAAGTCTATTCAATCTCTTACATCTTTTCTGCCTAATTATATCTTGGCAATTACTTTTCTTATCATATTTTTTATAATTTTAATAACTGCGGTAAAACAAATTATCATTTTATTTAAATCAAAAGGAGGTGAAGAAGATGAATGATACTAAAAATATTATTATAGTAGTTTTAATAACAGCGGGTATTACTTGGGCAGTTTTTAATTCAATTTCGTTTAAAAATACCAATAGCCCGCAAGCAAACTCAGAAAGTTCTAGTCAGGTTTCTGGACAATCTGCAGATAGCCATCATGCCGCAAGCAGTATTATTGATGAAACTGTTTTTAAAAATCTTGCAGGCAAAAAAGCACCCGATTTTACTCTTGGTTCAAGTACCGGCGGCGATATAACCTTAAGCAACCTTAAGGGGAAAAAAGTCGTACTTTTTTTTAATGAAGGCTTAATGTGTTATCCTGCCTGCTGGAATCAGATTGTAGAGCTGTCTAAAGATAAAAGGCTTGCAAGAGAAGATATTGCGGTTTTAAGTGTAGTAGTTGATTCTTCGGCTGACTGGAAAAATGCGATTTCAAAAATGCCGGATTTGGAAAAATCAACAGTTCTTTTTGATGCTACAAAATCGGTTTCGCAAAATTATGGAATTCTTGCATTGCCTTCTTCTATGCACAGAGGAATCATGCCGGGTCATAGTTATATCGTTATAGATAAAAAAGGAATTGTAAGATATGTTTTTGATGACCCTTCCATGAGCTTACAAAACGACATGATGGTTTTCGAGCTTGGAAAAATAAATTAGCTATGTCCAACTTTTTTATTTTTGAACATCGTGTTCATCTATACGGATTTGTGCCTTATGTATTCTTTGTTATTTTTATTGGGCTTCATTTTTTTATGCATGCGGGTATGGGTCATGGAGAAAAGCATAAACATGATAACAATAAGAAAGAAGGGAAAGGAAGTAACCATGAATGATGTACAAGCTTATAATCTATGGCCGCTCGTGATAATAAGCTCGGGAATTTTTATCATATTTGCATTCAGCTTCACCAAACCTAAAACGCTCCGCGACTGGCGTTCATTTGGCATGTTCTCTGCATTTATTGTGGCGTTGTTTACGGAAATGTATGGTTTTCCTTTAACTATTTATCTTCTTTCCGGTTGGTTATCAAACAAGTTTCCCGGAATGAATTTTTACTCACATGATGGGGGGCATCTGTGGCAGAGCCTTTTGGGCTTTAGGGGTGATCCCCATTTTAACTTTGTTCATATAGTAAGCAACATTCTTGTAATTCTGGGTTTTATTATTATCTCATCTGCCTGGAACAAATTATATAAAGCTCAAAAGTTGCATAGACTTGCAACTGCAGGCCTATATAAATATATTCGTCATCCTCAGTATATTGGCTTTATTATTGTTATGATTGGATTTTTATTACAGTGGCCAACTCTAATAACGCTTATTATGTTCCCAATTCTTATATTTATGTATGCAAGACTTGCAAAGCTAGAAGAAAAAGAAATGGTGAAAACATTTGGTAAAATTTATGATGTGTATTCAAAAAAAACGCCGTTTTTTATACCAAAATTGCCAATAAAAGTTGTGGACGGAAGGAGGTGAAAAATGAAAAATCCTATTGTTTTAGCAAACGCAGTTACATTGGCGCTTTTAGTTTTCTATTTTGTCTGCGTAGTACTATCTTTTGTTGCGCCCGACATTCTTTTGTCAATCGGTCAAAGCTGGATTCACACACTAAACATGGAAGCAGCAAGAACTACAAACCAAATGTCTTTAACAGGGATAATTTTGGGAGCAATTACTTTTGGAGCAGTGGTTTGGGTGGAAGTTTACCTGGCGGCATTTTTATACGGTAAACTGGATAAATAGAAAGATAAAAAAAAATAATAAAAACATAAAAATTTTACCTTTAATTATTTTAGGAGTTACCATAGGCTTTTTGGTTTTTGTTATGATATCTGATCAACCTGTTCAGCGGGTTCAGACAATTAATAATGGCTATACAAAACAGGGAAACCAAAAGGCAGATGTTACCGTAGAAGTTATTCCTTTAAAGCTTTCTTCAAGAGAAAACCCAGAATTTAATGTCGTCTTAAATACTCATTCGGTAAATTTAGATAAGTCATTAAAAAACATATCTGTATTAGAAGATGATAAGGGAAATATTTATAATCCGATAAGCTGGAGCGGGGAGACAGAGGGACATCATAAAGAAGGAAATCTGATATTCTCAGCCTTTTTACAAGAAGCTAAATCTGTTAAATTAACCATTAAACAAATTGGCGGAGTAGATAGGATTTTTAAATGGGATTTAAAATAATCTCTCCTTAAGGTATGATTGACTCAATAAAATATAAATACTACAATGTGTAGTATATATGAAAACATCCCCCCTTGGAGAACTTGAAAAGCAAATAATGGATATTATTTGGAAGAGCAAGCATTGTTCAGCACGAGATGTTCTGATAAAACTTCAAAAGAATAGAAAGCTTGCTTATACAACGGTCATGACCATTATGGGCAGATTGGTTGAGAAAGGAATACTAATTAGAAATCTTCACGGTTCAAGTTATCTATATCAACCAAGAGTAAGTCGAGAAAAATTTGTTGCAAAATCCATCCATATAATATTTACCACTGCTATCTCAACACTTGGACATGAAGCAGTAACCTACTTTGTAAAGGAAATTCAAAAAATCGACCTTAAAAAACGTGAAGAATTATTAAAAATGCTTGATAAAAAATGACAATGAAGATAAACAAATACAATGGAAGCTTTCTCTTACTAATTTCCTTAAGTCTTATTACAGGATTTATTGCTCTGGCCCTACTAACAAAAACGTTTCCTCTATTTGCTGCAAAAAAACTCTATTTTTGCCAACAGTTTGCATCGAATACTCTTTTTCAAATTCCGCATACGCTTCCCAATACACTTGCTATAGCCCTAGGAACAGCCATACTGCTTGGTGCTTCATCTTTTTTTATTCAGTTATGGAAAACGCAGAGGTTGGTAAAAGGATTATTAATAAAGCATGTTGCTATTTCAAAGAAGACTGAGAACATGATTGTTTTACTCGGTCTAAAAAACAGTGTCCATCTTGTTGAGGATACTAACCTTTTCTCTTTTTGTACTGGTATTCTTTCACCCTCTATTATTATTACAACAGGTCTCGTTTCATCCTTAAACGATAAAGAGCTTGAAGCAGTCTTTCTCCACGAGAAAGCTCATCTTCAAAACCACGATCCTCTTAAAATCATCTTAGGGAAAACTATTAGCTGTGTATTCTTCTTCCTGCCTATTTTCTCAGAACTTAATAAAAACATCGCTGCAACGAATGAGCTTTTAGCAGATCGTTTTGCCATTAAATCCCAACAGGACACTGCTTTTTTGCGAGGGGCACTTAAAAAAATCCTTATGGAACCACAAATAACGTTTGCAACTGTCCCTGCTATTTCTAACCCTGATTATTTAGAAATTCGTATTCGTCGTCTTGTAAATCCGTCAGTGAAGTATTACATTGGAGTTTCGTGGATAAGTTTTTTTTCAACCGCTATATTTCTCTTTATTAGTTTGTTTCTTTTGCAAACGCCTGCAAATGCATTTCATATGGAACATACAACCGAACCTTCATACGTTATGTGTTCATCAGATAATGCGAGTGCTGCACCAACATACAAATTACCTTACTACCAATAAGTTTTCCCTCTTGACAATAAGGAAAATTTATTACTACAATTTGTAGTAGGCAACTGATAGAAAGGAGGTGTGTTATGGCAGAAAATAAAAAAACCGCAGATTCACAAGATGTAAAACAACCTGGTACGGGCGCAATGCATCACGTTCCGCAAGCAACCGATAATACTATAGTTTTGCATATTCCTAAACCGAATATGCAGGTTGTAATTCTTGGTTTAGTAGCGTTTATTACCCTGTTCCAAACATTCCAACTGGTTCGTATCAGCGCAAACTCAGCTACTGCGCCGGTTAAGACGGCACCAACAGCTGCAACTACTACCAATACCGGTAGCGGAACTGATGTTCCGCAATCAATGGTTGGAGGATGCTAAAGTTTCAAGCACGCTGTTTATATGCTATGAACAAGAAAAATGTTCTAACTAGTATAGATAGAGAAGTGGTTGCTAAAGAAAAGGAGTTGAAAGTTCCTTGGCCAAAAATATTCTTAACTATTGCTCTTGTAGCAACTATTGCCGGAGCGCTTTTTTCTACAAAAATACTTGCAATTATTAATAAAAACATTGCAGTTGCAAAGGAAGCTGCGAAACCTGTTACTGTTAAAATCACCAAAATTATTACTCCAAATTGCAATGACTGTTTTAATCTGGATGATGCCCTAGCTACTTTTAAAAAACAAAACGTATCTGTGGGTGAGGAAAAAACAGTAGTGCTTGACTCATCTGAAGGTCAATCGCTTATTAAACAATTTGGAATAGAGCGAGCACCAACATACATTGCAACGGGCGAGGTAACTAAAAAAAATCTTGAAGGATTTATAAAGAGCAATGGGGATATTAAAAATGATACGTTTGTTTTTACCAAGGTGACACCTATTTTTATTGATCCTGAAACCGGAAAAGAAATGGGGAAAGTGACGGCAACAGTTATTACAGACCCGTCTTGTTCACAATGCACTGATCCTAAATTGACAGTTGAAGCATATAAAAAAGTCGGTATAAAGATAACTGAAGAAAATGAATTACCCTGGTTTTCAGCACAAGCCCAGGCTTTGATTGACCAATATAAAATTACCAAAATTCCCACCTTTATCCTCTCTTCAGAGGTAGATTATTACGAGAATGTTAAAAGCAAATGGACAGGAATAGGAACGGTTGAGCAAGATGGAATGTATGTGGCTCGAAATCTTCTTTTGCCTTATAGAGACTTAGTAAAAGGGCAAATTTTAGGACTTGTGGATATGGTTTATCTTACTGATTCAACCTGCCCTGACTGTTATGATCCAATCAAGGTACAAAAACCTATTGTAACACAAGGGTACGGAGTGGGGCTTTCTTCTGAGCGAACTGTTGATGTTAACTCTGCTGAAGGAAAACGTTTAACTTCTTCTTATAAGATTATTAACATACCAACCATTCTTCTTTCTTCCGATGCGGACCAATATGTCAACTTGAAAAATGTCTGGAAAAGTGTTGGCACAGTTGAAACTGATGGATGGTATGTATTCCGAGAAATGGCTCGGTTAGGAAATATTACGTATAAAGATTTAGCAACTGGAAAAACTAATCAATAATATGAATCACGTAGTGCCCGCGTTAGGTATTATTTTTCAACAGTCTTTCTATAGAAACATCGCTTTGGTTACATTTTTGGTGGTTGCTTACCTTTCTTATTGGCTTATTAATCAAACGACTACCATCCCCATTTTTTTAGAAATGATGCAAACAGGAGAATTTGGGAAGTTTTCTCTTCTATATGGGATTACTTATATTATTGCGACATTTTTGATAACAGTGCTGTCTGGAATAAGCATAGCTGTAATGGTTTGGTTGTATTCTCATTCCAAGTTAGGTAAAGGAAAAACTGTAGGAGCAAATGCCGGAGGACTGATCGCGGCGGCGTTTGGCATGGGTTGTCCTGTTTGCGGAACGTTCTTGCTTTCAGCGACTGGTATTGCGGGAGGCTTAACAATTTTTCCTCTGCAAGGCTTGGAGCTGAAATTTTTAAGCATCGCCCTCTTAATGGGCTCAACGCTTTACGCGCTTTCAAAAGTCAAGACAGCGGTTCATTGTACGGATTGCGCGGACATAACGCATAGGAGCCTTGAAGTGAAAAAGCCCACTGGAAAGAGGTTGATTATTCTGCCTTTGGAGAAGCTTGCTTTAGCTTCCCTCATCGTCGCGTTTAGCGTTAACCAATTTTTGATAACCCAGACCGCGGCACAAATGGGACTTGCAACGGGGAAACTCGCACAGCTACTTGGAATACAATCCACCAACGCTAAAAAAATTATTGCTCCTAAGATGAATCCCGATGGACGAACCACCTCTTTGGTTGAACAGCCTACTATAACAGAAGTGCTCGCAAATCCAAGAACGGGAGATGCATTAGCCGATGCAAGAGTTGTAATGATTGCAACAGGCAAACCATTTTATGCGCCTGACGATATCTCTTTTGATGATCCAATCAATGCTCAGAAAAAATGGGGTGCGTATGAAAAATCTATCTCCTTGAGTGCGGATTTGGAACAACGGTATCAGTGGTTTATAAGTAACATGGTTTGCAGTTATTGTTGCGGGGGACCTACCAGCGTTACCACCATCAATCGCTGCGGTTGCGCTCATGCGAAGGCTGCCAGAGGATTCTTTAAGTTTATGCTCCAAAATTATTCAGATACGTATTCCAATGACCAATTACTGGGCGAAGGGCACCGATGGTATGCGATTTGGTATCCAAAAGGCATGCTTGAAGATTATCTGCTTGCCACAGGAAATGAACAGGCTCTTACTCATCAGACCCACGGGGGGGCAGGAACTGACGGAAGGCACGGATTATGACAGATGAACAAGAACTTGAACCAGGATGGGAGTTTATACTACCAGAGTGGATAGCAAAACCCTATAATTGGTTACTGGCTATTTTGGTTGTAGTTGCTCTCATACTGTCGATTATGCTATTTAATAAAATGCAAGCCGCAAAATCTAATCAAACCGGAGCGCAATTCTTACCACAAGTAACAAATCCTAAATGAGAACGGCAAAAGCACTCATCCTTAAGAGTCGAATGTTTGTACTCGGCGGTACGGCCTCGGGTGTGGTTGGCGGCATCGGAAGCTTGCACAACGTATGTCACTCACTATGCGTAACTGCTGTATCGATCTTGGCCATCTTTGGCATCACCACACAGATTTTGCCCCTGATGTTTCTTCAGGTATATCAAATGTATTTTTGGACGGCTGCTTTAGTTTTTACACTGCTTTCGGCTTATTTTTATTTGAGACAAAGACATCCCATGACAAGGGATAGAAACCTATTACTGATTAACACAGGCCTTCTTATTTTTGGCTTACCATTTTCTCAAATAGCTGATTTTATGGACTTTTTCCGCTTTATCGGCGGGAGTTTAACATTGGCTGGATTATTTTTATTAGTCCTTGGTAAGAAATTTAAAACTGTTTATCGTCCAGGCTTACAATCAGCTAATTTGGGGCGTGTTCAAACAGCAATCGATTATCCAACTTTTCGATTACCTAAGCTTACAACGCAATCATTGTTATTTATTATTGTTATTGGTGGGTTTTTAACTAATCAATATCTTATGTATCGTATGAGGATTATGAACAATATAAACTCTGCTGCGGTTTCAACTACCACCTCAGCCATGAAACCTCTATCTAAAATAAAACTTACCCCCTTTGATATAGCTTTGGCCAAAGAGCGGATGGATCAAAACAACGACGGTATTTGTGATACTTGTGGTATGCCGATACAACAGTGTATTGATACAGGACAAATTGATTGCAATATGGGCAACAATAAAGAAGCAATAGGCATCTTAGACTCACAACATATACATGCAGATTTTAAGGTATATGTAAATGGTCAAGCATTAGATTTTGCAAAGTCTGAGTATTATATGAAGAGCTCATTTATACATGTTGATGATAATCAAAATAAAGAAAACGCAAGTAGTGTATTGCATATGCATGCCAAAAATGTTCCCCTTTGGTTATTCTTTAGAAGCCTTGGTATGAAG
>MFOZ01000036.1 GCA_001784055.1 Candidatus Levybacteria bacterium RIFCSPLOWO2_01_FULL_42_15 | reverse complement strand
CATACACCGTGTCATATTTGAGAAGATACATCCAACCTTTAATATCGGTTGATGAACCGGCGTTAATCGCAGCGACCTCTATTTGCGATGAAAATCTCTCAAGGATTACCCTGTGCGCAAGTCTACCAATTCGTCCGTATCCATTAATCGCAACTTTCACCATACCTTTAGTATAGAACCCTATTCGTGTTTGATCAAGGGGAAACTTCCAGTGGGTATATTGACTGGAGAAAAGCAGAGCGCGCAGAGAAAGAGTTAAAACTGACTAGGTAGCAAGAACCTCAAGACCGGGAAGCTTTTCTCCGCTTAAGAGCGCCAGCATTGCTCCACCCCCCGTTGATACAAAACTAAACCGATCCGCGATCTTAAGCCTATTGAGATACTCAACCGTATCGCCTCCTCCAACAAGCGTAAACGCGCGGCTTTTTGCAATGGCATTGGCAATTTCTCTGGTCCCCCTCTCCGTATCCTCTCTTTCTGATTGCTGACGGCTAGTTGCTGACGGCTGAATTATCCCCATTGATCCGTTCCAAATAATCATGCGCGCGGTTTTAATAATGGCTATAAAGCGGCGAACGCTCTCTTTGGTAATGTCCGTTTTGTCTTTGTTTTGGTCCGCAAGGAAAATGTGATCTTTATGTATGCCATTCGCGTCTTCAACAAGAATTCGTTCTGCTTCTTGGGAAACTTTCCCACCCACCAATACGTAGTCTGCCATTCTCGCCATTGCGCGAAGAAGAGGAAGCTTGGTTTCAATCTTTTTTCCTCCCATAACCACCACCAACGGCCGTTTTGGGTCAGAGAGCACTCCTTCTAAAAACCGTACCTCTGTCGCGAGCCGAAACCCTGCCACATGGGGAATATAATGGGTAACTCCCACAATAGACGCATGACTTCTGTGGCTTACCGCAAAAGCATCATTGATATAGATGTGCGCGAGAGAAGCAAGTAATTGCGCGAAATTGGCATCATTCTCCGTTTCTCCTTTATAGAAACGTATGTTTTCAAGAAGAAACATGTCTCCTCCAATTTCCCACCCAAAAAACCCGTTTTTTCTCCCCTTCTTTATGCGGAAACGCAGTTTTTGGGCAAACCACTGCGCAACAGGCAAAAGACTAAGCTCTACAAAATCTTCTTGAGAGGAAGGTAATTCAAGAGGATTCTGAATAAAGGACGCCGGCCTGCCCAAATGTCCGCAAATAACAATACTCGCTCTGTTTAGGAGGAGATATTCAATGGTTGGTAGGGAAGCAATAAGCCTTGTCTCATCATCAATAGCCCCGTCCACCAGAGGGACGTCAAGATCAGAACGCAGAAGACATACGACGCCTTCTATATCATGCTGGGAGAGAACGGAAAGATTATACATAATAGTTCCATTATATGTATTTTAATCGGTAAACTCCTGCGCAAATACTATCCCGTATTTCCCCGTATCTAACGCTGCTATTCCCACGTTTCGAAAGCGAGGCGATAAAAGATTGCGACGATGCTCAGAGCTTTGCATAAACCCCCTCATTGCAAGATCAACATTCGGGGCAATGGCCAGATTTTCTCCTATTGCTCCAAACACTCCGCCTCTTATCCGATCAGAGGGGGATTTTCCTTCGGGAGAGTAATGAGAAAAATATTCCCTCTTTACCATATCTTTTGCGTGCGTGCGCGCAATAGCTGATAACTCCCCATTAAGAACAAGCGGGAACATTCCGTAAAGCGCCCGTTCGCGGTTAAGCTCCTTAAACATTTTCTGTTCGTATGCTTTGTCAATGACAAAAGAATTCGTGGTAAGCAGTGCGTACGACTGTTTTTCATGAGGAGACACGGTAAAAAAATTCATAAGCGAGAAAAGAGACCTTCCTAAAATTTCGTTGAGGTTTTTTTCAAAAATCTGCGTCTTCCCCAGCATAATGCCCCCCACGCCCGATGATGAGATCGACTGTGTCAAAAACGCTGAGATAGGAAAAGAAACAAGCACCATAAAAAAGAAACTTGCAATAACATAAAAGGACGCTGTCGCAAACAGCATGCCCCCTCCTTTGCTTACTCTCGCCAAGAAAACGTTTTTTACCGTAACCACACGCACAAAAGGAAAAAGAATTGAAAGGATTATAAAAAAGCTCACGGTGCTTATGAAAACGACGCAAAGAAACGAAATGGGATTTGCAAACGCCTTTGAAACAGGAAATAAAAGAATTATAAGGGAAGAAACGTATGGGTATAAAATAAGTCCAATAGTAAAGGCTATAACGTAGAAGACAAAATTTATAAACTCGCCTATTAATCCTTTTGATCCTCCTTGAAGCGCATACCAGACAACAAGGGGAATCATCACGTAATCAACCCAGTTAAAAAAAGAAACAGTCTCCATAATTGTATGGTAATATAATAACGATGAAATTAATATACTACTTTTTTAATTATAAACCTTTATCCTTTGTATACAAAAGGCGGTTTGGAAAGATGATCTTGCTATTTTTAACAGGGGGATTACTATTGGGACTCTCCTATTTTTTTATCCTAAGAGATCTCCCCTCCCCCACGAGATTAAGCAGCTCTTCTCTCCCTCAATCAACGCAAATTTTTGACCGCAACCAAAAACTACTCTACACGATTTACTCTTCTAGAAACCAAACGTTTGTTCCGCTATCTCAAGTTCCCAAATCCATGCAGCAGGCGATGATTGCAATTGAGGATAAGGATTTTTATCGGCATGGGGCAATTGATTTTCGCGGAATCGCACGCGCTCTAATCTCCATCATATTCAAAGGAGAACTTCAGGGAGGATCCACGCTTACTCAACAACTGGTTAAAAATACGCTTCTTACTCCTGATAGAACCATCCAACGAAAAGTCAAGGAGGTCATTCTTGCCTTTGCGGTTGAGATTCTCTATTCAAAGGAGAAAATTTTAGAAATGTATCTTAGTCAAGCGCCGTTTGGCGGGACCGCGTGGGGGGTTGAGTCAGCAGCCCAAACGTATTTTGGAAAGTCGGCGAAAAATCTTTCTCTTGCTGAAAGCGCGCTTCTTGCCGGACTCACTGAGGCTCCCACCCTTTATTCTCCATTTGGAGCTTACCCTGAGCTTGCAAAAAAACGGCAGGAAGAGGTGTTGGGACAAATGTACCAACAGCGCCATATTACAAAGGGAGAATACAAAAAAGCCCTTTCCGCATCCCTCGTATTTAAAAAAATCGCAAATAACATCAATGCTCCTCATTTTGTCCTGTATGTAAAAGACCTTTTAGTGCAAACCTATGGGCAAAGAGCCGTTGAACAAGGAGGCCTCAAGGTAACCACAAGTCTTGATCTTGATCTTCAACACCAAACAGAACTCATTGTTGCCAATGAGGCTCTCAAACTAAAACAATTTAACGCAAGAAATGGCGCTGCCCTTGTTCTTAATCCTAAAACAGGGGAGATCCTTTCTATGGTTGGATCAAAAGACTATTTTGACGAAGAGTCGGATGGAAACGTAAACGTAACCCTTGCGCTTCGCCAGCCGGGATCGGCTATCAAGCCTGTCAATTACGCAACCGGGCTTATCAAAGGATATACCGCCTCAACTCCGTTTGCAGACCAAAGAATATGCTTTCCTAACCCCAGGAAAAATCCGTATTGTCCGGTAAACTACGACGGTAAGTGGCACGGGGTTGTGCAAATGCGCTTTGCCCTTGCCAACTCCATTAACATTCCTGCGGTTAAAATGCTTAAGGCAAATGGCGTTGAGGCAATGATAGCAACCGCCTCCGCCATGGGTATTTCAACATTTACCGATCCTGCTCGCTACGGTCTTTCATTAACGCTTGGTGGCGGAGAGGTAAGCATGCTTGAACTTGCTACTGCCTACGGCGTATTCGCTAATTCGGGCTATAAGGCAGACATCCATCCCATTCTTAAAGTAACCACGTCTAATGGAACCGTTCTTGAGCAATATAAGCCTCCCCAAAGCTTTATTTTTGGCAAGCGAGTAATTCCTCCCGGAGTTGCGTTTATTATCTCAAGTATTCTTTCTGACAATGGGGCGCGCGAGTTTGCCTTTGGGGCCAATTCTCAGCTTAAGATAGGCAACTTTCCCGTTGCGGTAAAAACAGGGACAACAAACGATTTGCGAGACAACTGGACCATTGGCTACACCCCCAGTTACGTGGTTGCGGTATGGGTGGGCAATAATGACAATACTCCCATGAATGGACTTGCCTCAGGAGTTACCGGAGCAGCTCCCATATGGCATGCCATCATGACTCATCTTTTAAAAAACACAAAACCCGTTGCGTTTCAAAGACCTACCAATGTAATTGGGAAGATAATCTGCTCAACGAGCGGGCTTCTCTCTCCTGCTGAAGGAACACCGGATAGCTGCCCAACTCGATTTGAGTATTTTATAAAAGGGACAGAGCCTACACGAGCCGATCCGGGCCGTCAAAAGGTATGGATTGATAGAACAACGAATGACTTGGCAAAAACGGGACAAACCGAAAACGTGGAAGAACGACTGGAGCTCGTAGTTACTGATCCCATAGGCGACCGGTATTGTATAACCTGTCCCCACCCCCTTCCCTCCGACACCTCCCTATAGTATAATGCTGTTGGTAAACCGTATGGGCAGGAAAAAAAACGGATCAAAATACATACTCAACTTCTGGGTAACCTTGCTTAAAAAAGGACTGCTTCTTTTTCTTGCGGCATTAATCGCAATTGGGGATGGCGTATTAGCAACAACAGGTTTTCCTCTTGAACAATATAGGAGAACAAGAAAAAAGATTGCATCATTAAGAAATCGAAGGCAGAAAATAATTTTTGTTCAAAAAAGGAATAAACGCTTCCTCAAGGCATTCAGTGTGCCTAAGCTTTTTCCGTTCAAATCGACCGCAAGGCTGTTTGCGCCTCGCAAACAAAAAGCAAAAAAAAGAAAAACCATTCCTGTCTTTTTAGTCCCCTTTTCAATAAAAGCGAGGTATTTTATGCAAGGACTCCTTGTCTCTCTTGTGTTTATTTTTGTCCCGCTTCTTCTTTTTGTTTTTGTTGAAGCACTCCCAAGCCCTAATGAACTTGTTCTTCGCCAAATTCCCCAAACAACAAAAATCTATGACAGAAATAGAACGCTTTTGTATCAAATCTATGCGCAACAAAACAGAACTCTTGTGCCCCTCTCCGATATACCAAAGAGCCTTGTGCGGGCAACGATTGCTATTGAAGACAAAGACTTCTACTCACACCCTGGGTTTGATCTTATTGCAATTGCGCGGGCAACCGTATCTAATTTGTCAAATGAGGGAGGCTTGCAGGGAGGATCCACCATAACCCAACAGCTTATAAAGTCAGCCCTTCTTAATCCTGAAAAAACATTTTTAAGAAAAATTAAAGAGGTTATTATTGCGTTTTTGGCGGAGCGCATCTATACCAAAGACGAGATTTTGGAGATGTATTTTAATCAGATTCCCTATGGGGGAACCGCGTGGGGGGTGGAAAGCGCTGCTCATTTGTACTTTGGAAAAGGGGTAAAGGATCTTGATCTTGCACAAAGTGCTCTTCTTGCGGGCCTTCCGGGCGCGCCAAGTCTGTATTCCCCGTTTGGAGAGGATAAACAATTTTGGAAAAAACGGCAAAGCGCGGTTTTGCGAAAAATGGCGGAAGTTGGATACATTTCAGAAAGAGAAATGCAGGAGGCTCTTACAGAAGAAATGATACTTGAGCGAGAACAAACTCCGCTTAAAGCTCCCCATTTTGTCATGTACGTAAGAGATCTTTTGATAAAAAAGTACGGATTGCCTCTTGTTGAGCGCGGAGGACTATCTGTTGTGACCAGCCTTGATTTTTCCCTTCAGGAAAAAGCGCAAAAAATCGTTGATGAAGAAGTGGAAAAAAATGAGTTTCTTAACCTCTCTAATGGAGCCGCTCTCATTACAAATCCTGCCAATGGGGATATTTTGGCAATGGTAGGAAGCAGAAACTTTTATGACCCAGATGGGGGGAACGTGAATGTAACAACGTCTCTTAGGCAACCGGGATCATCTATTAAGATAATTACCTATGCGGGAGCGCTTTCAAAAGGATATACGCCGGCAACGATCCTGGATGATACCCCCATAGCCTTTAGGGATCAGTGGGGCAACAATTATTCGCCGGTAAACTATGACGGACAATTTCATGGAAGAGTTCCTATGCGGCTTGCGCTTGCCAATTCGTTTAACATTCCTGCCGTAAGAGTCCTTAACTCAATTGGGATCCCAACCATGATGAATTTGGCACGAAGAATGGGAATTACCACGTGGAACAATCCGAATCGCTACGGGCTTTCATTAACGCTCGGAAGCGCTGAGGTAAGAATGACGGACATGGCAACGGTATACGCAACACTTGCAAACGGAGGAATCCGGGTTGACATAAATCCCGTTCTTAAAATAACAGACTACAAAGGGAGCGTTTTGGAAGAAAAGGAAAAGGAAGAATATGGGCAGCGAGTTCTTGATGAGGGTGTTGCGTTTATCATTTCTGATATTCTTGCGGATAACAAGTCTCGATCGCTTGAATTTGGCGCAAACTCACCTCTTGTAATCCCCAATAAACGCGTTTCGGTAAAAACAGGGACTTCCGATAACAAACGTGACAATTGGACAATTGGTTATACAAAAGCCCAACTCGTTGCGGTATGGGTGGGAAATAATGACAATTCCCCCATGAGCCAGGCATTAGCATCAGGCATTACAGGAGCCGCTCCTATTTGGAATAAAATCACATCTCTTGTTCTTGCAAACTCTCCGTCTGAGAATGTGGTAATTCCGGTCAATGTGGTTTCAAAACGCTGTCTTGGAAGAGTGGAATATTTTATCAGGGGAACAGAAAACTTTGTTTCTTGCGCTCCCCTTGCACCATCTCCTACGCCTGCGCCGATGTAAGATTACATGCGGCAGAAAGCTTATCGTATTGGGCATGAGGATTTTCCGACCCAAACAAAAAGCTTGAAGCAATAAACCGTCTTGCGCCGGCGTTCTTTGCCTGAATAATGGTAATGTCATTAATTCCCCCATCAACCTCTATGGGGAAAGGCGTTTGATCGGAAAGTTTCTGGACTTTTTCTAAATGCTGGGCAACAAATGATTGCCCTGAAAAACCCGCCTGAATGGTCATGATAAGAACCGCATCCAGATCGTTTAAGGAAACCTCAATCTTATCAAGAGATGTGGTGCCGTCAAGTGCCAACCCCACCTCTCCTAACTCTTCTGCTCGGGCTACAAATTCCGCCTGGTCAGACATACGCTCAATGTGTCCCAAAAACCGCTTGAATCCTGCCTGCGCAAAGGGCGCAAGATAATCAACCGGCTCATCCACCATAAAGTGCGCCTCAAGAATGAAGTCTTCTTTAAATACGGAAAAAGGCTGGGGATCAAGAAGCGTTTTGTTCTGTGCAAACACGCCATCAATCACGTCAATATGAACCGTCTTGGCAAACGACTTCACCAGGTTGAGTTTCCGCTCAATTGCATTCCAATCTTTTTCTAAGATGGCGGGAATTACTTCGTACATAGTTTTCTTTCTATATCTCCTATTTTTTTAATCCTTCTTTTGTGGCGAGATTCGCCTGAAAATGGTGTGGTGAGCCAGACACGAACTGCCTTGAGCGCTTCTTCCTCTGATATGAACCGCGCGCCGAAAGAAAGCACGTTTGCGTCATTATGTTCCCGACAAAGCAGCACAATGGAATCGTTCTCTCCATAATACACAACTGCGCGCACGTTGGGAAATTTGTTTGCAACAATTGCCTCTCCTTGCCCGGATCCTCCCAAGATGACAGCCTTTGAGTTTTCAGGGTCGATTGAGACTGCTTTTGCCGCTTTTGCGATAAAATCAGGATAATCATCGTTAGGATCATATGTGTACGCACCGCAATCAACAACCTCATGATTCTCCTTGACAAGAAACTCTTTAATCTTCTCTTTCAACTCAAATCCCGCGTGATCAGCTGCTAAATAAATCTTCATGAAAAAATGATCTCCTTTAATTTTTTTGTGAGACTCAAGGGGTTTTTGTGTTGCCAGATGTTTCTGCCAACTGCCATTCCTATTGCGCCTGCCTCAACAACGAGTCGGCCCATCGCCAAGAATTCCTCCTCGCTCTCTTTTGCGCCTCCCGATACCACTACTCTTGTTTTTCCCGCCGCCTCAACCACTTTTTGCAAATTTTCTTTACTTCCCGGATATTGCACTTTTACGATATCTGCTCCCAGCTCAAGACCAAGACGAGATGCGTACGCAATAATTTGAGGATCTTTGGGATTTGGTACATTTCTGCCCCGCGGATACATCCACGCAATAGTGGGAATGCCTTTTGCGTGAGCAGATCGTACCACGTCTGCGAACTCGCGGGTCATGGACGATTCAAATTCACTTCCCACATATATTGTGTACCCAACCCCCTTTGCTCCTAAACCAAGCGCTTCCTCAACCGTGCACAAAAGAGGAGCATAGGGGTCTTTATCTTTTACTAAATTTGTCTTTCCGTTTAGTTTTACAATAAGAGGAACTTGCCCTGAGCGAGTGAAGCGAGTCGAAGGATAATATTTTTCTGCAATTCCTTTTTGAAAGATTACCGCGTTAAATCCACCCTTTGCCCCAATCTCAAGAATATATTGAGGGTCAATACTCTCATCGTTAAAATCAGACGGCCCATGTTCCATTCCCTGGTCATACGCAAGAAAAAGCGCTTTCCCGTTTGTGGTAATGGCAGATAGATCAACCATGTATTTCTCCCTCTGTCAAAAGCCCTTTCTGCGCGCCAACAAATTGAATCACCGATCCGGCATTCGTATTTCCCCAACGCATTGCTTCTTCAACGTCCAAGTTTTTTATAGAGGCAGCCAGGAATCCGCTTGCGTACGCATCTCCGGCTCCTGTCCGTTCGATTGCCTCCGCAGGATAACTGCCTATGTGCGCAACCTTTCCTGATTTGTCAATACTGTATGAACCATGCTCTCCGTTGGTAATTACAACAATCGAAGAACCAAGCTTTTGAAGACTCACCAAGAGTTCCTCGGGGGAAGACTTGCTAAAATTCTTTGCTTCTTGTGCAATTTTTTGCGCTTCTTCAAGATTTATAAACAAGAGAGACGTATGCGCTAAAACCTCTTTCAGAGCGGGAAACCCTGCTTCCATTTGGTGTGATCCAGGATTAAACGCAAGTTTTGCGTGAGTTTGTTGCACGTAAGAAACAACAGACGCGTACGCCTCTTTCCATTCTTCTCCAAGCGAGGTGAGATATACCCATTTCGCCGCTATGTTCTCAAGGGAAAACGCATGCTTGCGCAAAACATGCCTGCTAAAAATGGTTCGCTCTTTCTGAAAATTAAGAATAACCGAAAACGTAGAAGGAGCATGGGGCGTTTTGATAAGAAGCGACGTATCCACGCCGTTTTCCGAAAGACCACGGAGAATTTTAGAGGAAAATTCGTCATCCCCCGTTTCCGCACATAAAGAAGCGTTTATAGCCAGCCTGCTTAAACCAACCGCAACATTAGCACCATTTCCGCCTAATAAAAATTGGCAATCATCAACAGGAATTTTTGCGCCGTACCGTACGCATAAATCATGGGTGTTGGCATCAAGACGAAGAAATTCATGGGTGTTCTTAATTGCGAGAAACGCATCAATAACCGCATCCCCCACCACAATTGCATCAAGTGTATGTTTCATCCTAGACAGTTTCTTCTTTATATCATTACTTTCCAATAATAACAATTGCGTCGGCAGATTCGCTTGCGGAAAGCTGCGCCGAACTGCTCCCTACCGCATACTCCTTCTCAATGTCCTTTTGCAGAAGCGCAAGATATTGTTTTTTTTCGCTTTTAATCTGAACCACCACGTCTTGATAATCAAACGCATCCGCATTTCCTACCGAAGTCACCCGATATCCTAACCCTTTGAGAAAATCAGACGCCTTGCTCGCCGATCCAACTACTCCACTTCCGTTATAGATCACAATCGCAAGCTCGCTTCTGTCAAGTCCCGTTGCAGAATCCACAGGGCTTGTGGTGGGTTTTGTAGTGGGAGAGGGCGTTGCTGCTCGGGTTGGTTCTAGGGTATCTGTTGGAGAAAAGGTCTCCCATTCATCGCTCAGAACCGGTGTGGGAGAAGGGGTAAGATTGGATGGCTTCTTTTCTCCCCCTTTTGGCAACACAAGAGCGTTTACCACGAATAAGAGAATACCTATCACTACAACAAAAAGGATAATAAAGAAAAAGCGGGAGGGGTTTTTAGGGGGGCGTGAAAGAGAAAACCCACCAAAATCTTGGCGCGGAGGTGAAGTAAGCGTATTTTCGTTTCCGTCCATAAGGATTTTGTTCCCTGTGAGTATACCCCCCACCGCTCTATTTTGCAAGTTTGGTATAATGAGGTATCCATGATTTGTCGTGTAGTGAGTTTTTTTTTAGCGGTTGTAGTGGGCTTCATATTGATAAGTTCTTTTGCCCGGCCTATATTTTCGGATGAATTTGACAACATTGGCAAAGAAATAGAATCGCTCACTCAAGCCCTTACTCAGTCCATCAACGCCACAAAACCCCTTGAGTCCGAACTCAACCGTCTCCAAACGCAGGTTGAAAGAATCAGAAAACGGGTAAGGGCTATTGAACAGGATGTTGAAGTCAAAAAAGTTCATATTGATGAGGGATACAAAAATCTTGTAAAACAGGAAAAAATCTTAGCCAGCGCCATCCGAAGTTTTTATATTAAGACGTATCACTATTCCCCTCTTTTGGTGTTTGTGGCTGCAGACTCTGCCTCTGAGCTTACGCAGCTTCTGGCGTACCAAAAAGCGGCAACCGATCAGGATAAAACCATTATCACCAATATTGCCCTTTCCATAACGGATTTGGAGAATAAGAAAAAACAGCTTGAAGGAGAACAGATACAGCTCATCGCAATTAAAAAAGACCTTGATGAGCAGTCGGCAAAACTTGATACCGTGGTAAAAGGAGCAAAAGTATATCAGACAAGCTTGTCGAACAAAATCGCCCAGCTTTCTGCACAACAGCAACAAATCTTGGCTCAAAAACTAGGCAGCTTAAACCTTCCCACAAGTCTTGGCGCAGGACCTTTGTATTGCACCGATGACAGAGAACTTGATCCCGGATTTTCTCCCGCGTTTGCGTTTTATACGTATGGCATTCCCCATCGAGTCGGAATGAATCAGTATGGTGCTCTGGGACGAGCGCAAGCGGGACAATCTCATGAGGATATTTTACGCGCGTACTATGACGGGATTAATCTTGAGACTAAAGATGCCAACATGCATATTAAGGTACAAGGCTATGGAGAGATAGCGCTTGATGAATATCTCTTGGGAATTTATGAAATGCCGGGAAGTTGGCCCATTGAGGCTCTAAAGGCACAAGTTATTGCGGCACGCTCCTATGCGCTTTCTTATACGAATAACGGAGAAAAAGAAATCTGCACAACGCAAGCGTGTCAAGTGTATAAAGGCGGAAACAAGGGGGGAGAATGGGAACGTGCAGTAAGAGAAACCGCGGGAAAAGTCATGGTAAAAGACGGACAAACAATTACAGCCTGGTACGCGTCAACTGCCGGAGGATACCTTTTTAAATCTTCCGATGTGGGTTGGAGCGATCGCTCGTGGACCAAGCGCATGCGGGATACTACGGGAGACGTGGGAAGCTTCCAGGATCTCAAAGATAAGTCATATGATAAAGAATCTCCTTGTTTTTACGCCGCGCAAGGCTTTCGTAATGAATACGCAAGATCCGCGTGGCTTAAGCCCGGAGAGGTTGCTGATGTGGTAAACGTCATTCTCCTGACAAGAAGAGATTCGGGAACGCGTGAACATTTGTATCAACCTGATAGGCCGAATCCCGCGGGAACCGACACATGGAACCCGGATCGAGTACGGCAAGAACTACAAGGACGCGGCGCTACTCCGTTTAACAGCATATTTGACATTTCAATTGACTGGGATAAGAATGAAGGGAGAACTACTTCTATAACACTGACGGGGGACGGTGGTTCTCAATCATTCAACGGTTCTGAATTCAAAGACTTCTTTAATTTGCGCGCGCCGGCAAACATCCAAATTGTCGGACCGTTGTATAATATAGAGCGGAGATAGCTTATGCCTGATATCTTTGTTCCATCCAATCAAAAAAACACACCCCCTATCCACCCCATTGAAAAAAACTCGCTTGGCCTGTTTTCTTCTTTGTGCAAAAATCCCGATGGGGTATCGTTTACATCTCAAGAAACGGATGAGGAGGTTATCCTCTTTATGCGCCGCCATTTTATCACTAATCTCCCTTGGCTCACGTTTTGCCTTATACTCCTCACCATTCCCTCCCTTCTTGGAGCAATTTTTTCCGCTGTTGGGAATCCGTTTCTTTTCTTAGAAAACACGCACACTATTATCATGAGCCTTCTTTTTTACGCCGGGGTTGTTGCTTACGCCTTTCTTGAATTTATCCACTGGTATTATAATATCGGGCTTCTTACTCAAAACCGCGTGGTTGACGTTGACTTCTCCGACCTTCTATTTCACGATATTTCAATAACCAAACTCGGGCTTATTGAAGATGTGAATTATAGAAAATCAGGATTTTTTGGGTCGCTTTTTAATTACGGGGACGTGTTTATTCAAACAGCCGGCAACAAACCAAACTTTGATTTTATCGCCGTACCAAACCCGTCAGAAGTTATCCATATAATTGTGGCTCTTATGGGAAAGGATAAACCTCATGGGTGATTTCGTTTCCTTACTGTATCAGCTTGCTACGATTAGCTTTGCTCTTAAGGCTATTTTTCTTTTGGTTTCTTTTCTCTATGGAGGGTTTTCTTTCGTGATGTTTAATCAGATACGTACCATGAATAGCTCTGTCCATATCGGCGATTCTTCTTCTTTTTTTCTCCAGCTTCTCTCTCTTATACAAATAGTGTGCGCTGTTTCGCTTTTTATCACAACAGCTGTTATACTGTAGCCATCCGGTATGTCTGAGCACAGTCAGATAGAAACGCAGGAGGATCTTACCTTTGGCGCCCCAAATGTAAAATCCGCAAAAATTGTCTCAACTCCGACTTATTTTTCATGGTCTCAGGCATATAGCGCGGGGGCATTCTTTGCGGCTCTCTCTCTCACAAAGACAAAACATACTATACCTGCGGCGTCCCACATTCAAGAACAAACAGAACATCAGCCGCTTGAAGAAATACCCCAGGAAGAAAAACTCCCAACCCTTCCTGCCATTGGAAAAGAAATCCTTACCATACTGGAGCAAGAGTACTTTACGCTTGAGAACAAAGATCTTGCCTCTATTAAGCAGGCGCTTTCTGTTACTATTTCCCATATTCCGGAAGACGTTTCTTGCTGTCTGGTAGTTGCCTCGTTTATCAAAAACGTTTTGTATCTTGCCATGATTGGAAACGGATGCGTGATTCTTAAAAGAGGATATTCTTTGGGCGTTATTTTTTCCCAAAAAGAAGAGCCTCCCTCTCTCGCCCCTATTTCCGCATCCGGGTTTGTTCAAAACCATGACATTGTTATTTTAGAAACAGAGGGGTTCGCGCGCCTTTTACCCATGAACGAACTCGCAGGGTTTTTGGACCATTTTTCTCCCGCCGAAATTGCGGAGTCTCTCTCTCCAAAAGTTCATGAAAAAGAAGAGGGGGGGGCCTCTTGTATTATTGTCTCTTTTGTCGATCCTTCGCAGTCTTCCGAAGAAGAACCAAAAGAAACAGAAAACGAAACGCAACTTGCCAGTGAGAATCAAACGCAAACGCTGGAGTCTCCTCTTGTAAATCGTTTCTCTATAAAAACTTTTTTTCTGTTCTTGGCATCCATTATCCCAAAAACAAATATCTCTTTCCCAAAAATCCGCCTCCCCCGCTCACAGATATCCCTTGTCATTGTAGCCTGTGCTATTGTGCTTGCTATTGTTGCGGGAACAATATTCTCTTTACAAAGTCAAGAAAGGGCAAAACGAAAAGCGCTTTTTGAGGATGTTGCCGCATCCGCGCAGAAAAAATATGACGAGGGGCAAAGTCTTCTTGCGCTTAACAAAAACGTTGCGCGAGAAGATTTTGTGTCCGCAAAAGAAATCCTTTTGGGAAAAAGGTTTGAATTTCCCAAAGAATCAGAAGAGGCAAAAAAACTGGAAGCATTCCTTATAAAAATTGATAGTGCAATCTCCGTCTCCCTCAATAATGCCGCCGTCTTGCTCCAAAAAGTTCAAGGACAGGATTCTCCCCTTCTCAAGCTATGGATCGATGAAAGAAGTGTATTGTTTGCAACGGAAGATAATCAAAATCTCTACGCTATAAACGCGGGTGAGGTTTTTTCTGTCTCTAAAAAAACGGGGGGCAAACAAACGCTTATTGTCAAAAGTGATGGGGGGTGGGACAATCCTTCCGGAATAGGGGTGTTCGGCTCAAGCATATACCTGCTTGACAGAACGTCTCAGCGCATCCTCAAGTTTGTTTTGCAAGGGTCAAGTTACACAAAAAGCGATTATCTCTCTCAAGACGTTTCTGCCAATTTTGCCCATGTTTCCGATATGGCAATTGACGGGGCTATCTGGGTGCTCTACAAAGATGGCGCGATTCAAAAATTTCTGCGCGGAAAGGGAGAATCATTCACGGTGTCCGGATTAAGCGAACCCTTTAAAAATCCTACGCGCATATTTACCAATCAGGAAACCGAAAGTTTGTACGTTCTTGATGGGGACAACAAACAAATTATTGTTTTATCTAAAGATGGGGCATATAAAAAACGGTATTCTTCTGAAGATTTCAAAAATATGAAAGCGTTTCAGATTTCAGAAAAAGAAGGTAAAGGGTTTGTAACCGACGGCTCCTCCCTATTTGAATTCCCACTGAGATAATGCCTAACCGGACTGACTGGGCCCCGCGGACAGAAAGGATAATTTTCCTTTTAGATCAAATCCTTTTTCTTTTCTTCAAACTCTTTTTTATCTATCTCTCCTTTAGCGTAACGTTCCTTTAGGATTTCAAGCGGAGACTTCTCATGGCCGCGTGAACCATGAGATTGCGCCATAAGCCATTTGATTATGGCGATAATACCCGCGATTATCAAAACCCACCAAAGGATCATAAATATCCAGCCGAAACTGCCAAAAGGCATAAATCCAAAGTTCATCATAGAAACACCTCCCATCATCATTTGCATCATTGGCATAAAGCCGACTCCTTGCGACGGAAACGCGGCGGAATTATCGCAACCGCTCAAACGCTTACCCATAACCACATGCATTTGCTCCTCGCCTTGTTCGCCCATCATTGATTTCATCATCTCGTTCATGGCTTCGTGGGAATCGCCCATCATCTTACCCATAAAGTATTCACCAAGAGTTCCGAAATTGTCATCGGATAAATCCTTGCACGGAAGAGTTTTGGCTTGGAGTTTTTCCCAAACTGCTTTTCCTCTCGCTTCTTCGCGGGCGGTATGGTCATCTAAAACAGTTGCCGTATTCTCTATCCCTTGCGCAAAAACAGTACTACTGATAACGAAGGCGAGTCCTAATATGCCAATGGTGCTAAAAATAATTTTCTTCATATGTCGTTCACTATTTTACAGAAGATCGCTGAAAAGCGAAATAATAGTAGATAATAAACGATAGAATTCCAATATGCCCAATAAATTCTATTACGCCCTCGCTTATGGTTACATAAATAACAGTAATTACCCAAAGTGCCGCCCAGATAGCAATAGTCTTACGCCAACGACCAAAAAGAATGAGCAAAAAAAGCAGGCCGTCATTCACTCCGATCACTCGAACCAAAAATTCTGGGCTGGCAAACGCGGAAGCCAGAAAGTTGTTTTTTAACAATTCCGCAAATTCATTTGGCGCAAGCCAAGCGGTAAGTGAATTCACAAGAAAAATACTAGCAAGACCTAGTCGGAAGAAAAAATCTGAAGTGGTTTTTTTAATAGCAAGTTTTTTCATATAAGTTTTCATAAAATTATTTTATCAAATTTTCCATAGGAGCGTCCAGTACTTTGGCGATCTTGGCGCGGGCAAGCCAAACTTCGCTTTTACCAACTGACAGGACGTCAAACGTCCCAATCAAGTCTGACGTGGCGAAACGTAATAAATTTATTTCGTAAATTTAAACGTTTCAGCAACGTTGAAATTTCTTCGAAATTTCTTACGTTGCGGTGGGAGCGAGATTCGAACTCGCGGTATCCTTGCGGACACATGCGCTCTCCAAGCGCACGCACTCGACCACTATGCGACCCCACCAAAAAATAGCAACTAGCTACTAGCAATTAGCAATTAGTTTTTTAGCTTTCAGCCAAGCTTCTTTATCCGATCTATATGTCAAACGGTTTAAAATCTCTTCCATCGGCAACCACTCTACTTGTTCCATTTCGTTGTCGTGATTTGCAATATCCCCTCCCGCATATTCCATTAAAAAATAATGGACGGTTTTTTTTATTTTTTCTCCTTCAAACTGATACCAATAGGTAACAGGAGTAAGCGGTTTTGTGATGCGCGCTTCAATGCCTGTTTCCTCTTTCACTTCTCTTACCGCGGTTTCCTCCTCAGATTCTCCTTTATGCGTATCTCCAATAAGTCCTTTAGGGAAGACCCAACCGTGATGCTGAGAGTGTTGGCACAAAAGTATGGCAATTTGTGCCAATCCTGAGTTCACCGAAGGACTGCGCTTGATAACAATGCCTCCTGCCGAAAACTCAAACTTCATAAGTAGGCGCGCCTGAAAGGACTTGAACCTTCAGCCTCAAGATCCGGAATCTTGTGCTCTATCCAATTAAGCTACAGGCGCAACATAAAACGTCCCAATCAAGTCTGACGTGGCGAAACGTAATAAATTTATTTCGTAAATTTAAACGTTTCAGCAACGTTGAAATTTCTTCGAAATTTCTTACGTTGCGGTGGGGGCGAGATTCGAACTCGCGGAGGATTTGCATCCTCAACAGTTTTCAAGACTGTCCGTTTAAACCACTCACGCACCCCACCAATGGCGGCTAAGTCAGACTCTGCTCCAGCCGCGTTTGACTTGGCGCACCCGAGTGGACTCGAACCACCAATCTTTGGATCCGCAATCCAATGCTTTATCCATTAAGCTACGGGTGCTTGATTAGCAACTAATAATTAACCATCAGCAACTAGCTGTTAACCGTTAGTATTGTAACTTTTTGTCCTTTAGGAAGCAACTTGATGAGGCTTTTCTAAGGGGAAATTGCGGGAAAGCCACGTTGCGGATTTTTCCATAAACGTGGGTCGAATAAATTCCCTGAATGGCAGGTAAGGAAGAAGGGCTTTCTTAACTTCTTCGTAAGACACCGTACCCAAGGTGAGCGTGAGCTCCCCCGGAATAAACGCACGAGTCCTCACATACAACACATTCACGCCATCCCGTTTTTTAAAAGAGAAATCATACAGCTCTTGCCAGAGATAAAAATGGTCCTCAAGCATCACGCCTTCGCTGGTAATCTTATACCGAAAATGAAAAGGAGGTACTGTTACCAAGGCAAATGCGACGAACGTAAGAGAACCAGCAACCAACATAAGAACGTATTGAGAAAAGAGAAACAAAACTACTTCTATGAGAATTAGGATAAGCAAGCTATTTAGGTAAAATTCTTTCCCTCTTTTTCTAAAGGGGCGTCCGGGCGCGTTCCATTCCAAAAATGTTCTTACTTCATGAGGATGCAATTGTGGCTCAATGGGATGGAGAGGGGCAGCTGGATCCATAATCTTATGGTATCGAACTTATAAAAAAGAGTCAAGCAAGCCCAGTTTGCTCAACCCCAGCAGCGTTGAACGTAATTCACCTTTAGCGAAGACGTACAAATTGTAAAACAATTTTACGTCTCAGCAGCGTTTAAATTGCAAAGCAATTTATTACGCTGCGGAGGGTAGAGGATTTGAACCTCTGAGAGCTTGCGCTCACTGGTTTTCGAAACCAGCGCCTTACCGCTCGGCCAACCCTCCCTTATTTAGTAATCAGTATATCAGACGAGAGAGAAACCTACAACTTATAGTCTAAAAAGGGTGCCAACAAGGTACGCGATTGAAGCTGCAGTTCCTCCTAACAGCAGGATTTCAAAAACCGACCGCGCAACCGTTTCTCTCGTAATTCTCCAGCGCAAGATCCCCAATAGAACAAGGGCGCTTCCTGTTGCAATACACGAATACATAAATACCAAAGGTGAGGTTCTCTGTAGAAGATAAGGAATAAGCGGAATAAATCCAAACGAAAGAAAAGAAAAAAATGTGGCAATTGCGGTGTAAAACGGGTTTTCACCTGTTGGATTAGGCATTTCAAGCTCATGGCTCATCATAAAAGAGAGCCAATAGGATTCATTGGTTGCGTAGATTTCGGTAAGTTGACGCGCGTTATTCTCGCTAAATCCCTTGTTTTGCAAAATATCTATGGTCTCCTCCTTTTCCATTTGAGCATTTGTTTGAATTTCATGGAGCTCTTTAGCTTCTTCTTTTTTGTACACGTCTTTTTCTGCCCGAAGCGACAAGAAGTTTCCTAGTCCCATGGAGGCTGCGTCCGCAAAAAGATTTGCAAACCCAAATAAAAGAACCGTAAGCACGGAGTATCCGGGCACATTTCCCGATTGCGCGCCGGTAAAGCCGGCCACCACGGCAAATGTAGTTACAATGCCATCTGTCCCTCCGTAGACAATCTCTTTAAGATACGTTTGAAACGGGGAAATGCGATGCTCCTTGGCAAGATGTTGTTTGAGCGTTTCTCCCTCTCCCATGCTTTTATTGTAGCAGAATGTGTTTTCTATCTCTTTTTGATATGATGGAGGGGTGAAAATCACCAACAAAAAAGCGTTTTACGAGTACGAGATTTCTGACCGATTTGAAGCGGGTATCCAGCTTACGGGTGCGGAGGTAAAAGCAGTTCGGGCAGGACACGTTAGTCTTTCTTCTTCTTTTGTGCGCATTATAGGAAGCGAAGCATATTTACTGAACGCGCAGATTTTTCTGTATGAGTACGCTCGTCCGGATGGCTACGATGAAAAAAGGACAAGAAAACTTCTTCTGCACAAAAAAGAAATAATATCTCTTAAGTCAAAGATCGAGGGGTTAAACTTGACAGCAGTACCCCTTTCGATGTATACTAGGGGTCATCTTATCAAGCTTGAGGTTGCCTTAGGAAAGGGTAAAAAGAAGCACGAGAAGCGCGAGGCAATCAAAAAGAAAGATCAAATGCGCGAGCTTGAACGAGATCTTTCGGACTCGCACGTTTAAATAGGAATCGATATTCGCTTTTACCTCGCTCGCCCCTGCTGAAGCTACGGCGAAAGAGCGGGCCGCTTTCGCTTTAACGAAGCTCCAGCGAGCTAAAAGGGGATGCATTGATTCGACAAGAGAGCTCATTAAAAAATCGCAAGCCGACTTTGATTATTAGTCGCTAAACAGAATCAAAATATAAATGCTAACGATTCAAAACGTTACGCGTTTGTTCCAGCTTATTCTGCTGGGGTAAGCAATTACCTCGCAGCGTAAGGCTTAGAGCTGTTCATGGCGTCTTTCTCAACGGGACAACATGAGCATAAACACAGTTGAGAAAACATAAGGAAATTGGTTAGTCCTTATCCATTTATTTTTAACCTTGGTTGTATTTATTCCTGTCGATTGGTGACAATACAATGACAATAATAATCGACTACGCTTGTAGCGGTTTTTTAAAAAGCGTTCTTGGACTCCGGGTCACTCCCGGACATCTCCACAACGTAAAGCCCTTCGGGCCACGTGGCAAGCAACTAAAAATGTTTGCCATGAAGGTTTGAAGGGTTTTTTAATGGCCACGCTGACACCTTACTCCTCCACGGCAAAGGGAATTGCCCATACTTCTTGTACGCCTGCTTTTTTACACACGGAGGAAGCTTCAAAAAGCGTTACTCCCGTGGTAAGAATATCATCAATAAGAAGAACTGTTTTGGGTATAGGATCTTGATCTAGCATCGCAAATGCCCCCAAGACGTTCTTTTTTCTTTCTTTTCTGTCCAGCTTTGATTGAAACGCCGTATCTTTTACGCGCAGTAAAAGAGAGGATGCGTCAATCCGAGAAAGCTTTCCCAACTCTTTTGCGAGAATCTCCGACTGGTTATATCCTCTGTTCCTCAACCGTTGAGAAGAAAGAGGAATAGGGACAAGCGTTGGCTTTGTCCGCACAGTAGAAATCCATACGGGATTTTGGATAAGAAGCTCGTGCATAAGGCTTGCAATAAATACCGCAAGGTCAGAAACATATGGTTTATACTTAAAAGCGTAGATGAGCTTTTTCACGACTCCTTTATAGGAAACAGAGGGGATGACGCCATTAATCGCGTATCTCCCTTTACACCCGGGGTGGGTAATACCGCTAAAAGAAGGGCGATTGCACACAAGGCAGGGGACGGACGCGGGGAGAGCAATTTTTGCAAAGCACGCATCGCATACATAATCCCCTATTTTCTTACACCCCACGCAATACTTTGGAAAAAGAAGATCAAGGATACTCACTATGTTATAATACAAAAGTCTGGAGGAGTCGCATAGCACGGTCCATTGCGGGGGGTTGCTAACCCCCTGAGCTGAATAAGCTCGCGTGGGTTCGAATCCCACCTCCTCCGCAACGTAAGAAATTTCGAAGAAATTTCAACGTTGCTGAAACGTTTAAATTTACGAAATAAATTTATTACGTTTCGCCACGTCAGATTTGGCTGGAACGTTTGACGTTCCGCCTTCACCTCGCCAAGGCTATAAAATTTATCCTTCATATTCAAATTAGGGAATGAAACCGAAAGGCTGCTGTACTTGATATAATTATTTACATATGCTAATATGATTTTGTTATGAATACTTTGAATGTTTCGCAATTAGTTTCAATATCCGAGCTGCAAAGAGATTACGCCTCTTTAGTGAAAAAAATCAAGAAGATGGCTAAGCCATTATTTTTGCTACGCAGAAATGAACCGCAGGCGGTCTTAATTTCTGTACCGATCTACGAGGAACTTTTAGAGAAGAAACGATTATATGAAGAAAGGCTAGCGATGGAAGCAGTTGTCGATTTTGAGAAAGATAAAAAAGCCGGCAAACTTCTAATTGCTAAAAAACCAGAAGATCTTTTTAAGAAAATTTAATGAAGATAAGGCAAATAGTCTATTCAAAGAGTTTTACTAAAAAGCTGGAAAGATTTTCTAAAAAAGATAAAGAAAAAATTCTTAAGAAGATTCACATCTTTTGGCAAAATCCATTTACTCCTTCTTTGAAAACTCACAAATTAACAGGTAATTTAAAAAACTATTGGAGTTTTTCCATATCTGTAAACTTAAGAATTATGTTTCAGTTTGCCAAGCAAGGAACAATTGCATTTATTGATATTGGTAGTCATGAGATATATAAATAATTTCAAAGTTCAAATGGTCGCCAAGATCGCCAAAGCGTTAGGTGTGGCAATAGAAGATTTCTTATAGAAATTCATATGGGCGAATACATTCCAAAAGAATATCGAATTGAAATAAAAGAAGGTAAAACTGTTTTCGGGCATGAGAACGATCGTTTAGTTCACGAAAAAACAGGCGGATACTTTTTCTTAACTAACCGTACCTTTAAGGAGATAGATCACTCTTTTGCGCATCTTCCCTCGATGACTATTTCTAAGTTAAGGCGGGTAAGCCAAGAAGAACCAATTAGAATTTTGGATATCGGTGGGGGTATAAATGCGCAATCCGCTGGTGATATAGCAGATAAATATAGAGACGAGCAGGACGAACGCATCCAGGTTTTTAGCTTAGATATGACTGCCAGAAAAAAGGATAGGGCTGGATTATACCAAATTGTTGGTAATGTACTAGAACTGCCAATTAAAGACAATTCTATTGATATGGCATACTCCCGCATGTCAGTTTCAGTCCTCGAAGAAAGTGACCCTGATACTCTACAGCAAGCATTAAGAGAAACCGCTCGAGTATTAAAGTCGGGTGGCTTATTGTTCCTTGATAAAACATATACCGAACAATTGGACAAAACACTCGATTTAACAGGTTTGAACGAACTTAGCGAGAATCTCGGCGTCGTTTTTTATTCAAAAAAGATTGGTTTATTTTTAGGACCACTGGAAAGATTTTTGAACAAACTAAATAAAAAATATCCTGACTGGAAATTTATTATAATGGTAAAAGAGCCGATTGACGAAGAACTGCTTAGAGGACTGAAACTGAAAGAGAAAGACAGATTAACTTAATTGCCGCCTTTCCTTCGCT
>MFOZ01000035.1:1199-5307 GCA_001784055.1 Candidatus Levybacteria bacterium RIFCSPLOWO2_01_FULL_42_15 | reverse complement strand
CGAATACCGTATGCTCTGCCAAACCTGACGCATCTTTAGCTTTCAACCCTCGGATGTTAACGGCTAAACTTCACATGACTTTGCTGTCTAGAACGCGACACATCCCGATACACTTCTAACTACACCTCGGAACACTATACTACTGTGTTTCTCTCAAGATGAATCGATTCATTTATAGTAAACTACCTCTTGCAAAAAAGGGTATCCATTTAGCTATTGCGCATTTGCTTGATTTTAGCTCTGATTTTGGTATAATACTTATGTCCTAGAGGGAAGACCGCTACCCGCCCATATTTGCGCCATGAGCCGTGAACGAATAGTTCTGAAAAGGTGAATGGCAAAAATGAGGCGGGAGGAAAGTCCAGACAGGTCTAAAGCCCCGATTTAATCGGGGTAAAGCCGGGGATGGAGCGTAAGCTCCGATCCCGAACCAATAAAATGGTACGGGACTAGTATTCAAGCTTTTTACCCGCATGTGAAGCTTGAAGCAGATCTTGAATTGACAAGATTTGAGAGTCACAGAAACGAGCGGGGATGAAACGCGACAATCCTACCTGCTGCAACTTCCGATAGATGCGTTATTATCTTGCTTTAGGAGAGCATCGAGGTAAGAAGGCACCCCGCCTTTGGCGGGGGAAAGACGACAAATACATCGTCATTCAGACAGATTGCGGATAGAACAGAATCTGGCTTACTCTCCTTCTAGGACTTTCTATCGAACAACTTTCTTCAACGTTTTTCCCGGGGTAAACCCAGGCGCTTTTCTTGCTGCTATAATAATCTTTTCACCCGTCTTTGGATTTCTTCCAGGGCGCTCGGCTCGTTTTCTTACGCTAAACGTACCAAATCCGGTAATAACAACTTTTTCTCCTCTCTTGAGAGAATCTCTAATTCCGTTTAACATCGCCTGAATTGCTTCCCGAGAGGCTTTGTTGGTAAGGTTTGCCTTCTTTGATACTAATTCAATAAGGTCTCGCTTGGTCATTATCTCACCTCCTTTATTCTTCAAGATACGATTTGCCTAACAATACAATGAAAACAACTGTCTGTCAAGAAGAATTTTATGAGGATTCGGAAATGGTGGCGCGGAACTCTCTGATTGCCGTGATTTTTACCTCTCCCGGGATAGCAAGAGAAGCCTTGCTGATTTCATCCTTAATTTTTTGCGCGACAAGAACCGTTTGGCTGTCATCAAGCGTTCCCGGATCAATGATGACACGAAGTTCTCGTCCTGCCTCAAACGCATATGCATCTTGTACGCCTTCGTATTTTTTGGCTATTGTTTCCATTTCTGTAAGTCTTTTTACATAGTCTTCATAATCTTCAAACCGCGCTCCCGGACGGGCGCCGGAGATTGAATCCGCAATGTGCACAATAACGGATTCCACCGATGAGAATGGCGCATCTTCATGATGCTGCGCAACACAATCAATAATCGGCTGAGGAATATTGAACTTCTTCAAAAGCTCAACGCCAAGCTTCACGTGACTTCCTTCTCCCTCTACAACTTTTCCAATATCGTGAAACAAGCAGCCCAACTTTACAATGTTGGCATCCGCTCCAATCTCGTGAGCAATATGAACACCGATTTTTGTCTCTTCTAGGGTATGTACAACAAGGTTTTGTCCATAGGATGTTCTAAACTTAAATCGTCCTAGAATGGAAAGGAGTTCGGGAGGAATATTATACACTCCTGCTTCACTGGCAAGATTCTGTCCTTCTTCAAAAAGCACCTTCTCTACTTCTTTTTTTGTCTGCTCAACGATTTCCTCAATCCTAAACGGCTGAATGCGGGTATCTTTAATAAGTTTTTCAAGGCAGCGACGGGCTATTTCCCGTCTAATCTGATCAAAAGAGGAAATGCGAATAATCCCCTCTTCATCTAAATCCACGTCAACACCGGTTGCTTGTTCAAAGACGCGAATGTTTCTTCCTTCTTTTCCAATAATTCTTCCCTTGATTTCTTCATCCTGAATTTTAATAATGGAGACCGTGTATTCTGCAATATAGTTAAGCGCGCCGTGCCGCATGCTATCTATTAAAATTTCTTGTGCTTTTTTATCTGCTGTCTGCATGGCTTCATTCGTGCGTTCTTTAATAATGCGGGCTATCTCGTGAGACAGATAGTCTTCAAGCTCTTTAAGAAGTTCTTTACGTGCTTCATCCAGGGTAAGACCGGATGCCTCCTCCAGTTTTTTGCGGTATAGGTCTTTTTGCTTGCTTACTGCTTTTTCCTCTTTTTCTAAAAGTTCTTTTTCTGCAGAGAGTCGTTCTTCTTTATCAAGAAGTTTCTTCTCAAGCGCAATAAAATCCTGATTTTGCATAAAGGTTTTAAATACAACAGAAGACTCCCGTAGCGAGAGGTATCAACTGATACTGCGATGATCTATTAAGTAAAACTGCATAGATCAATAATTTGACAATCTTCTATTGTCGCATCTTTAGTATACCTCTTTTGTATCCATTTCGTCAATGGCTTCTTTGGTTACTTCGTAATCAAATCCGTTTCGCAAAAGAAGCTCTTTAAGTTTTTGGGTTCGTTTTTCAGAAGATACGTGCCTGTACATTGCAACTTTTTTTCTAAGAAGTTTCCGTGCGTTGACAAGATCGCCTCCTGTTTTCTCAAGCACGCTTTTAATAATCTCTGGAAGAACCCCTTTTTGCGCAAGCTCCATCTGTATATATCGTTTTCCTTTTGGCCGAAAAAGTGTTCTCTGTTCTATCCACCATTTGGCAAATTCCTCGTCATTTAAGAAACGTTGCTCTTTAAGTTTTGAGATAACCTTTTCTATTACGTCTTGTGGTGCTTTTTTTCTTTCTAACCTATCTTGTATCTCTTTTTGTGACCGGGGACGCAACGATAGGAATCGAAGGGTTATCGCGTAAAACTTTTCGAACGCATCCATTAATTTTGGGCAAACTCTTTTTCTTCTATTCCTACTTCAACGGGAGGAGCGCCTGTTTTACTCTGCTTAATAATCTCCGCAACAATGCGCTTGGCTATTTCATGCTTTTCTTTCAAAAAGAGGGCCGTTGCTTGTTTTCCTTGTCCAAGCATAGTGTTTTCAAATCGGAAAAACGCGCCTGATTTTTGAATGATTCCCATTTCAACCCCCACGTCAATAATGCCCCCTTCTCGTGATATGCCAACCTCTTGAAGCACATCAAATTCTGCAATGCGGAAAGGTGCTGAAACTTTATTTTTTACAATCTTAATCCGGTGACGGGAACCTATTGCTTTATCTCCTTCTTTAAGGGTCTCTATTTTTCGTACGTCCATTCTCACGGATGCATAAAACTTAAGCGCAAGACCTCCAGTGGTTGTTTCGGGATTTCCAAACATAACGCCAATTCTTTGACGCAGTTGATTAGTAAAAATTGCAATAGTTTTTGATTTGGAAATAACGCCGGTAAGCTTTCTTAGTGCCTGGGACATAAGACGCGCTTGCAGGCCCATTTGCGCTTCACCCATTTCTCCTTCTATCTCTGCCCTGGGAACAAGTGCGGCAACAGAGTCAATAACTAACACATCCACTCCTCCGCTTCTAATAAGGCTTTCCGCTATTTCTAACGCCTGTTCTCCTGTATCGGGTTGAGAAATAAGAAGATCTTCAAGCTTAACCCCAATGCGTTCTGCCCAGATCGGATCAAGCGCATGCTCCGCGTCTATAAACGCTGCTATCCCGCCGTGCTTTTGCGCCTGGGCTAAAATGGATAGACAAACGGTTGTTTTTCCTGATGCTTCCGGACCAAAGATTTCGATGATCCTTCCTCTTGGCACACCACCTACTCCAAGTGCCAAATCTAAGGGAAGACATCCGGTTGAGATTACCGAGATATCCAGTTTTTGAGAAGCTTCTCCAAGACGCATAATGGAACCGCGTCCGTATTGCTTTTGGATCTGCTCCATGGCAAGATTTACTGCTTCAAGTTTTTGGGAGGATTCTGTAGGACCATTGGGAGAGGTTTTTGGTTGCGCTGGCGTCCTGCCCATAATTGCTACCCATTGTAACAACTTTGTGTTAAAATGCAAGAAGCATTTTCGGGGCGTGGTTTAGTGGTAGAATGCACGGCTGGGGGTCGTGCGGTCCAGGTCCGATTCCTGGCG
>MFOZ01000035.1:0-1191 GCA_001784055.1 Candidatus Levybacteria bacterium RIFCSPLOWO2_01_FULL_42_15 | reverse complement strand
CAAATCGGCCAGAATGGTGAAAATTGGCCGATTGCTTCCCCGAACTCTGCAGGAAGCGCTCCGCCGCCCCCGCCCCATCATGGAATCTTTGCTAAAAGGAGGGCTACCGTCAGAAAAACTTTAATTTAAGATATGTTTTTGGATGGGTATGCATTGGGATGTTGACTGGGTAGAAACGATGCTAGACGGAAGTACATTAATTTTTAGAAAAACCTAAAGTATATTGCTACCCCCTATAGCAAATTTGACAAATGATAGTTTTGTGTTATACTGTATTTACAATTTGGAAAAGCGTTTGAGTTTGGCATCCTACCAAACAAGCTGCATACCTAATAAGTATGACGGGAGCTAACCGTAAAAGTCTTGCAAAGTGTGTCGGTAACGGAGCACTTAAATAAGAAGTTTCTTGTTTAACGTTTACTCCACCGAAAGGTGGATTTTTAATGACAAGAAACTTGAAGCAAGGTGGTACCGCCTTTTGAAGGCCCTTGTTAGATCATCAGGTAATTGGTGGTTTAGCAAGGGCTTTTTTGTTGCCCTGAAAGGAAAAATGATTAGAAAGGCAAAATTAAAAGATTTAAAAATTATTTATTCTCTTTTACAAGAGGGGGTTAATAGTGAAAAAGTTCTTAAAAGATCAATCAATGAAATCAAAAAAGTAATCAATAGCTTCTTTGTTTATGAAGAAGAAAACAAAGTAGTTGGGTGTTGTTCTCTTGAGATTTATAGTCAAAAGGTTGCTGAGATCCGTTCATTAGTAGTATCTTCTGAATATAGAAATAGAGGCATAGGTAGTATTTTAGTTAAAAAATGTCTTGATGAAGCAAAAAGTAAGGGAATTTACCAAGTCTTATCTATAACTGATAAGAGTGAGCTTTTTGAGAGGTTTGGATTCAAAACTGAGGTTGAGGAAAAACACGCTATGTTTTTAAATTTTAATTCAAAAAAACAACTATGAAAATTATAACTGTTGAATCATTGAATAAATTAATAAAACGTCATGGATTTGATAACTACATGATGGATTTAATGAAGGCTTTGAAAAGAGATTTTAAGAATTGGCATTTATTTACTAAAATACCTCGTCCTGCAATGCATGTTCCTGGTGGGGTTTTGGAACTAATGCCTATTTGTGATAACAAGAAGTATTATTCCTTTAAATATGTAAACTGCCATCCTAAAAATCCTTTA
>MFOZ01000034.1:4914-5300 GCA_001784055.1 Candidatus Levybacteria bacterium RIFCSPLOWO2_01_FULL_42_15 | reverse complement strand
TTTTATTAAGTCGTTCATCTAGTGTTCCCGATATGAAAGAGTAAGGTAGGGGGTAAGAGAGAAAAACATCAAGAAATCCCTTATGGAATTTTTCTCGTGTTTGCAGGTTTTCTTTTCGTATGTCGTCGGTTTCGTATGGAACGCCCCTTGGGTCTAGGAGGAAAAAATGGGTATACGTAAGAAGCCATTGGGAGACGTTCTCAACGAGTGCTTTATATCCCTTTTCATCATCGGTTGCCTTGACGTATGCTACAGCATCAATCACAGAACGGTCACAAAGAATAATATCCGGAAACGTTTTTTCCGCCTGATCTTCAAATTCTTTCACAAGATCCTGAATGTTTTTTTGGTGAAGATAAGAAAATGGGTTTGAAGCGCTTCTTTGA
>MFOZ01000034.1:2774-4884 GCA_001784055.1 Candidatus Levybacteria bacterium RIFCSPLOWO2_01_FULL_42_15 | reverse complement strand
CACAACTGGTTCCAACAAGCGCGTACTTTTTAGGCGGTTTTGACATAGGAAATCATGGATTTAAAAATCGGTAGACCTTGGGGAGTATCAATTCTTAATCGTCTCCAATTAGGGTGTTGATCGACTCTCACAAATCGCTCTGGATGGGGCATGAGTCCTAAAATTCTTCCCGTTGGATCAGTGATTCCCGCGATGGCATGAAGGGATCCATTGGGGTTAAAGGGATATTTCTGCGTTGGGTTCCCCTTAGTATCTGTATAGCGAAACGCGACAAGTTTTTCTTTTTCAATCCGATCCATCGCTTCTTTTGGCGCGAATAGTTTTCCTTCCCCATGGGCTACTTGATAAGAAATTACACCATTGTTTAAAAAAACACAGCGTGAGTTTTTTTCGATTCTTAGATTAATCCATCGGCATTCAAAACGACCGCTGTCATTATTGGTAAGTGTTGCATCCATATTTCCTATTGTTCCAAAGGGAAGCAGTCCGGTTCTGATCAGCACTTGAAATCCGTTGCAAATACCAATTACAAGCCGTTGTGGATCTTGAATAAATGACTGAATTTCTTGAGCAAAAAAAGAAGTGAGCTCAAGCGCCAAAATCTTTCCAGAAACAATATCGTCCCCGTAGGAAAACCCTCCGGGAATCGCAAGAATCTGATAATTAATAAGCTTTTTCTGTTTCTGTCTAAGCTCATTCACGTGGATGATTTCAGAGACGCCTCCTGCCAGATTAAACGCAAACGCGGTTTCTTCGTCGCAATTGGTTCCATCTGTTTTTAGCACAATGATTTTTGGCTTCATTTTATTCAAAGAGTTGTTTCATGGGTTTTTGCCATGCCTTCTTAAGCACGTCTATATCCGCTTCAAATAACGTTATTTTCTTGTAAGATGCTTTTAAGATGAAGTCTTTTTGTGTTTTTCCAAGAACTAAAAGAGGAACATTCTTACATAATTGGCGCGCTTCTTTTTCTCTTTCAACCTCTATGACAAAACATCCTGCGGTTTCGTTAAGTAAAAATTCGTTGGCAGAATATGATGAGGGAATAATAATCGATGTTCCCCTATTACCCCCCACACACATCTCAAAAATTGTTGTGATAATTCCTCCTTCGCTTACGTCATGACACGAGGTAATGACGCCTTTTACAATTCCTTTATAAACAGCAGATAGGGTTTTAGGAAGCATCTTAAGATCAACGCGGGGAACAGGTGAGTTTTGATGATCAAGTTTTCCCACAAGACACAGAACCGATCCGACTTTCTTAATATCCGAAGAAGCCGTTTGCTTCACGTTTCTGATTTTTCCAAACACAGACATGCATAAGACAGGCGGGATTTTAATAACGCTCCCATCTTTTCCTTTATACGTTGATGAGAGGCTGTCCTTTCCTGAAACAACGGGAATTTTAAGTGTCTTCATAAAATCCACCACGGCATCAACTGATTGATCAAGAGACCACAGCGATTCCTCATCGGGGAAAGGCCAGATGTAATTATTGATTAAAGAAGCGTCTCTAATATCTCCTCCCACCGCAACATAATTAGAAACCGCCTCTGTTCCCGCCCAAATGCTTCCCCAGTACGGATCCGTGCGGTTAAGAATAGGGTTTAATCCATGCGCAACAACCATGCCGTAAGGCTTATCAAGAAGAGGTCGGATCACAACGGCATCATTGGGCCCGTCTAGTTTCTCTCCTGCGAACGGCTGAAGACTGTTGGTTCCCTGTACCGAATGGTCATAACGCCTCACGATAGGTTCCTTAGAACAGACATTGGGGTGGGAGAGAGTTTTTTTGATAATTCTCAGCCACTCTTTTTCAGACCTTGGCGATCTTGGGAATTTGAAATTTGAAATTTGAAATTTGAAATTGCGTTTTGCTTGCAAAACGCGTTGCGGCAATCCATGGTGCAAGAATCTCATATCAAGATTACTAATTTGCCTGCGTTCATAATAGATGCGTAGTTTTTTTGATCTATCAAACTTTCCCAACGCAGTTGTTTCAACATTGTATATTTTGCAAAGAGCGATAAATGTCTTGATTTTTTTTGGAGAAATAGCAATCACCATGCGCTCCTGTGACTCGGAAACCCAAATCTCCCAGGGAGAA
>MFOZ01000034.1:0-2752 GCA_001784055.1 Candidatus Levybacteria bacterium RIFCSPLOWO2_01_FULL_42_15 | reverse complement strand
CTTTTTCCAGATGGATAGTAACGCCTGTTTTTTCTCCCATTTCTCCAATCGCAGAGGAAAACCCTCCTGCTCCGCAGTCTTGAATCGCGCGGATATATCCTTTGTCGCGCGCTTTCAAAAGGCAGTCAAACATGCGTTTCTCTTCAATGGCGTTTCCAATCTGTACCGCTGAAGAATTAACGCTGATGGTTCTCTCTGTCATCTCACTACTTGAAAACGTTGCGCCGTGAATGCCGTCTCTTCCTGTTTGTCCTCCCACTACCATCACCACGTCTCCTGCTCGTGCTTTTCCTTTTTGCGCCTTTGTCTTGGGAAGAATGCCATATGCTCCTACAATAACCGTTGGTTTTGCACGGAAATCATCATGGAAATGGACGGATCCGTTATTGGTTGGTATTCCCATCCTGTTTCCATAATCTTTTACTCCCGTAACAACCCGTTTAAACAGGTAGTCAGGCGGAAGGCATCCTTGGGGCAATTTTTTTCTGTCCATATCAGGTGGCGCAAAACAGAACATGTCGGTTGATACAATTGTTTTGGCTCCTTTCCCTGTTCCCAACACGTCTCGAAACACTCCTCCGGAGCCCGTCATGGCTCCACCATAAGGTTCAATCGCAGACGGGCTATTATGGGTTTCTACTTTTCCACAAATCGCATACCCGTCATAGAAATCCATGACTCCTGAATTATCAACAAATGCCGAAACAATGTTCTTTTTGTGTTTTAACGCCTCGTTTTTAATGCGGGTCATTAACGGAGCCTTTCTTTTCCCGTCAATAAAAAGATGCGCTTTAAACGTTTTATGCGCGCAGTGTTCGCTCCATGTTTGGGCAATCGTTTCTAGCTCGCAGTCAGTAGGGTCTTTCTTTATTTTCTGGAAATAGTTTTTGATGGTTCGCAACTCCTCAAGATTAAGAAACAGTTTATCTTTTGAAAGTTCCAAAAGTTCTCCATCGGTCATGGTGCGAATCGAGATCGTGGTGGTTGGTCCGCTCTTCCCTTTAATCATAAGAGTTGTAGGAGGAGAAGCTATGAGGTATGCAATCGTTGGATTTACCAAAGTGAGTTTTTGCACCATGGTTTGTGCTTCTTCTCTGGTAATCTTTCCAAAGAACCCGTATTCTCTGCTTGAATCTGCAGCGCTCATCTTAATCCCAAGGTCGTTTGCAGCCTTCATAATAGATGATGCCTCCGGATTCATAACGCCCGGCCGGTACGCAATCTCCAATACCACCGAAGCATTCTTTATCATAGGGCGGTTCAAAGTATAGGCTTGGTTTAGGGATTCGCAGAGGAGTTTTTCGGAAAGCGTTGCGGCTTGTTTTTCGGTTATTGCTTCCAGTCGATATACTTTTACCGTTTCAATCTTCGTAACATTGCTCTTAAAGAAATGGCGAATGTCGGATAGTAATCCTTCTGCTAACGCATCGCGTCCTTTTGTTTTAACTCGAATGGTCTGAATCATACAGATTAGCTACATAGCTTCTCAAGCACTTGAATATAAATTGCGTGCTCTTTTTTCTTAAGACGAGCATACAAGGATTCAACCGTATCGGTAGATTTTATTTTTTCAAAACATCTGCCAAGAACCGGTCCAAAGTCAACGGCGTTAGTTACCACGTGCACCGAAGATCCGGCGTAGGTTGCTTTTTGCACAAGAAAATTCTTAACCGCATCGCTCATGAATTTCCCTTTATTCCAAATCGCAAGCGTTCCGTCGGGATTTTTAACCGGTCGCTTCTTGGATGAGGGAATAAGACCGGGATGAATGTTGAGAATTCGCTTGGGAAATGCATCAAGCACGTCTTTTGTGATAATCCGTTTCCACCCGGCAAGCACAACAATGTCAATCCCGTTCTCGTCAAGAACGTTAAGAAGCGGCTTATTGTTTTGCAGAACATTCGTTTTTACGCCTGCCTTTTTTGCGCGGATGAGACCATACGCGTTTTCTGCATCGCTTATCACAACCGCGACTTCGGCACGCAGTTTCTTCTCTTGAACAGCGTCAATGATTGCCTGTAAGTTTGTACCTGTTCCGCTGTTTGAAATAAGAACGGCAATGCGGGGGAAATAGTTTTTTACATTGTACTGGATTCGCGTAGTTATAGAAGACCGCGGCTTTTCAAATTGCTTTTTTGTAATCATTCCGTAAATTGCTACATATCGTTTGCTCGTTTTTACAATCAAATCACGAGTCATTTTGGGAGGAATGCCGTCTCCTGTGTATCCGCGGTTTTTATACCAAAGACGCAGGAATTCTTTGTCAAAGTTTTCCGGCTCAAGCCCTTTTCTAAAACACTCTTTGTACGTTTTTAAAATCCAAAATCGGGAGGAATCGGGGGTATGAATTTCATCGATCAGAATCAGTTTATTATGTAAAAGCCCAAACTCGTATTTTGTATCAACCAGAATAATTCCTGCTTTTTTACAAATCCGCGTCCCGCGTCTAAATAATTCAAGAGCGGCTTTTTCCATTTGTTCATATATTTTTTCTGACACAATGTTTCTCTTAAGAATGTCTCTGCGTGTGAGCCGTTCATCATGCCCTTTCTCGGATTTTGTAGTGGGAGTTAAAATTGGTCGAGGAAGTTTTTGGTTTTTTCTTAATCCTTCCGGAAAGCGGATGCCGTAGATAATCCGTTCCCCTTTCCCATACGATTCCCAAATAGACGTTTTTGTAACGCCTGTCATGTAGCCTCTTGCCACCATTTCAATAGGAATAGGCTTGCAGTTTTTGACGATCATGCAATTG
>MFOZ01000033.1:5353-6245 GCA_001784055.1 Candidatus Levybacteria bacterium RIFCSPLOWO2_01_FULL_42_15 | reverse complement strand
TCTTTGGGAAAATTTTTGTGTAGCGCCATAGTGTTTAAATATTAACCTCAATAACCTTGGTCGTGTCGTTGCCAAAAATATCAATCACCTTAATTGCAATTTTCATTTTGCCTTTTTGCGCGTCTTTGAAAGCGGAAGTCAGCTCAAGCGTTCGGTCTTTTTTTGTGCGGAATGATTGCCATTCGTTTTCAAAAATATACCCGCCTGTCCATTCCTCTTTTTCTTCACCGGTTTTTTCGTCAACTACGCGGATGATTTCTTTTTTGCTTTCAAATTCAAAATCTACCGACCAATAATCAATCCAGTCCGTCCATTTTTTCGTCAAAACTTCTTTGGAGATTATGTTTGTTTGCTTGTCCTTGGAAATTTTGATTACTTGTCCATTTTCAATGATGATTTTATTTCCGCCAGATTGCAATTTTTCTTCCACTTCACCGGTGTTGTCTTGGTTATAAAATACGGAAAAATCAGTCAGCTCAATCGCTACCTCTTTTGAGTTGGCTCGTCCGCGAATTATTGGTTTAACTTCAATATAGGCGACATCGTAAAACTTGACCTGTCCTTTTTCCACCGCTTTTTTATCAAACACTTCGCGGGGAATAACTTTGAATTGAACATCAATGCCAAGTTTTTTCGCTTGCTCAAAATCCATCCCCATTTCATAGTCAAAACCCAAAACATCGGCTTTGGTGATTTTTTTCTCTTTGCACTCTACAATTACTCTTTCCAGAAAATCACTCGTAACCGGCGTGTCAATCTGTCCAACCGCCACCAGCCGATCTCTTTTCTTGCCAACAAAGACATTGAAAGAATCCACCGGCTCGGCTTTGTAAGCGGATAAAATAAGTTTGATAAATTCTTTTTCTTTGTTTTCCCGCTGAATTCTTTTTTC
>MFOZ01000033.1:4531-5337 GCA_001784055.1 Candidatus Levybacteria bacterium RIFCSPLOWO2_01_FULL_42_15 | reverse complement strand
AAATCTTTGCCGGCTTTTTTGAGTTCTCTTTGCACGCCGATCATTCGCTTGCGGGTGGTGTGAATAGAAAATCTGCCCAAATCCGAGCCAATCCATTTTCTGCCTAATTTCTCCGCCACGGCTAAAGTAGTGCCGGAACCGCAGAAAAAGTCGGCGACGAGATCGTTTTCCTCCGAAGAAATTTTTAGTATTCTCTCTATTAGTTCTTCTGGTTTTTGTGTTGGGTAATCAAGCCTTTCTTGAGATTGAGAAGATATGGCCATAAAATCTGTCCAAAGATTCTGAACCTGCTTACCCTCAATGTTTTCAGCATATTGTTTATATCTTGGGACTCCATTACCTGTAAAAAATATTACATTATCCGCAATAGCTTGGTTTATTCTTTCTTGAGACCATACCCAATGTCTTCCCTTCGGAGGTGCTAAAACACCTTTATCTCCAAAATTTCTTGGCGCACCTTGTCCTGCCGCGTTCATTGATACTGACTTATATCTTCTTCCTGTTAATTCTTCGATGTATGGGTACTCTGTTTCTGTATCAGTTCTTTCTGTAAAAACTTTATTGTGTTTATATTTGTCACTCTTTGAATAATAAAAGATAGTATCAGTAATTACGCCTAGTTTGTTACCATCATTGTGACTATAAGATCTTCTCCATGTAATTTCATTTATAAAATTATTTTTCCCGAAAACTTCATCTAAAATCATCCTCATAAAACTATTTACTCTCCAATCACAATGCACATAAATACTGCCGTCATCTGCCAAAAGTCCGTGCATCAGTTTCAACCGTTCATAAATCATCGC
>MFOZ01000033.1:4431-4507 GCA_001784055.1 Candidatus Levybacteria bacterium RIFCSPLOWO2_01_FULL_42_15 | reverse complement strand
TCATAGAAAAATCCGCGCCAACATCAAACGGCGGATCAATATAAATCAGCTTTAGTCCGCCTTCAGCTTCCATTTG
>MFOZ01000033.1:0-4366 GCA_001784055.1 Candidatus Levybacteria bacterium RIFCSPLOWO2_01_FULL_42_15 | reverse complement strand
TTGACCAGCCCTTAATTTGCCTGCCCGAAGTGTCAAAAAGAGTAGTTTGCGCTGTGATTTTTTCCTCGCTTCTTGGTTCGTCAATATGTTCAATCGCCTGAAAAGGCAAAACCATATTTTCCACTTCATCGGTTTTTCCATTCCACAAAAGCTCAACTTCTTTGTCAGTATCAAAAAGCAAAAATCGGTATTTTTCCGGCAATGGTTTGCCGGATTCCAAATACTTGATAATATCTCTTTTTTCGTTGTCAGATAGATTTAGTTTGTTGTTCATCACTTTATTTATTGACTAAATCGTCAAGCGAAACGCCAAGGGCTTTAACGAGTTTTTGAATCGTTTCAAAGGTAGAGTTCTGGTTTTGGCAAAGCTCAAATCTAATTGTCGCAATTACTGAACGAAGCTCGAACCTATTTTGAACGAAACTCCGATTGATTGCTCCGCCTTTGGCGGAGCAAAAAACTGAACGCTCGGGCGGGCAAAAAGGAAGGGGATTGGGGGGAAGGCCCCGAAGGAGTCGCTTCGCGACCCTACGGGGTAAAAATTTTTGCCCGCTATCGCTTTCCGATTCCGATTTTTTCGCCGCCGCCGAATTTCGTTAGACTGTCCGAGAACTCAAATTTTGAAAATTTGCGGTGCTTAAATAAGCCAAAAGATTTTCAAAAAATCGTTAAAATGGCAGTTGTCGGACGGTCTGGCGCCGCATCATTTTAATTTTCACTTAGAACCTTAGGGAATCTGAATTTGTCCAGTTTTCTCGGCGACTGATGAGTCCGCCCCACTGCAACCATTAACATTTTTAACTTTTTTAATCGAATAACTTAAGGTTGTTTGATTTGAATTAGCTTTTAAAGAAGAGTAAGACGAATTTGGCTCCTCAAGTAGAATTACGGTCTTGCCAGTTTCGACATACTTTAGAACAATTTTTCCATAATTCATTTGGCCAACTGGGCCGCACTCGGAAGGAGATTTAGTGCTCTCATCAATAAAAACAACTTTATTATAATTATCCAGAAACACCGGACTATACGTTGATAGATTTTCTAGACTGCCACCGGCTGGACTCAAAGCGTAGGTTAAATATTGTGGAGCTCCGCCAGCACCACAATCGGTAGGATTTCCCCATTGGAGAATTATCTTTTGGTCATTTTTTGACCAAGCAATGGGGAAATATACTAATTGGCAACCGCCAGCGCTCGCCTCACTTACTATCAACTTTTGCAAATTTTGGAAGAAAGAAGTGCTTTCAGGATATGAATATATTTTACTTAGTTTGCCAGTTTGTAAATCTTTAACAAATACATTGTATTTCCAGTTACAAGTTTGACCATCAGCACCATAACTATTAGACGCCTTAATACAATCGCTTATTTCTGAATAGACAACTTTACTTCCGCTATTAGAAACGATAGAAGTTGTGATTAAATAGCCAGTGGTGGGCGTCAATGTTACCTTTGAATCTCGGCGGAGTAGTTCTTTAGACAAATTTACAAAAATATTATCTATATTACTGGCGTCGGTTTTAGTTGTTGTAGGAGAAGTGTTTTCGCCGCTGGTAGCTTTAAATTCGTTAACCTGTGTTTGCAAGTTTATAATTTTTTGCTCCAATGAAATTTTTTCATTATTAAAGGAATTTTTAGCGGGTAAATAAGCACCCAATCCAAAAATTATTGCTGTCGCCAAAACACTAAACACAACAGCTAAAACTATTTGGTTATTTTTAGTATTTGGTTGTTGGGGTTGAATTTCCGATTCCATATTTTTGTTCTTAATAATTATTATATCAAATCCTCTATTGAAACGTCAAGCGCTTTGGCGATCTTTGCCATAGTTTGGACGCTTGGCTTATTAACTGTGCCACTTTTAACTTTCATAAGCGTTGTATATTTAATGTCTGCTTTTTTGGCCAGATCGTCTTGTGTTAAACCAAATTTAGCTCGCATTTTCTTGATATTTTCGCTGATTGTTTTTCCACTTGTCATATAAATAAAGTTTTGGTAGTATTGTAGTATACAGGGTTATTACCCTTATTGTTATACTACCAAATAAAATGAATTTAATCAAACAATTTTCCTGGCGGCGCATTTCGCAAAGCGAAATACGAAATTCGGCGGCGGCGGAAAAATCGGAATCGGAAAGCGAGGGCGGGCGAAAATTCCTTCCCCCCAACCCCCTTCCTTTTCGCCCGCCTGATTGGACGGCCAGAATTTTTTGCGAACGGACGGCGGGACCTCAAATTGGATAGTGGGTGGATTTAGGTTATTTTAAAAAAACCCTCTCATCTTTTCAATAGACGCTTTCAAAACGCTATACTCGGTTTTTCCGTTTTCTTTTTGGTGATGGATTTGATTCCTGATGAAAGTATGATCGCTGACTTCATTTTGATTTCCCATCCAAGGCGAATTTTTTGGCTCTCCCTTTTCTGTCACAAAAAAATCATTATCAAATGGCTTGTATTTCTTGTCTTCACCATACATAGATTTTAATTCCTCGTAAAGCTCATTGTGATATTCCTCTGTTGCCAGATTAAACGCCAAAAAATTCGTTTCGTTAGCTGAAATATAGGACAAAACTCTTTTATCTATTTCTGATACCCGTTGCCCGTTATTTTCAATAACACTAATCTTTACTTTCTCATTGAACGAAAGTTGCTTTACCAATAGTGGCGAATGAGAAGCAAGAATTATTTGTGCCTTTTTGGAAAATTCCAGCAAAAATTCAACAAATTTTCCCTGCAATCTTGGGTGTAAATGCAATTCCGGCTCATCTATCAAAACAATCAACTGCTTCCCGCTTTGTTGAGCGAGATAAAAGGAATACAAGAGCGCGAATATCATCTCGTAACCGGAGCCAAGATTGTTCAGCGAAATTTGTTGATTGTTATTTTTTCTTGCGGCAAAAAAAGCATTTTTGAATGGCTCGTAATTATCTAAAAAGTCCAATTTTATCTGCGAACCACTAATCTCTTGGAATTTTTTTACCGCTTCCGACAAAAATTTGTTTTCAACCTTATCTTTTTTGATTTTGCTATCCAAATCGTCGTTTAGATTTTCTATTGTAGCCTTTTTAAGGTACTGATAACTAAAATCTTCCATTAGCCGATCAAACCTTGTGGTGTTGAAATTCCCTGATCGTGTTTGAAATAAACGGTTTCTATCAAGAAAAAGCACATCGTTTTCGCTGAATCTTTTCCCCTTGAAAGGATTATTTACGCTTACTCTCAAATCTGGGCTGTTGTCTTTTGGTTTTAAAGGATCAACTCTTATAAATTTTTGGTCGTTGACAACAATTGATGATAAATATGTTTTACTCTCTTTTGACCTAACTCCCGCTTCAAACGAAAATCCCTTCGCCTTAAACGAACCCTTGGGCATTGTTCCGTCAACTTCAAACTCTTCCTTGGAATAAATGTTTACCTCAACTTTTTTGCTCGGATCATTAAAATTTTCTATTCCAAAGTTTTCTGTCTTATATTCCAAAACCGGTAACGCAAAAGCGTCCAAAAGTGCAGTTTTCCCACTCCCGTTTTCGCCGACAAACACATTTAGTCCTGACCCTTCGTTTGTGCCGTCGGGCGTATTTATGTTGTCAATTTCAAAATCACTTTCCGACTGGAAAAGTCTAAAATTTTTAATTGTGATTTTTTTAATAAACATAATATCCTATTAAATAGGTTTAGTGATCTTGTATTTCTTTTTATCAAGTAGCTTTAAGTTCCCTTTATTCTTCCAAATTTCCTTAAAATCTTTGTTTCTCATTGTTCTAATATGTCCGAGATAAACGGAAACAAAATGACCGTTAATTTTAGTTTCTTTTACCATTTTTATATTTTTTTCAGCAATTTCTACATAATCAGAATCAAGCTCAATACCGATATATTTCCTGCCTAATCGTTTAGCAGCGACTGCGGTTGTTCCTGTTCCTACGAAAGGATCAAGCACAACATCGCCCTCATCTGTGGTCATTAAAATTAACCTCTCAAGTAGCGGAATAGGAAGCTGGCAGGGGTGTTCGTCTCTTCGTTTTTTGTGTCGTATTCTGTGAATGTCATTCCAAACATCAGAAAGAAGCGGTCCAAATCCATGCGCCTGATCTTTTTTTCCGCCATAATCTTTTAGAAATTCATCACAAGCCCTGCACCTCGGGTGCGGATACCTAATATCAAAAAATTTAAAATCTTTGTGAGATTTTGATTTTGTGTAATACGAAATTCCATAATGATTCGGCAATAAGGTTTTTCCCATTGGCGCACCGCCCGAATCCCAAGCTATCCAATGTCTAAAATAGGCAATTTTATTCAAATGCTCTGCGTAATGAGAAAGCCAGCGAGGAATATTGTGAACAAAAATTGCCCCTGTTGGTTTTGTA
>MFOZ01000032.1:15513-19589 GCA_001784055.1 Candidatus Levybacteria bacterium RIFCSPLOWO2_01_FULL_42_15 | reverse complement strand
AATCCACCTTCCATTTGACTTACGTTTGCACCTCTCCTTTTTTAATCAATTCTTAGATGTTCAATTGTCTTTAATTTCATTGCATAGTCTGCTTGATCCAAAACGAATTTTTCATATTCAGACGGACCTTTAAAAAATGTCAGAATCTCAGCCTTATTAACAAGATTAGAGCTTACTTTACCCAAATACTCCGGATAGGATGACCAGGGATAACTTTCTAATTCTTCAACCTTAGCTATAAAACCCAATACCGGGTTCAAATGGATATAACGGCTTAAGTGCAACAGTTGCTCATCATACCCTACATGAACTGCCTTAAAAACTCCTTGAAAGAGAGGCCCCACTCTTTCGCGTTTAGTATTAAAATATTTAGTGTAACTGTTGGTAAACTTTGCCATGAATTTAACTATTCCATTATCTTTTAATTGTTTTAACAGTAGGTGAAAGTGATTCCTCATAAAACAATACGCTATTACTTCAACTTGTAAATCACTATTATCTAATCCCTTTAGAAATTCAGCTTGTTTTTCTTTACTTAATGCTAAATATTTTGAGTATCTAATCGGTAGATTTGCAAATCTATAAAAGCTCATTGAATCCACTGCCCTTAAAAACTCATACTTTGTCATAAAGGTGGGTCTTTTCTCTACCCCTCTGTTGAATATATGGTAATATTCACCATTTGCAAAAACTACTTTTCTATTTGATGGCATAAATGGAGAATATCATCAAGAAGAAAAGGTGTCAACCTAGTTCAAATGGAAGGTGGTATTTCCTCAGAAATATTGGCTAGTTTAGACATGCAGTGAAGGAAAGGGGGTATCTACGGATTTTTGAGTAAACTCCGTGTTTTTCTCACTCTTTGCAACAACTTGCATATAGGCTTTTATTGCTTTCTCCACATTCGCCAAGGCTTCATTTTTTGTTTTGCCTTGAGACATACAGCCATACAAATTCACAACATCCGCAACATATCCTTTGTAGGTTTTGTCGTAGGTTAATTTAATCAAGTAGTCCAACTTTCTTATCATGGATTAATTATACCATAAAAATTCATTGGTTATTCCACCCCAGTGAGCTAGGAGGGGTCAACCCCGATTGAGGCAATCATTGAACGAACTTTCCCAATAACTTATCTCCTTCTGTAGGATCTAATCGAATATGAAGATTATCATTTGGAATCCCGTTTACTCCCTGCATGACAATAAGGGTAAGTGCTGCCTCGTTATCCGTATGAACCCTATGAACCTCTTTGGGAAGAATGATGTGTCCGTATTCCGGTCGAAGGACTTCATTCTTGTTGATGATAAGATGTCCTGCTATAAAAAGATACTCTTCTATTACGCCGAGCGGATGAACATGAACAGAAGACTTTCTATGTGGTCTCATATATTGAACAAGAACAAGTGCCCCGTTTCTCTTTGGATGATATTGTTGAAGTAAATATATGGCTGCGGAACCCGGATGAGTCAGGAGAATAGGAGTTCCGTTGAGATCTAAACCTCTTTCTTTAAGGCGTTCTTCAATCTGTGGTCGGTGAGTCAAAAACTCCTCGGTTGCTACTTGGAATTCTTGAACATATCTGTCGAAAGAAGGAAATGAAGGTTTTGATTCTGCGGTATACATGAAAACCCCTCATCTATTACGATTGTGCAACGCGACCGGTGAACGTTGATTGCGCAAGCATTTGCTCAACTTTATTGCGGGGAACTTCTTCATAATGGGAAGGCTCCATGTAGTAAGAAGCTCTTCCCTGCGACATGCTCCTTATTGTTGTGGCGTATCCGGATAGCTCCGCAAGGGGGGCAAGCGCTAAAACCACCGTTGCCTTTCCGCGCTCTTCTGTTCCCAGAATTTGCGCGCGTTTTGCCGAAAGATCTCCAATCACATCCCCAATGAAATCCGAAGGAGTTGTCACCTCAAGCTTCATGATGGGTTCCAGAAGGGCAAATTCTGCATTTCTGCATGCTTCTTGCAAAGCCTTGCTTGCCGCAATCTTAAAGGCAATATCTGAAGAATCAACATCATGGTAGCTTCCGTCATATACCGTAACTTGCATATCCACCATGGGGTATCCAAGAAGGATCCCGTTCTCCATTGTTTCCTTAACTCCCTTTTCAATGGAAGTTACAAACTCAGCAGGAATTGCTCCTCCTTTAATTGCATTAACAAATTCAAATCCTTCTCCTCTTGGCTTTGGCTCAACCCGCAAGAAACAGTGTCCGTATTGCCCTCGTCCTCCGGACTGTTTTATGTATTTTCCCTCACCTGTTGCTATTTTCTTAACGGTTTCTTTATACGCAACTTGCGGCGCCCCTACATTGGCAAGAACTCCAAACTCTCGCTTCATCCGATCCACCATAACCTCAAGCTGCAGCTCTCCCATGCCACTAATGATGGTCTGTCCCGTTTCATGATTGACTTTGATTGTAAAGGTAGGATCTTCTTCTGAAAGACGTTTAAGCGAAAACCCAAGCTTTTCCTGATCCGCTTTTGTTTTAGGCTCAATCGCAAGAGAGATAACCGGTTCCGGAAAGGTAATTTTTTCAAGAACAATAGGATTCTTTGCATCGCAAAGAGTATCTCCTGTAGTGGTGTCTTTGAATCCAACCAGCGCTACGATTTCTCCTACGCTCGCCTCTTTCACTTCTTCTCGGTGATTTGCGTGCATTAATAAAATGCGTCCAATTCGCTCGGTGGTATTTTTTGTGCTGTTATGAATATATGATCCTGCGACTATCTTTCCAGAATAGATGCGGAAATACGTAAGTCTTCCTACATGAGGGTCAATTTGAATCTTAAACGCAAGTCCCGATACGGATTCGCTCTCGGTGTTTTTTCTTTCCTCTTCTTGATTGGTTTTAGGATTCAGTCCTTTTGTGGGAGGAACGTCCAGTGGCGAGGGAAGATAATTAACCACCGCATCCAGAAGCGGCTGCACTCCTTTGTTACGAAGAGAAGAACCGGCAAATATAGGTACGAGTTTATATGCTATGACTGCGCGGCGTAACGCAAGGCACAGTTCCTCAACGGTTGGCTCTTGATTTGCAAGATATTTTTCCAAAAGCGCGTCATCTGTCTCGGCGATCCTTTCAATAAGTTTCTGCCTACATTCTTCCGCCTGGGGTTTTACGTCGGAGGGAACCTCATTTAAAACTTCATATGTTGCTCCCAACTCATCCGATCCCCATACATAGCTTTTTCTTGTTAGAAGATCAACAACCCCTTTAAAGCTTGATTCCGATCCTATAGGAAGAACCATTATTGCCAGATTTGCCCCAAGCCGATCCTCAATGCTTTTTATCGTAGCAAAAAAATCGGCACCCAGCTTGTCCATCTTATTGATAAAACAAATGCGCGGAACCTTATACTTATCTGCCTGCCTCCATACGGTTTCTGATTGAGACTGTACCCCTTCTTCCGCATCAAGAACCGTTATTCCTCCATCAAGAACCCGAAGAGAACGTTCAACCTCAGCGGTAAAATCAACGTGTCCCGGCGTATCGATAATGTTTACCCGATACTTCATTCCTTCAAAAAGACCATTCGTGGGAGTCCAATACGCCGTGGTTGCTGCGGAGACAATGGTAATACCCCGCTCTTTTTCTTGTTCCATCCAGTCCATAACGGTTGTTCCTTCATCAATATCTCCTATCTTGTGGGTCTTTCCGGTATAAAAAAGAATTCGCTCGGTGGTAGTTGTCTTTCCCGCGTCAATATGCGCAATAATGCCAATATTGCGAATCTTGTCTACATCATAGGTTGTTTTTTGTTTGTTATCGGCCATAATACAAAAAATTCGCGCAGGGGACTTGTGAGAGATAAACTCTACCACCTAAAATGGGCGAAGGCCTTGTTTGCCTCTGCCGTTTTATGAATCGTATCCCGCTTTTTAATTGCCTCTCCTTTATTTTCCGCGGCATCCATGATTTCTGAGGCAAGCTTTTCTGAAAACGTATGGTACTCTTTATTGGATTTTCCACGGGCTGATGATATTAGCCAACGAATCGCCAGGGAAATCTTACGGTCTCCCCTTACTTCTGCTGGTACTTGATATGATGCTCCTCCTACTCGCC
>MFOZ01000032.1:0-15501 GCA_001784055.1 Candidatus Levybacteria bacterium RIFCSPLOWO2_01_FULL_42_15 | reverse complement strand
CTACTTTAGGACCAATGTTTTGAACTGCTTGCTCAAAAGTCTTAAAAGGATCAAGGGATTTTTTTTCAATAAGATCGCATGCTTCGTAGAATATTCTTTCGGCAACCGTTTTCTTGCCATCACGCATCATGCGGTTAATGCACTTGGTGATCAATTTGCTTTTGTAGATTTTATCCGGCTCTGTATCACGTTTTTGGGTTTTCTTATGTCTCATATGTGTATCTTTTATGCGCTTGGCGTCGTCTCAGACGCGACTGCGAGGGCTTGAACCGGCGTTGGTTTTCCTCCCGCTACGCGGGGAGATGAACTCAGACGCTTTGTCCCATATTTACTGCGGGATGTCTTACGACTTTCAACGCCCAAGAGGTCAAACTTTCCGCGCACAATATGATATTTGACTCCTGGCAAATCTTTTACTCTTCCTCCTCTTATTAATACAATTCCGTGTTCCGAAAGCGTATGCCCAACACCCTGGATATATGCAGTTACTTCCATTCTGTTTGAAAGTTTAACTCTTGCAACCTTACGAAGAGCAGAATTCGGTTTTTTAGGAGTCATTGTTTTCACCAGCGTAACAACTCCCCGTTTTTGAGGGGCGGGGAATCCTTTGTAGGAACGGGTTCGCACGTTAAAAAGACGCCGAAGCGCAGTTGAACGAGTCTTTTTACTTTTTTTCTTTCTTCCTCTTTTAGCTAACTGTGATAGTGTTGGCATATAAGATTCTTTTTATATCTCACTATTATAGCGTTTCTTGGGGCTTTCCTTCAACTGGGATAAGACGTCCAATGATAACATTCTCCTTAAGCCCGATGAGATTATCTTCTCTCCCTTCAAGGGCAGCGTCGGTAAGAACGCGTGTTGTCTCCTGGAAAGATGCCGCGGAAAGCCATGAATCAGAAAAAAGCGCTGCCTTGGTGATACCCAAAATAACCTGTCGACCCGTTGCCGGCTCTCCTCCTTGACTTAATGCCTCTCCGTTTACCTCTTCAAACTTAATTTTCGTAGCAAATTCTCCCGGAATAAATGCGGTATCACCAACTGTTTCAATAATTACCTTGTCCGACATCTTGCGTACGATTACCTCAAAGTGTTTATCGTTAATCGTTATCCCTTGAGACTCATACACGCTTTGGATCTCCAAGATAATATAGAATTGAGCTGATCGAATACCGCCTACCTTAAGCACTTCTTTTGGATCAAGGTACCCTGCAGCAAGAGGGATTCCTGCGGTAACGTCATCTCCGTCCCTAACGTTAAGCGTTGCGGAAAGCGGAATAAAATAATCACGTTCCTCAACCGGCTTTATTTTGGTATTGCGAATCTTAATGCGGTATCCCTGATCCATAGTCTCAATTTTAATTTTTCCTGTAATCTCGGCTATGGGAGCAAGATTTTTTGGAGTTCTCATTTCAAAAAGCTCTTCCACTCTTGGCAAACCCTGCGTTACGTCCGACATTACCACTCCTCCAAAATGTCTCACCCGCATGGTGAGCTGGGTTCCCGGTTCCCCAATGCTTTGTGCGGCAATAATTCCCACAGGCACTCCATGTTGTACTTTTTTATGGGTAGCAAAATCCCAACCATAACAGCTTGCGCATGTTCCCTGTTTAAGCTTGCAGGCAAGGGGGGACCTTACACGCACCTCTTTAATCCCACCACGCACTAATGCTTTTATGATATCTTCCGTAATAAGCTCTCCACGTTTTAAGATAGAACCTCTCCCTTTTTTGCCCACAACCTCAGCGCTTACCCGCCCAATGATTCGATCGGTAAATGAGCTCGTACGGTGCGTATCGTCTGCGCTAATTAAAATTCCCTCTGTTGCGCCGCAATCTTCTTGGCTCACAATAGCATCGTGAGCAACATCAACAAGTCTTCTTGTCAAATATCCTGCGTTTGCTGTTTTTAGCGCTGAGTCCGTAAGTCCCTTTCTGGATCCTCGAGCCGAAGCTACATATTCAAAAATAGACAATCCATCTCGGAAGTTTGATTTAATAGGAAGCTCAACGATTTTCCCAAGAGGATCAAGGATAAGTCCTCTCATTGCCGAAAGCTGCTTGAGCTGTTCTTTACCTGCACGGGCTCCTTCGGAATCAATAATAATTTTGATGGGATTGTCTTCTTTAAGATTATTCCACGTAAGATCGGCAACTCTATCTGTTGTTTTAAGCCATACGTCGTTTGACAAGCGTTTTTTCTCTTCCACGGTAATAAGCCCTTTTTGATAATTTTCTTCTATTACTGTTATTTTTTTCTCTGCCTCATCGATAAGATCGTCTTTTTCCGCCACTTTCGTATTGTCAAACACCGATACCGAGATACCGGAAATCGTTGCCGCGTAGAATCCAAGGTTCTTGATATCATCAATGAGGCGGGCTACTTCCTCAGGCGTGCATACAGGAATTACTTCTGTGATAATCTTTTTAATACCGGATGCCTTCACCGCGGTATTCACAAAACCAAACTTTTGAGGAAGACGTTCGTTAAACAAAAGCCTTCCCATTGTTGTTTCAATAATCTTGCCCTCTATACGGACTGAGATTGACTGGCGCAATTCAATCTTATGAAGAGAATGTGCAAGAAGCGCTTCATGGCTATCCATGAATACGGAAGTTACCTTTTTTGTGAGCGCTTCATCTATGCTGGTGAGATAAAATATACCAAGCGCCATCTCTTTATTGGGAAGCGTTATGGGGGTGCCATCTGCCGGCTTAAGAAGGTTATTGCTTGGCATCATAAGACTTATTGCCTCCTCCTGCGCTTTTTTGGAAAGAGGAATATGGACTGCCATTTGGTCTCCGTCAAAGTCGGCGTTATAACCTGCGCACACGCAGGGATGAAGCTGAATTGCTGATCCCTCGGTAAGAACAGGGTAGAACGCCTGGATTCCTAGCTTATGGAGCGTTGGGGCTCTGTTAAGAAGAACCGGATGATTTTTGGTGATTTCTTCCAAAATATCAAACACTTGAGGCGGTTTCTTTTCAATAAACCGCTTTGCGGATTTAATGTTTGGAGCGAATCCGCCTGCGATAACCTCTCTAAGCACAAACGGCTTGAATATCTCAAGCGCCATTTCTTTAGGAAGTCCGCACTCGGAGAGCTTAAGAGACGGACCTACTATAATAACCGACCTTCCTGAGTAGTCGACTCGTTTTCCAAGAAGATTTTGTCTAAACCTACCTTGCTTGCCCCGAAGCATATCCGAAAGAGAGCGAAGCGGCGATGAAACAACTTGAGTTGCGCGGGGAGATATGTCAATGAGCGAATCAATAGATTCTTGAAGCATTCTCTTTTCATTACGCAGGATAATTTCTGGGGCTCCCAAATCAATAAGGTGCTTCAATCTGTTGTTTCTATTAATAACTCTCCTATACAAATCGTTGAGGTCTGATGTGGCAAAACGACCTCCGGCAAGCTGAACCATCGGACGAAGATCCGCAGGCAATACCGGAAGAACCGTAAGAATCATTGACGAAGGCACCGCGTCTGCCTTACGCATGCCATTGATGAGCCTTAATCGTTTGACTATTTTAAGATACCTTTGTCCTGTGGACTTTTGGACTTCTTCCCGAAGCGATGCCACAAGTGTTGAAAAATCAACTTTCCTAACAAGGTCAAATATTGCCTCCGCTCCTGTCTTGACCGTAAAAAACACGGGGATATCGTACTCTAATAACTTAAAGTACTCTTCTTCGGAGAGAACGCTTGAGATCCTAAGGTTTTTTACGATATGGATTAAGGTATCATGAATCTCGTCAATTTTTTTAAGCTCTGCCTCAAACCTTTGAGAAAGCGCTGTTGTTTTCTTACGCCTAAGATAATCAAGCTCTTGAAGTACTAATTCTTTTTGCTCCTTTGTTATCTTTGTTGAGGATATTTCTTTTTGCTTTATAACTAACTCTTGCTCAATTATCTTTTCTTCTTTTTCCATCTCTTCTTTCTGCGTTTTCTTGCGCTTACCAATTATCTCCTCAAGGAACTTAAGAGACTCTTTTTTCTTTTGTTCGTCAATATCAATCACTAAGTAAGATGCGTAATATATTACCGACTCAAGTTTTTTTTGCGAAATATCTAAAATAGTTGAAAGTGCAGATGAAGCGCCTTTAAAGAACCACACGTGCGCTACGGGGGAGGCAAGCGTAATGTGTCCAATTCTCTCTCTTCTTACCCGAGAAAGCGTAACCTCAACTCCGCATTTATCACAAATAATGCCTCTGTAGCGAACTCTTTTGTACTTTCCGCAGTAACATTCCCAATCTTTCGTGGGACCAAAAATGCGTTCGTCGAACAATCCGTCTTTCTCTGGACGAAGTGTTCTATAGTTAATTGTCTCCGGCTTGGTAACTTCGCCATAAGACCATGAAAGAATGTCTTCTTTGGAAGCAATAAGAATTTTCAGTGATTGAAAATCGGAAATCATAACGTCTTTTGATCGTCGTGTGTTTTGAGAATCCATATTATGTAACCTCCTGTACTCCTGCTACCTCCGTAAGCTGTTTTGCTGCCTTTTCTGTTTCTTCTTCTTTTGTTTGAATCGGTTTCTCTTCTTCTTGACTGCGCAATAACGGCTTTACCAAAATCACATTAAGACAAAGCGCCTGCAATTCCTTGATGAGCACTTTGAAGGATTCTGGAACTTTGGGCGTTGGAATATCAACTCCTTTTACGATTGCCTCAAACGCCTTTGCTCGACCCACCACATCATCCGATTTAATCGTAAGCATTTCTTGAAGTGCGTAAGCGGCCCTATGCGCCTCAAGTGCCCAAACTTCCATCTCTCCCAAACGCTGTCCTCCCATTTGCGCTTTTCCTCCCAAAGGTTGTTGGGTAACGAGTGAGTAAGGCCCTGTGGATCGGGCATGCGTCTTATCCTCAACCATGTGGATAAGCTTCATTACATACTCAATGCCTACTACCACACGATTGTTATATGCGTCCCCTGTTCTTCCGTCATAGAGCACTGCTTTTCCGTCAACGGGAAGACCTGCTTTACTGAGGAGAGACACAATGGCATCCTCTTTTATATTTTCAAATACCGGCACTGCGATTTTGTGATTCAGCTTTTGCGCCGCCCATCCTAAATGCGCTTCAAGAAGCTGTCCTAAGTTCATACGAGCAAGTACGCTAATGGGAGAAATGACTATATCCACGGGTGTTCCGTCAGCAAGATGTGGCATATCCGCTTCTGGTAGAATCTTTGATATAACTCCCTTGTTTCCGTGTCTTCCCGCTAATTTATCTCCTACCACAACATGCCTAAACTGAGCAACTTCTACCACGATTTTTCTTACCGCTCCCGGTTCGAGCTCATCCCCCTTCTTCCGATCAAGAATCTGAAGGCTGATAACAGTCCCTTTTTCTCCATGAGGAATCCTTAAACTTGTATCGCGCACCTCCCGAGCTTGTTCACCAAATATTGCCCGCAGGAGTCTTTCTTCCGCGGTAAGCTCGGTCTCTCCTTTTGGGGCGATTTTTCCAACCAATACATCTCCGGTACTAACTTCGCTTCCCACCACGACAATGCCGTCTTCATCCAGGTTTGCTAAGTCTTCTTCCGAGACGTTAGGAATATCCCGCGTGGTTTCCTCCGGACCAAGCTTCGTTTCCACAACAGTTGCTTCGTACTTCTCAATATGAATGGAAGAAAGAATATCTTGTTTCACAAGCCTGTCCGAAATCACGATTGCGTCTTCATATCCAAGTCCATCAAGAGACGCATACGCAATAAGAAGATTTTGGCCCAAAGCAAGTTCTCCATCCTCCGAAGACGGCCCATCAATAAGAACATCACCCTTTTTTACTTTTTGACCGGTTGATACACGAACTTTTTGCGTATAGGAAGTCGCCTGGGATGTTCGCGTGAAAGACTCAATTGCATAGGTAATTTTTTCTCCCGTATCTTTCTTCAATACCAATGTTGTTGCATCCACATATTCTACTTTTCCATTTACAGGCGCGCAAATTACCCTATTCATGACAGAAGAAATCACCCGCTCCATACCTGTTCCCACAATGGGGCTTTGGGGATCAACAAGAGGAACCGCCTGGCACTGCATGTGAGTACCCATGAGCGCTCTATTTGCTTCATCATGATTAATAAAAGGAATAAGAGAAGCTGCTGCTCCAAGCACTTGACGGGGCGTTACGTCTACGTATTCAATCTTCTCTTTATCAACCTCTAAAAATTCTCCTTTAAAACGCGCGGATACGCGGTCTTTTTGGATACCGTCGGTCGCAGAAAGCTCCATTGCCTCTGTGATATAGTGACTCCCTTCATCATCTGCATCCAAATACGCTATGTCGAGTGTCGCCTTAGTCTTTATTATGGCACCTCGTTTCTCCTGAATCACTTTGCGGTAAGGAGCCTCCAAAAAACCATGTTCATTTACGCGAGAGTACAACGCCATATACGTAACAAGTCCTATATTTGGTCCTTCCGGAGACCTAATAGGACAAATTCGTCCGTATTGCGAACTATTAATATCTCTTATGGAAAACGCTGCTCGCTCCCGCGAAATCCCTCCCGTTCCCATTACGGTAAGACGGTTAAGATTATCAATTTCGGATAGTGGATTTGTTTGATCAAGAATAGTAGAAAGTTGTGACGTTCTAAAAAATTCGTTGATAGAGGCCATGATGGGACGGGCATTAATAAGGCTTATCACCGAAACACCGATTTCTGCCTGAATAAGGCTCATTCTTTCCTTAATGCTTCTCTCTAGTCGAAGGACTCCTACTCTAAATGCCGTAGTGGCAACAAGCTCCCCAACTCTTCGAACTCTCCTGTTCGCAAGACTATCAATATCGTCAACCATTCCTTTTCCGCTTGCTAAAAGAATCAGATATCCTACTGCTCCTATTACGTCATCTATGGTCAGCACCCTGTTTTCTGATGGCCTGAATCCTGAAACATGAGAGAGTTTTTTGTTGACTTTATACCTTCCTACTTTTCCCAGATCATAACGTCTACTATTAAAGAACGAGCTGAGGAAGTTTTCTCGTACTTTGTCAAGAACAACTGGCTCACCCGGATGCATCTTTTTAAAAATCTCAATAAGCGCGTCTGTCTCGCTTTGGGTTTCATCTTTTTGCAATGTGTTTTCAATAAAAGGAGGAGTTTCCACGCCTTGTAGTTGAGCTTCTATAAGCTTAAACCTGTTCTTGATTTCTTCACTGGTAGAAAGCCCCAGCGATCTTAAAAATGTAGTGATAGGAAACTTGCGACGACGGTCTATTTTTACCATAATCGTATCGTGGCGGGTTGTGGAAAACTCAAGCCATGAGCCATGAGTTGGACGAATTTCTGAGCTGTAAAGAGTTTTTCCGGTAACGGAGTCCTGCATGGTGGTATAAAAAACTCCCGGAGAGCGAACAAGTTGATTCACTACCGCCCGTTCAATACCATTAATAATGAACGTTCCCTGAGAAGTCATTTGAGGCATATCGCCCAAAAAAACTTCGGCATTATACGTTTCTTGTGTTTTTTTATTTGTTAGCTGGGTTTTTACGTAAAGTGGGGAATCAAAAGTGAGTCCTTTTACAAGAGCAGTATCGGGGGTATTGGTTGGCTTCCCAAAACGATAGCTTCCAAACGAAAGATTCCAGTTTTTTTCGGTGAAGTCATCAATGGGGGATATCTCCTGAATAATTTCTCCAATACCAACCTCTAAAAACCATTTATAGGATTCCTTTTGCACTGCTAGTAAATCGAGTGGGGGCTCCACCGGATAGGTTCGTCCCCAGTTTTCTCGCTTCTGTGTGGTGATAGTTTTATTGGCTGGCATTGCTTTGGTATGGTAGGCAAGGCTTTTACAACAAAAAAACAACCGGCCCCACTGGCCGTTATCCTTTTGAGAACAAGGTATCTCTTGTATATCATATCCTTCGCCGTCTTGTCAATACCCCACGCAAAAGGATATAATTGAAGTCAATGACCGCAAAAAAAATAATCGATACGTATATTGCTTTTTTTACAAAACGGGGACACATTCAAATTTCCTCTGCTTCTCTTATTCCCCAGAATGATCCAACCACCCTTTTTACAAGCTCTGGGATGCAACCGCTCGTCTCCTACCTTTTGGGAGAACCTCACCCTCAAGGAAAGAGACTCACGAATGTCCAAAATTGTTTTCGAGCCGCCGATATTGATGAGGTTGGCGATAATCGGCACACAACGTTTTTCCGAATGCTTGGAAATTGGTCGCTCGGGGATTACTTCAAAAAAGAACAACTCTTGTGGTTTTTTGAATTTCTTACTAAGAAAGATACGGGTTTGGGAATTGACCCTTCTCGATTATATGTGAGCGTATTTGCTGGGCTTAAGGATATCCCAAAAGACGAAGAGTCTGCCGCGATCTGGGGCGACCTTTTTGAAAGTGTAAACATTAATCCCAACGGTCGCATATTTTTTTGCGGCGTTGATGACAATTGGTGGTCAAGATCGGGCGCTCCAAACCATATGCCTAGCGGAGAACCAGGAGGACCAGACAGCGAGGTTTATTTTGATCTTGATCCATCCCGCGGAACATTAGGGACAAGTTTTAGGAAATTATCTGACAGCGGCAGACTTCTTGAGATTGGCAATTCGGTGTTTATGCAATACCAAAAACAGCAGGATGGATCGTTTAAAAAACTCCCCCAGCAAAACGTAGATTTCGGCGCAGGACTTGAACGGCTTCTTATGGTTTTGGAAGGCGCAAACGACATGTTTCAAACCAGTCTTTTTACTTCAATTATTCGAATAATTGAAGTAAAAACAGAAAGATCGTATAAGAATCATACACAAGAGATGCGAATTGTAGCCGACCATTTAACCGCATCTGTATTCATGATCGCAAACGGAATTTCTCCTTCAAACAAAGAACAAGGATATGTACTGCGAAGACTTATTCGGCGGGGAATAGATAGCATGCATGCGCTACAAGGAGAAATCACAGAACCTGTTATTGAAGCAATTATTCAGACGTATCAAGAAACGGATCCCCTCCTTGTCTCTTCTTATGAAAGAATAAAACTTGCTCTTCTTGATGAACAATCATTTTACGTCCAAACCCTCAAAAGCGCTCAAAAAATTATCACGAAAAAATATCGCACTATAGGTACGGAGTTAAAAGGACAAAAAGAGATATCTTCTGAAGATGCGTTTATCCTGTATACGACTCACGGACTCGCGCCTACACAAATAAAGAGCTTGGGATTTGTGTTTGACGAGAAAGCGTTTGCTGAAAAAATGAAAGCTCATCAGTCACTTTCTCGTACAAGAGCTTCTCAAAAATTTGCCGGGGGACTTGCGGATCAGAGGGAAAAAACGATCATGGGGCATACGGCAACCCATCTTCTCCATCAGGCTATCCGGGACTTACTGGGAAACCAAGTACACCAGACAGGATCCAATATTACTAATGAAAGAGTTAGATTCGACTTTAGCTATGATAAAACCCTTACGGCAGAACAACTAACTCATATTGAGTCCATTGTGAATGGTGTGATCGCGCGGAATCTTCCGGTGTACTGTGAAGTTATGCCGTTACAAAAGGCAAAACAGATTGGCGCAATTGGGCTATTTGATGAAAAATATACTGATAAAGTCAACGTCTATTTTATTGGAAAAAACCCGTCTTATTCTATTGAGTTTTGTGGTGGTCCTCATGTTGATTTTACAGATAAGCTCAAATCGTTTAAGATAGTAAGGCAAGAAAACCTCGGAAAAAACCAAAAACGTATTTATGCAACTGTAGGAAATTAATATGCTCATACCGTTTCTTTCATTTTTTGGAAAAAAAGATGCGCCCAAATACTTCTTGGTACTTCTTTTGAGGCATGAAAAGGTTCAAGCGGTTCTTCTTGAAGAGCACAATGGAACAATAAGTGTTAAGGCAAAGGAGGAGGTATCGTTTGCCAATTCCATCGAACATGTATCGGATGGAGAATTCCTTGCTCATCTTGATGAAGCCATAAGCAAGGCAGAAAGCATCCTTTCCGTAAATATTCCTACCCACAAAACAGTATTCGGCGTAAAGCCAGACTGGTCAGAGGAAACCAGAATTAAAAAACAACATCTTTTGAGGCTTAAAAAAGCATGCGACGCACTCGGTCTTTCTCCTGTAGGATTTCTTGTTATTCCGGAGGCAATCGTGCATCGAATGAAGCAAGAAGAAGGAATACCCATCTCTACTATTCTTATTGAGGTAGGAAAAAAGACTATGTTTATCTCGTTGGTAAAGGCAGGACGCGTGCTTGAAACAAAAAGCGTGCCTATTGAAGGATCGTGTCCCAGTGCTGCGGACGAGCTCCTTAAACAGTTTGAAAACGCTGAAATTTTTCCTTCTCGAATCACTCTTTTTAATGACGATAGAAATGAGGACACACTCTTACAGGAATTTATTGGACACACGTGGAGTACGCGCCTTCCGTTTCTGCATGTCCCTCAAATAACATCTCTTCCTAAAAATTTTGGCGTTGAGGCGGTAGTCAGCGCTTCCGCAACACAAATGGGTTTTGAGGTCCTAGAGTCAGCGCAAGAAGAAGTAACGCAACCCACACCGATTCCTTCTGAAAACAATAGCTCTCCTAAACAGTTTGGGTTTATACAAGAGACGGACGTTGCCCTTACGCAAACGGACGGGCAAGATGATTCAGAAGAACAAATAACAGCTCCATCTCCTCCACCTCCTAAAAAAACGTCTTTGTTTAAAAAAACTCTTCTTGTAGCAAAAAATCTTTATACACAAGGACTAACAATGGTTCATGGAAAAAAATTCCCAACAATACTCCATGTGTCTTTCAATTTCCCCTCCGGGATCATAAGACACCCCAAACTTATTATTGCTCTTGCTATTCCTTTGGTTGTTCTCTGTGCAGGAGCATGGCTGTATCTCTATGGACTCAAGGCAACTGCCACCGTAACCATTGCCCCAGAAATAATCAAACAAACAGAAGATATTACGTTCTCCTCAACGGCTGACTCAAATCCCTCCTCTCGCATTGTGCGATCTTCCATCATCTCAGTTAGCCAACAAGGATCTTCTTCTACCCAAACAACCGGCAAGAAAGAGATAGGAGAAAAAGCCAAAGGAACTGTTACTATCTTTGGTCGCTTCTCGGAAGAAAAAACACTGCCTAAGGGAACGCTTCTTGTGTCATCCAATAATCTTGAGTTTACGCTGGACGGAGACGCGCGCCTTGCATCAACATCCGCTGACGCGAGCACAGAACCGTCAACCGCCAAAGCATCTATAACGGCAAGAGCTATTGGAAAAGAGGCTAATCTCCCTTCAAACGAAAAGTTTTCCGTTGGGGACTTTGATACGTCAATAGTGGTGGGAAAAAATGATAGCGCGTTTTCCGGTGGATCAAAAAAAGAGATACGGGTCGTTTCAGAAAAAGACATACAAAAATTAACCGATGGACTCCCCAAACAATTGGAACAGAAAGCAAGAGAGGACGCCGCCAAAAAAGTATCGGATGGGGAGACCGTTCTTCCCACATTCGTAAAACACGTGCTTGTCGAGAAAAAATTTAACAAAAAAACCGGGGAGGAATCTGACGTATTAAACCTGCAAGCGACCGTTGAATACACGGGAATTTCCTATCAAAAAAACCAGCTGCAGGATATTGCGCTTGCACTATTGCAGAATCAAATCCCTACAAATCTCTCCATAGTAACTGAGGGCATGAAAAAAGAGATCCAAAAAGTTTCCATAAAAAATGCTGATGAAATTGCAGCAACCATTTCATTCACCATTCCTCTTCTTCCTAAGATTGACGCCAAAGAACTCGCTAAAAAACTTGCGGGTAGGGAAATCACAGATGCAGAAGATATATTGTTAGGGCTTCCTGCGGCATCGGACGCAAAAATTAAGATCACTCCCCGTCTGCCTGTTTTTGGAAACAAACTTCCTATTCGTTTTGAAAACATTACCATTCAGTCTCAAATTGCCAATGACTAAATACTACTACGTTTACAACACGCATGGGATGCACGGAAAGAGGCTCTTGCGGCTCTTTTCTTTTGGATTACTCTCCCTTGGGGTTGGGATACTTGTCTACGTATTGATCCCACTTGTTAATTGGCAGTTATATTTTCTTTCTGCGTTTGCTTCTCAATATTTTTCTTCTCCTATTCCTCAAAACGCCCTTGTAGCATCAAGTCCTCAAAGCACCTTTGCTAGCTCTATCGACTATACAAATGCAAAAAATTGGTTTCCTAACGCACCAAAAGGAAAAACGATCCCTTCTATTTCTTCCTATACCCTTTCGATTCCTAAAATTGGAATTGCAAACGCAACGGTTTCAACGATTGATAACAACTTAGCATCACATCTAGTACACTATGAAGGAACTGCTCTTCCTCCTACCAACGGAAATACGGTTATCTTTGGACACTCAACACTACCACAACTTTTTAACGCAAAAGATTATAAGACAATATTTGCAAAAGCTCATCTTCTTGCTCCCGGAGATAAAGTCTATCTTTCTGTGTCCGGGGTTCAATACGCGTATCGTATTTATAGCACAATTGTTGTTGATCCTTCCGAAACCTCTATTTTTAACCAAGATTATGCGTACAGCCACCTTACTTTAGTAACCTGCACGCCTCCGGGGACGGTGTGGAAACGGCTTATTATAAAAGCACGCATTGAAAAATTGTGATATAGTTGTCTCTCTATTGCATGAAGCAAATATCTAAATCCGAAAGAAAGATACCTCAAGAGTCTATCTTGGAAGTTCAAAGCGCTCTTGCCGCAATTCGCAAGAAACTTCTTGGAAAACGACTTAATTACAAAGAGATTTATGCAATTATGGATTCCATCGCCACTAAAAAACTTGGGGACGTGCTTACTACCTATTTTGCCGCATCGGGCTATTCGAAAGGGTTTACCAACCAAGAGCTGTTTTATCTAACCAAAGCTATGGTCGCAACAGGGGATCAGCTTCACTTCAAAGGCGTTGTTGCGGATAAGCATTCTATTGGGGGAATCCCCGGAACCAGAACTACTCTTGTTATAGTTCCTATTGTTGCAGCCGCCGGATTCACCATCCCAAAAAGCTCATCGCGGGCAATTACAACTCCGGGAGGAACAGCAGATGACATGGAAATTCTAGCTCCGGTCAATCTTTCCAAAAAAGAAGTATACAGCGCGGTAAAAAAAACCAACGGGTGCATCGTGTGGGGAGGAAGTTTTCATATAGCGCCTGCTGATGATATTATTATTCGAGTGGAAGAACCTCTTTTACTAGAAAGCTATGATAAGATTCTTGTGTCTATCATGGCAAAAAAAATAGCGTTTGGATCAACCCATGTGGTGATAGACCTCCCGTATGGGGACAGTGTAAAGGTGCACAGGCTCAAAGACGCGCAGTTTCTTAAAGAAAAATTTGAATATCTTGCAAAAAAATTCGACATTAAAATCCGCTGTCTCATTCACAAAACAGATGAGCCGTTTGGAAGAGGAATTGGACCAATTCTGGAAACACGAGAGTCTTTGCGTGTTCTTGAACAAGGAAAAAATCGCCCTATTGACCTTGAGATACGAAGCCTTCATCTTGCGGGAAATCTTTTAGAGCTCTGTCTTGAAGATTCTGCCAAAAAACTGCGCGAGGAAATAAAAAAAAAGTACGGAAACGGCATTGGATGGGCAACACATATTCTCCAGAGCGGACTCGCTTTAAAAAAGATGAAGGAAATTATTAAGGCGCAGGGCGGAAACCCAAATGTAAACAGCAATCATTTAAAACCGGGGAGATTCTCCTATGGAATTACTTCTCATAAGAAGGGAACCGTTAAAAAAATTAATAGTCATGTTGCTACGGTTATCACCAAAACGCTTGGCGCACCAAAAAGTAAAGGGGCGGGAATTTATATTCATAAAAAAATTGGGGAATCTGTGGAGAAAAAAGAAGCGCTTTGCACGCTTTATAGCGAAAGCGCGTCTCTTCTTGCTCAGGTTAAGCAATCGCTTCCCAACCTTACTGTTTTTGAAATTACAAACACATGAAAAAAATATTGATTGCAGTTAGCGTATTTGGAATAATTTTTATATTGCTTGGTCTTTGGTGGAACAACTCAATTGCACCGGCAGACACTCTGAATAAAACAGAAAGAATATTTGTCATCGGAAAAGGAGAAAGCGTAAGAAGCATTGCCAGTCAACTCAAAAACCAAGGATTTATCAAAGATTCTGTTGCGTTTTTCTTGATAGTAAAAAAGCTTGGGCTAGAAGAAAAGATTCAAGCAGGAGATTTCCGCCTTTCCTCCTCCCAAAGCGCAACGGAGATCGCTCAAACACTTACCCATGGGACGCTTGATATATGGGTCACCATCCCCGAAGGCCTTAGGTCTAATGAGATTGGAGCAATCTTTAAAGAGAGACTACCCACGTATGATCCATCATGGATCAGTGAACTTGTAAAATATGAGGGGTACCTATTTCCCGATACCTATTTAATTCCTAAAAATGCAACTCTCTCAGATGCAGTTGTAATCTTACGCCGGAACTTCCAAAACAATATAAAGAACGTTGACATGCCTCCCGGCTTTACAGAAAAAGATATTGTCATTATTGCCTCTCTTATTGAAAGGGAAGCAAAGCTTGAAAATGATAGGCCTCTGGTTGCATCCGTTATTCATAACAGGCTTAAGATTGGTATGTCTCTGCAGATTGATGCAACCGTTCAGTATGTGCTTGGATACCAAGAAAACGAAAAAACGTGGTGGAAAAGACATCTCACGTTTGACGATCTCAAAACAGATTCCCTTTATAACACCTATCAGTATCCGAGCCTCCCTCCCACACCCATCGCAAATCCCGGCCTTACGTCACTAAAAGCAGCTGCTAATCCCGCTCGCACAGAATATCTCTATTATATTTCCGATAAAACCGGAATAAACCATTACGCAAAAACACTAGAAGAGCATAATGGGAATATTAAAAAGTATGGACTATAACATTACCTTTTTTTGGGGATCCCTTTAAACAATCTGCGGCCTTGTAAGACGGCCGCGTCTCCTATCTCTGATCCTTTCACGATAATTTTTTCCAGAGGTGATTCCGTGTTCGTGTGTCCATTGGGAGGTTTGCGAGATTTGGATTCCTTTTGAGAAGGATTGCCCTTATCCTGCGAGAACAACTCTTCAAGCTCGGATATCCCTTCTGATCCTTCTTCGGTGATAATCCTCAAGAGCCTTTTTCCTTTTTTTGTCGCAAGAAAAAACACCACGAGAGCGCCAACGATCGCGCCCATCAAAAAACCACTCCAAAAATTATTGTGATGCTCTGAATTGTTCATTCTTCTTCTTTGCTCATTTTCCCAACTGTTTTTTTAAGAAAATGAATGAGCGCTTTTCCTGTTTTTATCCCCGCGCCCACATTAGAGAAAGCAGAAAGAGGAGTGGATACAATTTGCGTAATGGTCCCCGTATTGTCAAGAACTTTATCTGCCTTTTTGAGCGTTTTTCTGAAATCCCGCAAGATAAAAAACACCTGGGTTCCTAACGCCAAC
>MFOZ01000031.1:3800-6853 GCA_001784055.1 Candidatus Levybacteria bacterium RIFCSPLOWO2_01_FULL_42_15 | reverse complement strand
GGTGCGCATACAAAGGTATATTGCTGAAGTTCTTTCATTTTTTCTATAATTTCAGTAGGTCCAGTTGCCCATCCCAGTCTCCACCCGGGCATACCGCCACTTTTTGAAAGTCCTCCAAGAGTGATCGTGTTCGGATAAACAGACCCAATGCTAAAATGGTGTACTTTGTCATACACAAATTTTTCGTAGATTTCATCAGATATAACAATAAGATTCTTTTTGCGTGCGATATCAGCAATTGCACGAAGTGTATTTTCTGAATATACGGCTCCGGTTGGATTATTTGGAGAGTTTATAATCAATACTTTTGTTTTTTCTGTACACGCGTTCTCAATTGTTTTCGGATCGAGTTGAAATGAGGGGTACGTGTTAATAAACACCGGTTTCCCGCCAAGAAACTTGACTAATTCAGGGTATTCTACAAAGAAAGGGTCTGGGATAAGAACTTCATTTTCTTCATCCACTAAAACTGCGAGAGATAAAAACACACCGGCCGATGTTCCCGCGGTAATAAGGACATTATCTATGGAACAGGGGATATTGTTCTCTCGACGGAATTTATCTACGATTTTCTCGCGAAGCTCTAAGATTCCCTGGGTTGGAGTATATTGACTTTTATTTTCCCGAATTGCATTAATAGTTGCGTTTTGAACGATTGACGAAGGTCCGAAATCGGGTTGCCCGATTGAAAAATTGATTGGGTTTTTTAATGTAGCTGCAAGGTCAAAGACTTTTCGAATCCCACTTGACTGAAAACGTTGTGCGCGTTTTGAAATAATGGACATTATTGAATCTTATATGCTTCTTGAAATAACGTTTTCCAGATTTTTTTTATAAACAAAGGGGAAAGACCAAGGGCTTTTCCTTGCATCGTAAGTTGCTCAATCAGTATTAGTTCTCTCTTAGGGTCTTTTATAGAGAGTTTGTGAGTTTTTTTATACGCGCCAATCTTTTGAACAACGGTTAAGCGTTCCTTAAAAAGAGGTAGTAATTGACTATCAATTTTGTCAATCTTTTTTCTAAGCTTCGTGATGTCACCCATAATTATATAATTATACATCAAACTACATTTTTCCGAGTAGTCGAATAAGATAGCAGTATTCTTGGAGCATTGATAAACTTTTTTTCAATATTTCCCTTTTTCCTTGGATATCTATTTCGATAAAGAATAAATAATCTCCCATCTTGCGGCGCGACGGATGCGATTCAATCTTTGTCAGGCTGATTCTATTCGAGGCAAAAACATTCAGGATATCTCGGAGGACACCAACGCGATCATGCGCTCCAAGCAGAAGGATTGCTCGTTTTGGAAAACGATTGAGTGGTTTTGCTCCTGACGCAGCAATAATGTAAAATTTTGTTTGGTTGTCGCGGTGATCGCCAATATTTTCTGCAAGAGGGTTGATTTTATATTTCCAAGCAGCCTGTAGGGATGCAATAAATCCAACATGCTGACTTGTCGTCTGTCCTATCGCTTCAGTTGTTGATGATGTTGGTATGAGTGGAACACCGGGAAGATTCTCCTGAAGCCACTGACGGCATTGACGGAGTGCTTGCGGATGTGATCTTACTTCGCGGATAGCATTCTTGTTTCGTCCGTATGATAACAATGCATGTTGAATGGGTAGTGTTACAGATCCAATGACATCAACACTTGAGTCAATTAAGCAATCTATGGTTTCCTGTACGCTCCCCTCGAGCATGTTTTCCGCAGGAACGACTCCAAAGGCTGCCGTTCTTTTTGTGACAAACTCAAAAACATCACGAATCGTCTCGGAAGAAACCATCTTTTTGGAGACTGGAAACGCATGTGATGCAGCAAGATGCGAATAGGTCATCTCTGGTCCGAGATATGCAACTGACTTTGGCGATCGTTGAGAAGATGAAGGGAATACAACACGGTGGTAGTTCATTAAGCTTGGTTCAATTGCCTCTACTTTTTTTGCTGCTTTAAAGATGTTTTCAAATTTTTTGGCATTTTTGGTTTGAATGGCATGAGCAAGATCGTAGATGTCTTTTTTCAAGACTTGTAGCTCTTTCAAAAATCGTTCATTTTCAAATTCTAAATCTTCATAAAGCGACGCCGGTGAGAGAAAAACTCGTTTCAGAACCTCCAACTGCATTCGAAAAACAGGCGTTGAAATCCCTCGCCTTATCATCTTGATTTGTCTTCCAAGGCTCAAGCCTATTGCGATATTGTAAAAATGAATAACGTCTTGGACAAAGGTCATAAGTTTATCATGCTCTCTTGCTGATATTCGTATGACGGAGACGCCATTCCGTTCAAAGAAGTCTTGAAGATAGGAAGTCCAGCGATTTCTCCCCGTGGGACAAAAAATAATTGTTTGTCCCATCAACGTTGGGACGTTTGGACCAAACAAAGGATGAATTCCTAAAGCGTCATTGTTTCGCTTTTGTATCACAGCCATTGTTTTTTCTTTTACCGATGAGAAGTCAATAAGTAATGTTCCTGTTTTCAGCAACGGAATTGTTTCTTCAATCACCTTTGGGGCAACACGGGTCGGGACGGAGATAATTACGATGTCAGCGCGTCGACAAAGTTGCTTTGGAGTCAGAGGCGTTTTTCGTCCGGCGATAATAACAGGAATTCCTTCTGCCTCAAATACACGATAAAAAAAAGATCCCATCCGACCACTCCCACCAATGATGCCGATCGTTGGTTTTGTTTTAGACTGCATATTTCAATTTAACGATTGAACAATCCTTGTCTGTTAGATGGTCGATGCTGGACGGGCCTAGTGTCCCGACTCTCCATCTCCTCAGCCCTATTACTTTCCCACATTGATTGATGCAAGGCTGCTTTATGAACACGAATAGGGTCATTGCCAAATGATTGCAAAAGGACAGGATCTTGTCTGTCTACTCTTGCAAGAAATGTGTTTGGTCTGTTTTCTTTCATATAATACCACCTCCTTTTGACAAAATTTGTGCTTAACGATTTCTCATTTTTCCATTAACGGCTGGATTATTCATGTTCAGAAAGACATCTCTAAGCGATGGGTCCTGGGTAGTCAATTCGGTAATTGTTCTCA
>MFOZ01000031.1:3605-3700 GCA_001784055.1 Candidatus Levybacteria bacterium RIFCSPLOWO2_01_FULL_42_15 | reverse complement strand
AGGTAATTGTTCTACTGCCATATATGTTCACCCCCCCCATCTCCATTAAAAAACCTCCCGTTTTTTTGGGAGGTCTCGGGTTTATTATCTTTTTT
>MFOZ01000031.1:2232-3593 GCA_001784055.1 Candidatus Levybacteria bacterium RIFCSPLOWO2_01_FULL_42_15 | reverse complement strand
ATCTACCGTTTCCTCCCAAACAAAATACCCCTTCCAAAAGGGATACGTAAACGGGAAGAAAAAACGATATGCTTCTTGCATGTTAGAATCTATTCTAACTAATTTTAAAAACAATGTCAAATTTTACCCCGTCTGGGTGGAGACGACGCGTTCGTTGGACAAACCAAAGGATGTCCCGTGCTTTTTGAACATTTGCCAATAGCCGCGCTGTTTTTTCTTGCTCTTAAAAAGCGCAAGCCACGCTCCGGAATCCTCAACCCTCATGCGTGCTGATTTCACCACAGATAGCATCCATTCAAAGAATGACACGTGGTACTTACCCGGTTTTTCAATGCGTTGCTCAACCACGACTTCTCTAAATTCAGCCTCTAAAATTGTTGAGGATTTAGCGAGATGTTTGAGTTCAAACACAATCTGATCAATCTGCGCCTTCATTTCTTGGTTTTCTTGGTGGGCAATTCGTCTTTGAGCGTGCACAATCTCTGCCGTGTAATTGATTCCGGCTTCAACTGCTTGAGGCTTTTTCTCGTTTTGTTTTTTGGCAAGGCTTGTAAGATCAAGCTCTTGCCCTTGCTGCATCTCACCGGACGTCTTTTGAGGGACTTCTGAACCTAAAATTTGTTTCCATAGATCAGAAACAGCTCCTTTGCCAAGATCGTTCACCACGGACTGAACAACACCGTCCCTTACCGCCTCAATGGGATTGGTATCAACAGGGAACTGAAATGGTCTTTGACTTTTTTGCTTCATGCTGGATCACACTATATTATAAATTCTTTAAGAAATCAAGAGTTTTTTGTTGACGCAAAATGCTTGCTAAAAGATAGCGGTTTTTCTCGAGGTTATCTCTCTCCGTGCCATCTTTTGCCTTTTGGATAGCCTCATCAATCTCTTTTTGCTCAACTACAATGTGTTCATCCTCTGCAATTCTCCCGAGCGCAAACTCAAGTGTAAGATCGTCTTGTGCCTTTTTTGCGTAGTCATCTCTCAACTGTTGTGCGGATTTGCCGGTTGAGGCAAGATATTGGTCAAGAGTTAATCCAAGCCGCTTTACCTCATCAAGCGTTTGAGCAAGAAGCCGGTCTGTTTCGGTATCCACCAGAATCTTGGGGATTTGTATAGAAACTGCGCCAAGAAGCGCTTTGATAATCTCATCTAAGGAAGGAGAGACTTGTTCTTTGCCGGGAATCACGATTTTTGATTTGGCGGTTACATCCACGATAGCTTTTTTGTAGGTTCCCAAGCTTATCTTCGGCGTCTCACAGGTTGTGGCGGTAAACTGCCAACTCTTCGATTCGCTCAGTGCCTGCGGATCCTCAATTTTTTCCACATGGATTTTAGGGTTAAGAATGGGATTCAGG
>MFOZ01000031.1:676-2223 GCA_001784055.1 Candidatus Levybacteria bacterium RIFCSPLOWO2_01_FULL_42_15 | reverse complement strand
TTCTTTAACTGCCTCAACGTAGCCTTGCGGAAGAAGCTTTTTGAGGGTTTCTTCTTGAATTGTATCTGCGGATAATTTTCCCTCAACCATCTTACGGGGTGCTTTTCCTTTTCTAAAGCCCGGAAGGGTTGTATTTTTTACGTACTCATCCACTACCTCATCCCACGTTTTGACTACCCTGTCAGAGGGAATTGTAATGGTAAGCTCAATATTCCCGTTATCTAATCGTTTGAGAGTTGATGGCATATATTGAGTGCGGGCGGAGGGACTTGAACCCCCATAGCTTTACAGCCACAAGGTCCTAAACCTTGCGTGTCTACCGTTCCACCACGCCCGCCCACTGTAGGATATCTGTTGGGTATTATATCTAATTTACAGCGAAATGGAAAGCGCGAGCTGGGGATTTTTTACTTCAAACTCTCGGATTTTCTCCATAAAGTACACCACACGGGACGCCCAGGTGGGAGAGGATGCATAGAATCTTCCAATCTCAAGGACGGTTGTTGCTCCCCACCTATTCATGTAGCGATGTCTTAGCTCTTTTGAAATAGTTTCAATAGCCTCGTCATAAGAGGTGAAATTAATAACATTGTTTCCATAGACGCCCCATCCCCACGCGTTGTATGAATTATATGGTATATAGTGTCCAAACGTAGATTCGAGTCCGGAAATAGCCGCAACCAGCCGGTAGTCAAGGCGGTACTTGTCTGCTTCTCTCACAAACGTTGCCGCGTGAGGGACGAGCGGAGAATCGTATTGTTTGAGGAATTCCTCAAGGATTTTTACGCGGGGATCATCCTTAGGTTGAGTATCCAGATTAGGCACAAGAGCAGCAGAAGCAAGAGCAGTTTGCTGCTTTGGGATGTGAGGAGCATCAAGTGCCGCGCTTTTTGTTGCAGCGGGCGATAACGATTCTTGCGCCTGAAGTTTGAGAGGATAGAGAGTGAGAGTAAAGAGGGTTGTAAGAACCACAAGATAAAGACCTGTAGTTATCTGCCGTTTTTCCATAAAAAAATCCTAACGTATGCGGTTGAAAAGCATACCTTAGGATCTAAAAGGTATTATAGCATGAAACTATAGGTTTGTCAAGTAATTGACTATAGGCTGATTTCTAGGGAATTCATGAAGAAGGATACGCTATTCGCCCAAGAGCCGTTGCTTGACGGAGTGTATTTTGTCATTATTTCCTTAGGCAGAACAAGACCCTTTCTCACGTAGTCTCTTGCAAGGACTTTAGAGACCGTTTCAATTGCCTGGGGATAGTTTTCAAACGTAGTCATTTTTTTGCCGTAGATGCCAAATCCCCAGCAGTTATACGAGTCTTTTGGTGCTTTTTTACATACGTTAGATTCTTGCATAGCAATTGAAGGAAGGAGTTTGTAGTCTATTTGATACGCATCCGCGGAGGCCACAATGTGTTCTGCGTAAGGGGCAAGGGGAGAATTATATCGAACAAAGAAGTCTCGCACCGCCTCTATTCGGGAATCCGCCGATTCCACTCTGTAACGGAACGTATTATCTGCTGTTGGTATTGCCGCGTAAGAAAC
>MFOZ01000031.1:0-621 GCA_001784055.1 Candidatus Levybacteria bacterium RIFCSPLOWO2_01_FULL_42_15 | reverse complement strand
TTCCATTGTGGTGTGTAAGATAGAGGTAAAAAAGAGCGCTAAAGATAAGAAGGATGGGAGCAATAGCAAAAAACAAGATAGACAAAACAATCTTTGTCATGGAGACTATCTTATTGTGGCAAAAAGTGTGTTTGTTGTCAAATTGAGGTTTTTTGGGTAAAATGGAGATGAGCCAGGATGGCGGAACTGGTATACGCGCACGGTTCAGGGCCGTGTCCCGTAAGGGTTGTGGGTCCGACTCCCACTCCTGGCACCCTATTTATGGTAAAATAGGAATTCGCGCGGACGTGGCGGAACCCGGTATACGCGTATGCTTGAGGTGCATATGACCGCAAGGTCGTGGAGGTTCAACTCCTCTCGTCCGCACTTCGGATGGACTTGTCCTGAGGAGCAAAGCGACGAAGGACGATTAGCTCAGTTGGTTAGAGCGCCTCGTTTACACCGAGGAGGTCGGAGGTTCGAGTCCTCCATTGTCCACCAAATCATAGTATAATACGTTCATTCTTGCCGAAGTTGCCAACGTGGTCAAGGCGCGTGTCTGAAGAACACGTTATCGGTGTTCGATTCACCGCTTCGGCACCTCACCCCGCTTTGCGGGGTTCGGTACCAACCAATCGTTCT
>MFOZ01000030.1 GCA_001784055.1 Candidatus Levybacteria bacterium RIFCSPLOWO2_01_FULL_42_15 | reverse complement strand
ACATCAGCCGGAATTCACCGGAGGATTATGAGCGAATCTGCGAGCGGGCGAAGCATATCCAGCTCAAGTCAATCAGGAATTACGGTCAGTACGACACGGCCTCCAAAGACATTTACGGTACCTATGAATCGCGGAACGACGCGCCAAAATCAAGTGGTGTGATTGGTGTTGATAGAAAAGTCGCGGGTGGCGGCACCGACCGCCTGGAGGAAACCCTGGTGCACGAAGCGTGTCACGCTTATCAGATCCAGGAGTTTAATGACTATAGCGAACCGCCGTGCTTGCAGCGCGGGCAGGATTATTTAAAATCACAGAGAAAGTAAAACTTTCAGCATCTCCTCTTCAGAAATCGCATCTTCTCCGAAGTAGTCAAGCTCCACGACCGAATCCACGGTCACAAATGCCCCAGCCGCGGCATATTCCAGATCGCCAAACGCGGTCCTGGTTTTCGCGGTCGGAATAGTCACGTAAATTGTTTTTCCGTTTCGCTGGACGGCTTCCATTTTTCTGTAACCGGCGAAATAGGTTTCAAAATCCGGCATGCGCGCGGCGGCAAGCGCCTCGCTCTCGTAACGCGCGCGGTCATGCTGCTTTAGGAGATACTCGTTTTTGCCGCCGTCTGACTGAAAAAACAAATTGACCTGTGGTATGCCGCCGGGATTTTCCTTAAAGAACGCCAGCGATTCTTTTTTCTGAAATTTGAAGCCTGGGAGAATGTGCGACGGGGTCTTGACCTCGAACGGCAGATTCTTGGTCTGGCTTTTGACCGAACCATACTGCTCTCCGGGAAGCATGTCCAAAGCGCCGTCCCGGAGATCCCACGTGCCAATGGCGGCCAGAGCGATCAAGATGATTGCAATAAAAATCCGCATACCAAATTAATCCTACATCTCTTGGATCTGCCGCAGGGCGGCGACGACGAAATCAATGTGCTCATCCTGGTCCGCCCCGAGCTCGGCTATTCCCTGCGCGATGTCCTCGCGGCTTACCTTGGCGGCAAAACTCATGTCTTTGAGTTTCTTTTTCACCGATTTTGCCGCAAGCGTAGCAAACCGGTCCGGCCGCAAATAGGCGCAGGCCGTGAGAAATCCGCAAAGCTCGTCGCAGGCGAAAAGGCACTTCGCCATTTGCGTTGTCCGCGGCACGCCGGAATACAGAGCATGTCCGAGAATTGCCTCAATAATTTCCGGCGGATAATCCTGACTGCGCAATTCGGCGGCGCCCTCATAAGGATGCCCGCTCTGGGCGGCGACGTCGTAAGTTGGAAATTTTTCATAATCGAAATCGTGCAGGAGTCCGGCCTGGCCCCACATCTCTTCGTCCCCGCCATATTTTCCTGCATACGCGCGCATCGCCGCCTCGACGCACAGCATGTGCCGCCGCAGGGCCTCTGACTGTACCCACTCGTGCATTAGCTTCAGCGCCTCTTCTCGTGTTTTCATAATAATTCAATCATAGCAATGGCTTGATAATTCTGCAAAAACCTGTTAGAGTGAATTGCGCTCCCATTGGTCGGGGCATCATAACAAAGGAAAGGACAACTAAATCATGGACGACACACAAACACCCGCAGCTGAAGTCAAGAAAGACGAAACCCCTTCAGCTTCTGCGGAAAGCAAATAACCTTGCTTAACAAAAAACGACCCGTCAAACGGGTTGTTTTTTTGTCGCGTCAACAATAAACATTAACCGTGCCAACAAGTAAGAAAGGGTAGATTCGGCCCCTTGGTTGAGATTGACAAATTTCTCCCCTATCCCATCATAACAGCCGCCGGTTGTTTCGTCGTATACGACTTGGCGCAGGATATTGTCGCCCAAAAACCAGGAAAACGTCCGATGCATCAACTTCCTATATTTTTTTTCACCGGTAATTTGATACATGGTTCTCAAGGCTTGGACCATGGAGGAGACATCTTCCGGCTGTTGGTCATAAATCGCCCGCGCGCCGCCCATAGGAAACCATCCTTTCTGTCCGATGGGATGGTAAATACCGCCTTTTAAGGTTTGTGAGATTAAAAAATCCAGCGAAGTTTTCCCCACATTGCAGTAAACGCTTTTATTCCCGCCTGCAAACGAACAGGCCGAAAGCAAGGCTTCGGGTATAACGCTATTCGAATAAGTCAGGTGGGGCTCAAACCATTGCCAATCTTTTTTTGCGTATTTTTCAAAAGCTTTGACCAGCATGTCGCAATGCCGCATCAAACTTGTCTCAGCCCGCGGATCGCGCCATTTGGCAAGCCATAAACACAGCCCCTTGATGTAAAAAGCGCCGGACCGAAGATGCGTAAAATTAACATCGTTGGCCAAACCGTTGAGAAATATTTTTTTCGCTTGTTCCTGAAGCTTTCTGGGAATGGATCTGGTGGTTGCAGTCACCGCCACAGAATAGAACGCGCGGGCGCTGGCGTCCTGCATATCTTCTTTGATATTGCGCTCCGTATTCCGAGTCCGATCATAATTGATATAATTGTCAAAAAAACCGTTTGGCTTGGAAACAAATCGGACAAAATTCAAATATATACCGATCAACTTCAAAACCGACGGAGCTTTATATGCATCATAATACAAGGAGGAGAAGATCAATGCCCGGGCATTGTCGTCCAGCGTATAACCACTGACGATATCCGGCTCATCCATTTTCGCAAACTGTATCATGCCGAAACTGTCAGTAAATTTTACCAGATGTTTTAGCTTGATTTTGGGCAGAGATTTTTCTTCCACATCCAAATCCGATGCCAATTTCTCAAAATTATTCATATAGGCCAAGGTCACATTCGGCCAAGTCATGTTTCGGGTACTAAAATAAGCGTTTTTTCCCATTTCCTTCCGGAGCGCAGGGTTAGAAAGCAGTTTAGTCAAAGCCCGCGAATATTCATCGGGGTTTTTGAAATCGACCAAAATGCCCACTTCCGCGGTTACACATTCCCTGGCCTGGGCAAACGCTGTGGAAATGATCGCACGACCCGTGCCCAACGCGTACGAAAGCGTACCAGACACCGCTTGATCGGGATTAAGCGATGAAGACAAAAAAATATCGGTTGCCTTCAAAAATTCCAAAAGTTCATCCAGTTCCAGATACTTGCCATAAAATCTCACATGATCGGCAAGTTTCAAATCATAAATCATTTTTATCAAAAAATTCCGATATTTTTCTCCCTCTTTCTCCAGGACCAAAGGATGCGTCGCCCCAATGACTAAATACAAAACATCGGGAAATTTTTTTACTACTTCAGGCAGGCTTTCGATTACATACTCGACCCCTTTGCCATCGTTTAGAAGGCCGAATGAAGTCAGGATCGTCCGCCCGGAAAGATTCAAAAAGGCTTTCGCTTCAATGTTGTCAGAAAAAGCCGTGGGATGGATGCCGTGCGGAATTATCTGAATTTTATTATCTTCCACTCCATAATCTTGAACTAAAATATCTTTGGACCGCTTCGTAAAGACCATGACCACACCTGCCTTCGCCGCTAATTTATTTACTATTTCATCCAGCTTTTTGCCCGGCTTCGGAAGCACCGTATGGAAAGTGATCGCTATTGGTTTTTTTATCACCTCCAAAAAAGCCAGCAGATTACTTCCCCAATCATCGCCAAAAATTCCAAATTCATGCTGGATACAAACCAGTTTGACTGCCGACAGATTGTTCAGTTTATCCGCCGCATCGATATAATCCTGGACTTTTGACTGGCAAATTTGATAAATTACTTTTTTTGGGTAATTGAACTTCTTGACATCATCCACATTCATCGCCACAATTTTTGATTCTATACCCGGAGCGTATAAACGGTCGAAAACCGATGATAAATCTTGAGTAAAGGATGCAATGCCGCATTCTCGCGGGGGGAATGTGGACAAAAATGCAATCCACGATTTATTCTTTCGATCCATATTATTCCCTCAATGGATTATTTTTTAATTCAGTCAATAAGTCATTTAAAATAAAGGACCTGACGGCAACCACTTTATCCGCGGCACCGTAATAAATATCAATCTCTTGTCCTTTTACAATGGCACCCGTGGGAAAAACTACATTTGGGGTGTCTCCTTCTTTTTCCCAAGGTTCTGTGGGCGAAAAAAGCGGTTCGCGAAGCCGGCCAATTACTTTTATTGGGTTATCGAGATCCAGAAGGGCCGCCCCGGCACGATAAATTTTTCCATTATCAGTTTTCTGAACCGCGTGATAAATTAACAGCCATCCTTCTGAAGTCTCAATTGGCGGACAACCGCCTCCGATATAGTAGTTTTCAAACTCATATTCCGGATCCAAAACAATGGCGCTCTTAAGGATTTTGAAGTGCTCTATCCAGCGCTCATCATTCAATTCATCAAAGTCTTCGAAATAAATGATTTGTACACCAGGGAGTATTCGGTGAATCAACCCGTATTTGTTGCCGATTTTTTTCGGAAAAAGGAAGGTGTCTTTTTGCCAAAGCAGAACATCCTCGCCTCGATCTTGTTTAAATGGAGCTTCAAATGAAAGATATCTCTGGCTAAGTCTCAGGTCCTGAAAGTACTCCTTGGTTTTAGCATAGGCCAGTTTGTAAGACAGCAGGCCCTTTTTTTCAAAATGCGCCAAATCAGAACTTGTGGCGTAAGCGGTCAAGGCATTTTTGCCGTCGTAAGCTGTATAAAAAAGGTAGTATACCCCTTCCAAAAAAACCACCCTTGGGTCCTCTACCCCCTGTTTTTCATATTCATGCTCAGGAAATAAAATCGGCGATGCGGCTCGATATACCACCTTGTTATCTTTTAACCGGCAATAGCCGATCGTGGAAAAATTTCCGTGTCTGACCGCTCGGTAAAACATATGGACAAACCCATCCTTTTCAACACAGCCCGGATTCAGTACCGCTTGGTTTTCAAATTCCAAATCTGTTTTTTCTAAAATTAC
>MFOZ01000029.1:7731-8201 GCA_001784055.1 Candidatus Levybacteria bacterium RIFCSPLOWO2_01_FULL_42_15 | reverse complement strand
TTTAACCAAATAGGTCTTGGGTACCTAAGCGCTCTTATTTTAGATTCCACGAAACCGTGTAGCGTCGTTCCGCTTCAAGAGCTTATCTCATTTGTAAGAAAAGATCATGCAATTGAGTTTTTGAATACCCTTAAGTTATCCCCTCTTGTTCAGCTTATCACCGATACCAAACCGCTAAAAGAAGGGCGTGAAAAAGGCGTAGAGTTTGTAACCAACGTATGGCTTACTAAAAACGCCCCAGAACACTTAGAGGATTTTATTCCCATGTTTGCGGAATTTACTCAAGAAGCAAAAGCCGCAAGAAATCATCTGATTGGCCATCATCTTCGTCTGGTTCTTCCGGTTGCTAATAAACTATCCAGCAAAAGACAAGGACTTGAGCTTTTAGATCTTATACAATCCGGAAATCTTGGATTAATGACTGCGGTAACTACGTATGATATTGAAATGGAACATCGTTTTTCCACCTA
>MFOZ01000029.1:7119-7542 GCA_001784055.1 Candidatus Levybacteria bacterium RIFCSPLOWO2_01_FULL_42_15 | reverse complement strand
GCCTAGGCAGAACCCCTTCTCATGAAGAACTTGCTGAATATATTGGTACGAGTGCTCAAAGATTGAGCGCAATCAAGAATGCATATGGAAGAGTATTTACCACAAGTATTGATGCCGAACTTTCTGATCCGGATGATTTAGAATCCGGTTCCCTTGAGGAGCTTGTGCCCGATGAAACCGGGGCTTTGCCGGATCCGTTTGAAGAAACGTGGAGAAAACATATTTCTTATGCAATCAGAAACGCTCTCCAAGCGCTCCATCCCAAAGATGCAAGGATTATTCAAAAACGATTTGGACTAGGACCATACGCCATCACTGGTCCTCAAACGCTAAAAGACGTTGCTGCCTCTGAAGGAGGAATCACGCATCAAGGAGTATCTTACAGAGAACAACGTACGTTTGAGAGTCTCCGAAATAATCCCC
>MFOZ01000029.1:2390-7100 GCA_001784055.1 Candidatus Levybacteria bacterium RIFCSPLOWO2_01_FULL_42_15 | reverse complement strand
AAGAGGTTTAGCTCAATCCCCCAATGACTTTGACCCGATCCAAAAGAATGGGGTCATCAAGGACTTTTCCAATCCCCCGCACCACTGAAGTCAAAGGATCGCTTGCTTTCACAACAGGCATGTGTGTTCGCTCCACAATCAGATGATCCAATCCCTCCAATTGCGATGCGCCACCGGTCAAAAGAATCCCCGTTTCAAGAATATCAGAGGTAAGCTCGGGAGGAGCTTCTTCAAGCACGTGGGCGACCTCCTCAATAATCTGGGATACCACGGGAGCAAGCGCCTCTCGAACCTCCGACTCGCTCATCCGAAGACTCTTGGGAAGACCTGTCTCGATATCTCTTCCTCTCACAATCGCCATCTTTTCTCCTCCTGTTGTACGTGTGGTAATCACCTCTTCTTCTGTATTACTATCTTTCTCGTTTTTCTCTTTTTCGCTCTCGCCCTGAGCGAAGCCGAAGGGTTTTACCTTTCGCTTTTCGCTTTTCTTGTACGCGCTTCCAATTTTTATCTTTAACCCCTCAACCGTTGACTCACCCAATAAAAGACCGTGCCTGAGCCTAATATAATGAGTAAGTACTGTATTCATGTCTTCTCCTCCAACCCTTAAAGATTTACTAACCACAATGCCTCCTAAGGAGATCACCGCGATTTCTGTTGTCCCGCCTCCTATATCAACCACCATGGAGCCGTTGGGCTTGAATACAGAAATTCCTTCTCCAATTGCCGCCGCCATAGGCTCTTCTATGAGAAATGCCTGGGACGCTCCCGCATCAAGCGTTGCCTCCCAGACGGCGCGGCGCTCCACCTCGGTTACGGAGGAAGGAATGCCAACGACCACTTTTGGCCGCACCCAAGAAAAAGGAAACGTTTTGCTTGTTGCGTGAACTTCACGAATCAAGTAAGAAATAAGAGAGACTGTTGCGTCAAAATCCGCGATCACTCCCCCATGAAGGGGTTTTATGGTAATAAGGCTTGCGGGCGTTTTGCCGATCATTTTTTTTGCTTCAGTTCCAATTGCGACCACGCGCTTTGTTTTTTTGTGCATGGCAATAACAGAGGGTTCTCGCGCCGCAATCCCTTTTCCTTTTACAAACACGATCGTATTGGCGGTACCAAGATCAATACCAAGATCATGCGAAAATAAACTAAAAAACTTATCAAACATATTCGTCCTCCAATACTACAATGGGAAGCGTAAGAATGCAATAAGAATATGGTACAATAACACCCATGGGGAAACGCATTATTTTTGGGTGCAACGTGGTGATTGAATATTCCTTTTACGCGCTCTTTTTTCTTGTCCCCCTTGTCATCTCAAGCACCACCTCCGAACTTTTTGAATTTAACAAGATGTGGCTTACCTTTGGCATCAGTGTTATTGTTGCCACCTCTTGGATTATAAAAGGAATCACAAAACAATCGTTCACCATCCAAAGAACCCCTCTTGACGTTTTTATCTTTCTTTTTGTTGCGTCTCAGGTTCTTGCGACGATTTTCTCATGGGACAAACATATTTCCATGTGGGGCTACTACTCCCGCTTTAACGGCGGACTCTTATCAACGCTTTCTTATGTTGTTCTTTATTACGCGTTCGCCTCGCACGTGTCAGAGAAGGTGTTCTCCTTGTACCTTGAGCCTGTCATGCGCCTTATCCTATTTTGGGGAGGCATACTCTTGTTTCCACTTTTTGTGTACGGCGGCATTTCTGCCGCGGGAGAGGGAGGAAGTAATGTTGTTTTTGCCGCGGGGCTTATTCTTTCTTTTCTTCTCATTGTGCTGTCTCTCCCGGCAACATTTGTGAAGCGCAGCCTTTTTGTGGGTATTGTCTCCGCAGGCTTAGTTGCCGCGTGGGGAATTCCGTCCCATTTTGGCTATGACCCCACGTGTTTTTTGTTTCGAGGAAACCTTGACGTTTCCTGCTGGACCGAGGCGTTCCAACCTAAGGTGCGCATGTTTTCAACGCTTGGCCAACCAAACTGGCTTGGCGCGTACTTATCTGTTCTTATTATTACGTCTTTGGGGTTTTTCCTCCAATACGCAACAGCCTCAAAGACACAATTTTTTGATCTTAAGCTTAACAGAAAACTCGTCATAAGCCTTTTTGCCGCAACTTCATCTTTTTTGTATGTAGCACTTCTCTTCACTCGAGCCCGCAGTGCATTTTTAGCGGTGGGGGTAGGTATTCTTCTGTGGGCTGTTCTGAGTATTATTCCGCTATCTCGTACGCTTCCGTCTTTTTCGCAGCGAGGAATCCGCTTTTTGGTAACTCCGTTTATATCTATCTTTGCGATCTTTGCGGTTCTTACCTTTATTATCGGCGCGCCGATCCCCCAATTAGAACAGCTACGGCAAGGAGGAACACAAAACATATCCGATTCTTCTCAGAAAGATCTTTTCAAAGATACTTCTAATCAAGCTCCCCTGCAGGTTTTGGAAGCAGGCGGAACAGAATCCGGCACCATTCGCCTCCACGTATGGAAAGGTGCGCTTGATATCTGGAGACACTATCCCCTCTTTGGGACGGGTGTTGAAACGTTTGCGTTTGCCTATTATAAATTCAGACCTGTGGGGCATAATCTTACCTCTGAGTGGGACTATCTCTACAATAAGGCGCATAACGAATACCTTAACTTTCTCGCAACTACCGGAACCGTTGGGTTTGTTACCTATCTTCTTATGATCTACGCGTTTTTATGGAAAGGGATTTCCTTTGTTGCCAATCCCTTTGTCAAAGATGAGATCCAGATAAGTATTCGAAATAAACTGCTCATCGCATCCCTTATTGGCGCGTATGCGTCTATTCTGATATCCAACTTTTTTGGGTTTTCGGTTGTTATCATGAATGTCTTTTTGTTTCTGATCCCCGCGTTTGTTTTTTCCCTTGCGAATGTTTTGGAAAAAGAGCACGCTGTAACTATCGGGTCTCCAAAAGAAACAAACACTCTTTCTTCCGTCCAAGGACTTTTGATCGCGCTTGTTGCAAGTTTCGGCGCGTTTCTTCTGTTTATTCTTTGGCAGTTTTTACAGGCGGACAAAGCCTATGCCTTGGGATCTAATCTTGCCAGAACCGGCGCATATGACAAGGCGTATATAAAACTTAAGGAGGCGGTGAGTTTGCGGGGAGATGAACCGGTGCTTCAAGACGAGCTTTCTTCAACAAGTATTCTTCTTACCGGGCGCCTTTTACGCTTCCAAGAGGCAACATCAAGCGCGACGGCTGAAGAATTAAAACTTGCCTCCGAAGCGGCACAAGAGCTTGCCAATGAAGCGATTGATATTAATAATAAGCTCGTTTCCGCCTATCCCTATAATCTGATCTTTCTTAAGACAAGAGCGCGCATCTTCTCAGCCCTTGGACCATACAACGCCTCCTTTGTTCAAAACGCTCTTGAGACGCTTAAGAGGGCGCGCGTACTTGCGCCAACCGATGCAAAAATTGCGTATAGTTTGGGCGTTGCGTATGGGCAAAATGGCGATACAGGAAGCGCGATCAAGATGCTTGAGACAACCGTAAAGCTTCGCCCTATGTATGATGACGCGTGGTACGCCTTAGGGCTCTTTTATCATCAAGCGGCTCTTAATGCAAAAGGCGCAGTTGTTGATACCGTGTTGCATCAAAAAGGGGTGAAGGCTATGCGCCAGGTTCTTGTTTTGACTCCTAAAAATGCCAAGGCTCTTGAAGCTCTAGAGAGCTGGGGGGAACAACCATGAAGCTGATTTTGCAGGCACCGCATCCTATTCTTGCTAAACCTTCTGCGCCGTGCGTGATAAAAGGCGCGCCCGACAAAAAACTTGGTCGGCTCATCCAAAACATGAAAGAGACTCTTGAGGCAACGCACGATCCGGAAGGAGTAGGGCTTGCCGCTCCCCAAGTTGGGGAAAGCGTACGCCTGTTTGTTGTCAAATCCACCCCAAAATCAACTATTGAGGTATTCATCAATCCTCAAATTCTCAATGCAGAAACCGCGCCGATTGCCTCTCCAAAAAAGCCCACGTCAAACGCGGCTCCGAGGCAGAGTCGAGTAACCGCCCGCTCCAAGTCAAAACAGCTCGAGGGGTGTTTGTCCCTTATGAACATTTGGGGACAGGTAAGACGCGCTCCTTCTGTTTCAGTCTCCTACGTGGATGAAAAAGGAGTACGCCATGAAAAAACGTTCAAGAGCTTTATGGCTCTCATTATTCAGCATGAAGTGGATCATTTAGATGGTCTTTTATTCCCCAAGCGCGTGTTGGAACAAAAAGGCAAACTCTACAAATCCCACAAAAATAAAAAGGGGAAAGATGTGTTTGAGGAAATAGAGATATAGACATTGTTTCATTGTTACATTGCTCCATTGCTATCGTACTAATTGATTGTAGCAATGCAACAATAAGTGAGCCCCGCCAGAGGCGGGGCAAACGGAACAATGCAGTAATGATATGAATATTGTCTTTTTTGGTTCTTCTCCCTACGTATTACCCATTCTTGAGGTCTTAAAGAGCGACTTTGGGGTTTCTTTGGTAGTAACGACCGCCTCAGACGCGGCAACAGCCGAAAAAAACCTTACCGATCCGGTCATCGCGTACGCAATCTCTCAGCGCATTCCGCATTTTTCGATCAAAAACTTCTCCTCTCCGGATACGATAAACAACATACTAAATACTAAGTCTCAGGTAGGCGTTCTTGCGTTTTTTGGCCTTTTGATTCCCCCCGCACTTTTAAACGGC
>MFOZ01000029.1:1170-2382 GCA_001784055.1 Candidatus Levybacteria bacterium RIFCSPLOWO2_01_FULL_42_15 | reverse complement strand
ACGGAGAAATCATAACCGGCGTATCTCTTATACGCTTAGATGAGTCACTGGATCACGGCCCTCTGATTGCCCAAAAAGAAGAGGCTATTGAACCTTCCGACACAACGCATACTCTCCATAAGCGCTTATTTAAGGCGGGCGCGGAACTTCTCAAAGAACGCCTTCTTGCCTATCTTGCAGGGAGCCTGACCTTGACCCCTCAAGACGAAACACGCGCAACCTATACCAAACCCCTTAGCCGTGATGATGGATATATTGATATATCATACATTCCCCCTAAAGAAGTGCTGGATCGGATGATCCGCGCGTATTTTCCCTGGCCTAGCGTCTGGACTACGATTAAATTGAACAAAAAGCAAGTTCGAATAAAATTACTACCCGAACAAAAAATTCAGGTGGAGGGCGGTATCCCTATGAGCCAAAAAGACTTTCTCAACGGCTACCCAGAAGCGGAAACACTCATTCAAAAACTAAACAACTAGTGGCGTTGCCGAAGATTGTTCTATTGAGCTTTTTTTTGCCAATTCTACCTGCTTTTTTATCTTCTTAAGACACTTGGTGCACAATTTAACTCTTTTCATGATTCCGTTGATAAGAATCCGAGTTTTTTGCAAATTGGGCTTAAAAAGCCGCTTGGTAACCGGAGCTCGCTTTTTCCATCGTCCTCCCGCCACCCCGGGATGGTGGGTGTGGCTTCTGCCAAATTGAACTCCCTTGTTGCACAGATCACATTTCATAGGTATAGAAAAATCTTATACATTAGATTATACTGAAAAATGAAGGTAAATACAACATGGAAATTTTATTTTCTCTTCCTATCCTTTTGTTTTCCGCAATTTTGCATGAAGTAGCGCATGGGCTTGTGGCAGACAGGCTGGGCGATCCTACACCAAGGCTCATGGGAAGACTTACCCTTAACCCCAAAAGCCATATTGATCCTTTTATGTCAATTGCCTTGCCTCTTCTTTTGATGCTTTCAGGCTCCCCTCTTATTTTTGGAGCGGCTAAACCGGTGCCGGTGGATCCGTTTAATTTGAAGGAAGGCAGAAAAGATGTTGCCTTGGTTGCGCTTGCGGGACCCCTTACAAATGTCCTTCTTGCGATTTGCGCGAGTTTTCTGCTGAAAGCGTTGGGTGCGTTTGGGATGATTCCCATCTTATCAGTATTTTTGCTCTACGTGGTTCGGATCAATCTGTTGTTGGCAATTATCAA
>MFOZ01000029.1:0-1019 GCA_001784055.1 Candidatus Levybacteria bacterium RIFCSPLOWO2_01_FULL_42_15 | reverse complement strand
CTCTTCTTCGCCGAAAGCATGTTACTGTGGTAATTTATGACCCTTGGGGACGGTCCTCAGACATCAAGCGTTGGCAGTCTAAACTAAACGTTGTTTTTATTCTTCCGCCGTAAATACTTTTTTTGAGCAAGCGTTGAAAACCGGTTTGATCCAAAAACCGACCCCTCTTGCTCAAATAATCGCTCTATACCTGACATGTCCTCTTTTATGCCCTCATAAAGAAACTGTTTATATTTCTGTTTGGATCCTTGAGTATCCCCTACAAGCCGAACAATATCACTATCAAGCAAAGCTAATTGATCCTCTCCCAGTGCTTCTCTGATACCGCTGTATTGATACCTCATTGGATCAGATACCAGCCTCGCTTTTACCGGATTCAAATAAATGTATCGGGAAAGCTCTAGAAAATAAGAATCATTTTCTATAAGAATACTTCTAAATCTGTTCTGAAATACCGGGCCCACGCGAGAATACGTCCGATTGACATACATGGAATAGCTGGTAGTAAGAGAAGACATAATTTTTGAGATAGGGGTCTTTCTTGTTTGTATGGAAAGGTGAAAGTGGTTTGGCATAAGACAATAGGCATAGAGAGAGTGATCATATTTTCCTTTTAACTGGGAAAGCTTTTTGAGAAAAAATGCGTAATCATGCGGGGAAAGAAAGATTGGCTGCTTGTTTACCCCTCGATTGAATACGTGGTAGAATGCGTTTTGGAACACAAATCGAGGCGCTCTGGGCATATTAAAAAAAGTATTTCATTTTTAGATTGTCGTGTCAAGCATCTTGAGGACCGTCCCCAATGTTGTTTTTTGGGGATTGACAAAGGATATTTTACGATAGTACCCTAATAATAAGCAATAGCTTCTCTAGTAATAGTTAAAGAGTTCATTGTATGCCGCCACTCTCTGAAAGACAAATTGGCAGACGCCCTGTCCTTACAGGGCTTGCGGGTTCTGCCGCAGGGCTCCTCGTCTCCGGATGCGAGGGTCCTATTTCCTCGGAACCTCAACCAGAGA
>MFOZ01000028.1:7279-22824 GCA_001784055.1 Candidatus Levybacteria bacterium RIFCSPLOWO2_01_FULL_42_15 | reverse complement strand
CGTTGCGTCAATGATTGCCTTATTAAAGGCAAAAATAGGGTCGGACCCTGCAATAAGATGCTTTGGAATCTTATCTAAATCGGGATCAAGACCAACGCAAAGAAGCGTATTGTTTTTTTTGATGGCGTTTTCTAGTTTTTGATGAAATGTTAATTTTTTGCGTGTTTTTTCCATATCTCATAGGCAAGGGTAGGATTCCACATGGCGCCTGTTGCGGATTGCACAAGGTCTGCGCCAAGTTTTTTGTACGCCTCATAATCCTTTGGGGTCATAACTCCGCCAACTCCTATAATTGCAAAACGTAGACGGTTTTTTTCTCTTATGCGGGTAAGTCTCCCTACCATATCAAGACCGGCCCATTTGATGCTTGCTCCACAGATGCCGCTTTTTAACCTATTAGGACCGGGAAGAGCCTGATTTCCTTTTTGATCGACAACGGGAGCAGAAATGGTATTGATCGCAGCAATTCCATCAACGAATGGAGACATGCCTTTTACAATAGTTCCTAATAGTTCTTGCTGGTCGTCTCCGTAATACCCAAGCTTAACCAAAAGCGGAGTATTGCCAATTTTTTCCTTCACTTTTCTTGTTATTTGATACGTTGCCTTCTTGTTGTAGCAAATAACTCCTTCATTCGCCACATTTGGGCAAGAAAGGTTGACCTCTATTATTTTTACCCCTGTTTCTTTAGCAAGAAGCGCGGTATAAGCAAAGTCATCATAATAGTCATTTTCGTCAAATCCCTCTTGTATGGTGCCCACAACGCTTGCAATGAGAAGCTGTCCCTTTTTTGCGTAGGTGAGCGCTTTTTTCATGTCTTTTTGCCATACGTCAGGTCCTCTGGATGGATTTCCAAAAGAATTGGTGATACTAAACTCCTTTGGACTTTTGGATGTTTTTGTTTTTCCGATAAGAGGTTTTGCGGCTTTCTTAAGAGTTAAGTTTCCCTTTACGTCGACAAACAATACGTTTGGGAATTGATTGCACTTAAACACAACGCTTCTTTGCGTTTTATAGTGATTTACGTCAAATCCCCACTCGAATGCAGTCTTGATAAACGAGGAGTTCAAAAGAGGTCCTGCCGGGATCCCAAAGGGGACATTCACCTCAAATCCCAAAAACGATGTCCTTTTTTTAGCAGTTCTTTTAGGAGGATTCAGCTGTTGTTTTACAAGAGGGGGACCTTGTTCCCAATTGTCGTCATAGGAAATACCAATATCATATAATGCGGAATTGAGGTTCTGATTCATTTATGTTGTATGCTTGCCACTCTTCTTCTTTTTTGAGCAACTTTTAATTCAAGAAGAGAGCGTCTAAGATCCGCTTCAATTATTGCAAAGTCTTTTTGACCTACTCTTTCTTCCAAGAGCTTCTCTGCCCGTTTCTTTGCCTCTTCGGCCTTATGCATCTGGATATCTTCACTTTGAATCGCATAGTCGGCAAGAACAGTAATGAAATCTTTGCGTACTTGTAAAAAGCCGTCCATAACAGCTATATACTGTGTTTGTTTTCCAGACTTGACAATAAGCTCGCCCTCGGAAATTTTTGTTAAAAGAGAAACGTGGTGGGGAAAAATAGCAATTTGTCCGTTTGAAGTGGGAGCAATCACCTCATCTGCCTCACCTCGGTACACAACGTTTTCAGGAGATAGAACTTCTATGTTGAGCATCATTTTTTCTTTCCTCGCGCAACAGCATCCTCAATGGTTCCTGTCATATAGAAGGCTTGTTCGGGAAGACTGTCGTGTTTTCCCTCCAGGATTTCTTTAAATCCTTTTATAGTATCTTCCACTTTTACATATTTTCCCGGTTGTCCCGTATAGACTTCGGCAACAAACATGGGTTGACTTAAAAATCGCTGGATTTTGCGGGCTCTGGTAACCGTTAGTTTATCTTCGTCCGAAAGTTCGTCAATTCCTAAAATAGCAATGATATCTTGCAGATCTTTGTAGCGTTGAAGAACTTTTTGAACTTCTCGTGCCACTTCATAATGGTTCTTTCCAACAATATAAGGGTCAAGAATGTGGGAGGTAGAACCAAGAGGATCAACTGCCGGATAAATCCCTTGCTCCGCAATAGAACGCTGGAGGGTAATGGTGGCGTCAAGATGGGCAAAAATGGTAACCGGCGCGGGATCTGTGTAGTCGTCCGCGGGAATATATACTGCTTGAACTGACGTAATTGACCCTTTTTTTGTTGAAGTGATTCTCTCTTGAAGCATTCCAACCTCGGTTGCAAGCGTTGGTTGGTATCCCACTGCCGATGACATTCTTCCTAAAAGCGTAGATACTTCTGTCCCTGCTTGGGTAAAGCGGAAAACGTTGTCAATAAAAAGAAGAAGATCTTCCCTTTTTTCATCTCTAAAATACTCTGCCATGGTGAGTGCGGTAAGCGCAACACGAAGTCTATTGGTGGGGGGTTCATTCATTTGCCCAAATACCATGACCGTTTTATCCAATACATCTGCTTCTTTCATCTCCAGCCAGAGATCATTTCCTTCACGGGTTCGTTCCCCCACACCAGCAAACACGGAATGCCCTTTGTGCTCCATGGCAATGTTTCTAATAAGTTCCTTTACCACTACCGTTTTTCCAACGCCTGCTCCGCCAAAGATAGCTATTTTTCCTCCCTTGGTAAACGGAGCAATAAGATCAAATACCTTAATCCCTGTTTCAAGGACGTGGGGTTTTGTTTCTTGTTCGGTAAGAGCCGGAGCGGGTCTATGAATAGGAGCACTGGGTACTCCTTTTTCATCAAACGTTCTGCCGTCAATGGGTTTTCCTAAAACGTTGAAGATTCTTCCCAATGTTTTTGGTCCTACCGGGACTGAAATAGGCGCGAACGTTCTTTTTACTTTTGATCCCCGCTTTAATCCATCAGTTGATCCAAAAGCAAGTGCCCGAACCTCATTGTCTCCAATAGAGAATGCTACCTCCAGTGTTAGTTTGTTTTTATCAGGTAAGTAGATAACAAGCGCTTCATTAATAGAAGGAGTTTCTTGTTCAAAATATACGTCAACAACCGATCCTTGGATGCGAATAACAGATCCCGTTGAATTTGCTTCTGTATTTTTAGGCATATTGATTAACTCCTTCTGAACTTATATCTAAAATTTCGTTCGTGATTTTCTCTTGGCGCATTTTATTATACTCAAGCGTCAATTCAAAGATAATATCGCGCGCATTGTCTGTTGCGTTTTGCATGGCGATCATCCGTGCTGCCTGTTCGGAGGCAAAATTTTCCAGTAGACATTGATATACTGCCATTTCTACATATCTCTCAAGCAGATACGGCAGTATTTCCTGAAGTGTGGGTTCAAACAGCTGATATTCCGATACGTGTTTTGTGTTTTCCTTTTCAAGGTTTATGGGAAGAAGAGTTAAAACAGTAGTCACCTGGGAAAATAGACCCAAGAATTTATGGTACAGTATTTTAACCGATTCTACTTTTTGATTTATATAGTAATCTTTTATGATAGTTATAATTCCCTCTGTGGCCTCAAATGTAGGCAAAGATGTTCCAAAAGGAAAGGATGCAACAAGCTCATTCTGAGAGCGTGCCGCCGCCGGTTCTATTTTTTTTCCAACCGTAACAATCTTCACATATGACGCTTTCGAGAATTCAAGATATGTTTTTACCAGATTAGAAACAAGTCCGCCGCATAGCCCTTTATCCGGAGCAAGAATAAAAAGAAGCTCGCTTCTTTGCTTGGTATCCTTCTGCAGCAGATAGGGATGGGAGAGCACATCTGTTTTTTCTCCAACTTCTTTGCATAAGGATCCCAGTTTTTCCACATAGGGACGGGAAGCAAGAACCGCTTCCTGCGCACGCTTGAGCTTTGATGCGGCAATCATTTGCATGGCACGAGTTGTCTTTGAGACATTGCGTGACGTTTTGATTCTCCGTTTTAGTAAAACAGTGTTAGCCATAATAATTACCCATGAAACAACTGTTTGAAATCTTTCACTGCTTTTTCCATTGTTTGGTTTATGGGTTCGGTAAGCTTTGTGCCACTTCCTAAATCTTCCAAAAGCTTTTTGTGCCTTGTTTGGAGATATTGGCTGAATTCTTCTTCAAATCGTTGGATTTCCTCAAGCGGGATGTCATCCAAGTGGCCATTGGAAACAGTCCAAATTATAGCAATCTGAAGCGATTCAGCAACAGGACGGTATTGCGCTTGCTTAAAAATTTCAATCGTGCGTTTTCCTCTTTCCAATCGCGTGAGCGTCTCTTTATCAAGTTCACTTCCAAACTGAGCAAACGCCGCAAGTTCTTGATATTGTGCCAGCTCAAGCCTCATCTTTCCCGCAACGGATTTCATTCCTCCGGTTTGCGCGGATCCTCCCACCCGAGAAACGGAATTTCCTACGTTGATTGCCGGGCGAATGCCGCTGTTGAATAAGTCAGCTTCTAAAAATATTTGCCCATCCGTTATTGAAATTACGTTGGTAGGAATATAGGCAGATATGTCTCCTGCTTGCGTTTCTATAATAGGAAGAGCGGTGATTGAGCCATGTCCCTCTTTATTGAGTTTTACCGCGCGCTCTAAAAGTCTGCTGTGAAGATAAAAGACGTCTCCCGGATATGCCTCACGCCCCGCGGGACGTCTTAAGACAAGAGAAAGTTGTCGATACGCCCATGCGTGTTTGGTAAGGTCATCATAGACAATGAGGACATCTTCCCCTTTTTCCATAAAATACTCCGCGATTGCGCAGCCTGCGTACGGAGCAAGGTATTGAAAAGATGCCGGATCTGATGCGTCTGCAACTACAATGATTGTATACGGAAGCGCTTTTTCTTCCTTAAGTTTATTCACAATCTGCGCAACAGTACTTCGTTTCTGGCCAATAGCCACATAAATGCAAATGACGCGTTTGTGACCCTTCTCCTGTATTCTTTGGTTAATAATAGTGTCTATTGCAATCGCTGTTTTTCCAAGTCCCCTATCTCCGATAATAAGCTCTCGTTGTCCGCGCCCGATAGGAATCATTGCGTCGATTGCCTTAATTCCTGTTTTGACGGGGGTATTCACCGGTTCTCTCTCTACTACTCCTGGGGCAATTCTCTCCAGAGGCATGTCTTTTTCCCCTTTAATGTCTGGTTTTCCATCAAGAGGATTTCCCAAGGGGTTGATGGTGCGTCCAAGATATTCATTAGATACATTAATGCTTAAGAGTTTTCCTGTTGTCTCTACACGGTTTCCTTCTTTGAGGTTTTCCTGACTTCCCAGAAGAATGATTGAGACCGTATCTTCATCTAAATTAAGAACAACTCCGCTATTACCATTTTCAAATGTTACGATTTCTCCCATGGCAACATCCGAAAGACCATCTGCGGTAATTACGCCATCGGTATTTTTCATGACGGTGCCAACGTTAAGCTTTTTTCCGCTATCATTAAAAGAATGGATCCGTTTTTCTAGTTTTGCAATGATATCTTCTGTGGTAATCATCTGTCTGTCTCCCCTGCATGCGCAGCAATTTGTTCTAGTGTATTTCTTAAGCTCATCTCAAAAATAGTGTCATGGTGAGAAAAACGAACCCCCGCCATAAGCAAGGGGTCTTTTTTATATAGTATCTCTTTCTTTGGGAATATCTTCTTAAGAAGATATTCATTTTTATGGATTAGTTCTCTTGAAATAGAAGGAAGAGATACGGTAACGGTTCGTTTTTTTTCATAATTTTTAAGAGCGCGAACGTATCGCTTGAGGTCTTTTCGTAAAAGCAAGCAAGCTATCTTAAAAACAACTTTTTCATCAAGCTTATTGTTTTTATAGCTTATCGCGATTAACTGTTTCATCATGTGTTGTTTCATTGGTTTAGTTGGAGTCTTTCTGCAGCTGCTTCATTGCTCGATCGAGAATTTTTTCTTGATCTTTGTCTTCAAAAAGCTGGCTAATCGATTTTCGCAAGAACTCAACCGCAATAAAAGAAATCTGTGAGCGAAGCTTTTTCTCTACGTCTTGTACTTGTTGAGCTATTTGAATTCTTGTTTCTTCGATCATACTCTGGGTCAATTGTTTTGCTTCGCTTTCTGCTTTTTGGATTGTGAGAAGCGATTGGGTTTTTGCCTCCTCAAGCATCTTTTTTGCCTCATCCTGTGCTTTAAGAAGGATTTGCTTTTCTCTGCGGGTTGCTTCCTCAAGCCGTTTTTCTGCCTCTTGAGCATTTTTTATCCCTTCAAGAATGGTTTGTTCCCTTTTCTTAAGCACATCAAGAAGGGGTTTGTACAAAAACCTTTTCAATACCCACAGAACAATAGCAAAGTTAACTATTTGCGCAAAGAACAAAACAGGGTCAAATCCAAATTGTTTTATAAGTTCCATAGTATTTGAGCGCCATCGCTGTGATTCACTTGATAAATGCCAAGATTAAAGAATAAATAGCGATGGCTTCTGCAAATGCCATTCCCAAAAGCATGGGAGGTAAAATTTTTTCTGCCGCTTCAGGATTTCTGCCAATCGCTTCCATTGCTTTTGCGCCGATTAACATAATGGCAAGAGCGGGAAACATTCCTCCGAGTGCAATAATAAGACCACCGGTAATAGTAATACTCATGAGCTACTCACCTCCCTTACGACATGGCGTGATGTGCCATGAGACAAATGATGTGGCGTTGTCAAAATTGCCATAAAAACAAGCGTTAATATAGAGAACACCAACGCTTGTACCAGCGCGACAATGTTTTCCAAAAAGAGAAAGGGAAGAGGAAACAAAAAGGCAAATAAGCCCGATACCGTCATAAGGGCAACTTCCCCCGCGTAAATATTTCCAAAGAGACGAAATGAAAGCGATATAACCTTAGTGATTTCTGCCACAATTTCAAGTATGCCAACAAACAAAAGAATTGGATTGAGGGAAAAAAACCTTCCCAGATAGTTTTTAATGCCGGTAAGCTTAATGCTTAGCGCGTGTGTTGCTATTATCGATACTACGGCAAGAGCAAGGGTTACGTTAAGATCGCTCGTTGCTCCTCGTAAAAGAGGGACTAAATGTTTTTTTGTTTCAAAAAAACCAATGCTTCCAAAACCGGGAAAAAGACTCGTAATGTTTGCCACAAAAATAAACAAAAAAAAGCTCATCGCAAACGGAAATATATACTCGTGGGTTTTTTGGGCAATTGACTTGGTGAGATTATATCCAACTTCCATAAGTCCCTCCATCATATTTTGAAAAAAAGAGGGAATCTGTTTTGTGTTTTTAGAAACGTAGACAGAAATTGCGATAAGAACTCCGTCTACGAAGAGAGTATGAATGAGGGTATTTGTTATGGGAAGAAAGCCAACATGGGTTATCGTCTCCGGTGAAAATGAAGCCATATGATACTCTTAATTGTACAGATATTTCCAGAAAAATCAATACCGGTGAAATAATTAGTTTTTTGCTGTTTGTTTTAGGGTTGCGATTTTTTCCACAATGATCATGGGACGGTCATTTTTTGTATCAAGTCTCCCATCAACAACAATAACCTGATCTCTTATAAGGAGGTGTTTAAATTGCTCATATATCTTAGGGAATACAACGCATTCAACAGAAATTCCTTTTTCATCTCCGATTGACAGAAACGCCATCTCATTATTGCCCCTTTTGGTGAAAATTTTTCTGCTTGTTTCTATAATGCCTCCAATTATTACCCTCGTTCCCTCTTCTTCTTCCTTTAACTCCTCAAGTCCATGCGTAATAACCTTTCGTACTGCCTCAAGCGTTTCTATGTGGGGATGGGAAGTAAGGTAGAGCCCTAAAAATTCTTTTTCAAAAGCAAGTTTTTCGGGTTCAGAAAAGTCTTCAACGTCCGGCATATCCACAGACGTATGGATCTGAACTTCTTCCTCATCAAACAGAAGGCTTTGCTGTCCGGAAAGGGTATCTTTTTTTGCCTTATGCGCGTTTTCCAAAATTTCCGGGAGTTTAATAAGAAGGCTTGCTCTCTTTCCAAACAAATCCAAAGCTCCTGCCTTAATCAGGCTTTCAAGGGTTTTTTTGTTAACCTTAGAAAGGTCAACTTTCTGACAAAGGTTCTCAAAGCTTTCAAAAAGACCGTGTTGCCTTTGGCTTAAAATTGCCTCAATTGCCGCTTGTCCCACATTTTTTATAGCGGAGAAACCAAACCTGATGGAAGATGAATTTTCTATGGAAAATTCACTCTGGGAAGTATTGATATCAGGCGGAAGAATCGGAATTGTGAGCCGTTTGCATTCTACAACGGCCTGGGTTATTTTTTCGTTTTTTGTGGGGCCTGATGAGCCGCGAGACTCAGCGGTAAGAAGGGCAGTCATAAACTCAACAGGGAAGTGAGCCTTTAGATACGCGGTTCTAAACGCAATGGTTGCGTAGCAAGCGGAATGAGCCTTGCCAAAGCCGTAGCCTGCGAATGGTTCAAAAAGAAGCCACAGGTTTTCCGCACTTCTTTTGGTCATGCCATTTTTTACGCACCCTTCAATAAATTTATCGTGTTGTTTTTTCATTTCCTGAGTGATCTTTTTCCCAACTGCCTTGCGCAGCAAGTCTGCCTCAAGCCACGAATATCCGGCAACGGTTATTGCGGTAAGAAGAAGGTCATCTTGATAGGTAATGATTCCGTAGGATTGACTAAGCACGTTTTTAAGCCGCTCATCAGGGTAATCAATAAGAGATGGATTGTGCTTTCTTTTTATAAATTCCGGAATGTTTGCCATGGGACCCGGTCGATACAACGCAACCATAGCCTGCAGGTCAAAAATTGTTGTTGGCTTAAGCTCTTTGATATATTTTCTCATGCCCTCTGATTCAAGCTGAAAAATTCCGGTTGTTTCTCCTGAAGAAAGAAGCGCGTACGTTTTTGGGTCTTCAAAGGAAATATTGGAAAAATCAATTTCTTTTTTCTGGTTTTCTTTGACAAATCGAAGCGTTTCTTGAATAATGGTAAGATTTCTCAACCCAAGAAAATCAATTTTAAGAAGTCCTACACCATCTTCCCCTACGGTGTACATGTCATACTGGGTGACAATTTTGTTTCCATTTGTTTCTCTCTGAAGGGGAGTGTATTCCATAAGCGGTTTATCCGCAATCACCACACCTGCCGCATGCACCGATGCGTGTCGGGCCACCCCTTCTAATTTTTTTGCAACGTCAAGAAGACGTCTGGTTTCATCTTCGGTAATGTATGCTCTTTTAAGATCGGGGCTTTGTTCAAGCGCTTTGTTTATTGTCATGGCATGGCCCTGCCAGCCGGGAGGAATCATTTTTGAGATGCGGTCAGGCCCTGCGTACGGCATGCCCAAGGCTCGTCCGGCGTCTCTGACAGCACCACGCGCTTCCATGGTTCCAAACGTAATAATTTGCGCTACCTTATCCTCCCCGTATTTTTTTGTGACGTATTCAATGACCTCATCTCTTCTATCATCCGCAAAATCAAGGTCAATGTCAGGGGGAGAGGGTCTCATGGGATTAAGAAAGCGTTCAAAAGGAAGCTTAAAAAATAAAGGGTCAATGTCGGATATTCCCAGCGCGTAAGAAATAATTGATCCGGCGTTTGATCCTCTTCCCGGGCCAACCGTTATTCCGCGGGATTTTGCCCAATTCACAAAGTCCGCAACAATAAGAATATACGTATGATACCCCTTTTTAAGGATGATGGAAAGCTCGTAATCTACGCGTTCTTTTATATCTTCCGTTACTACGGAATATCTTTTCTTAATCCCCGCATCAATCTGTTTTTTAAAGAATTCAGCCTCATCTTTTTTGCCTGGGACTTCAAATACCGGCATAATCCATTTTCCAAGCGTTATTTCCATGTTGCACATATTGGCGATTTTTACCGTATTTGCGACTGCCTCCGGAAGGTCAATAAATAATTTTTCCATGTCATCGGGAGACTTTATGTAGAAATCCGGAGAATCAATCATGGATAGCTTTCTATTGGGTGTTTGGATGGTTGCTTGGGTCTGGATGCATAAAAGAATCTCTTGAGCCTCTGCGTCATCCTTTCTTGCGTAGTGGTTATCATTTGTTGCAATCAAAGGAATTCCATGTGCCCGAGAAAGCTCTATGAGTTTTTTGTTGAGTACATCCTGCTTAGGGATATTGATGTGTCTTTGGAGTTCAAGATAGAAATGATTCTCTCCAAAAATTCGGGAGAGCGCCTGTAGCCTTTCAACCGCTACTTTTTCTTGGTTGTTTAAAAGAGGATCAGAAATAAATCCGTTTACGCAAGATGATAAACAAATAAGCCCTTCATGATATTTCTTAAGAAGGTCCAGGTCGGTTCTTGGTTTGTAGTAAAACCCCTCTAAGTGAGAAATGGACACAATTTTCATAAGATTTTTATATCCGCTCAAATCTTTTGCCAAAAGGATCAGGTGATTATTGTCGTTATCTATTCCTGTTTCTTTGTCGTGTAAAGATCGTTTGGCAACGTAGATCTCGCATCCAATAATAGGCTTAATTCCTGCCTCAAGGGAGGACTTATAAAACGTAATTGCGCCATACATATTGCCGTGGTCTGTTAGGGCAATAGAGGTCATGCCAAGCTCTTTAACCCGGACAATCATGTCTTCCAGTTTTGAGAGTCCGTCTAAAAGCGAATACTCGCTGTGGTTGTGAAGATGGACAAAATCAGCCATTGCTATTTCTTAACGCTTTTTCTAATGCAATTTTCATGATTGATGGGTTAATTTTTGTTTTTAGTTTTCTCATGACGTTTCCAATTAAAAACATTATGACAGAAGTTTTCCCGTTTTTATAGTCATTGACCGCTTTTTCATTATCTTTGATGACATCTTTTATTGCGCTCTGCAGTTTACTTTCGTCTATGGAGGACGAATGACTCATGGAAATTTGTTTTATAAGACGGCCAACAGATTCATTTTGTATGTCTATTCTTTTATTGATAATCCAATTTGCAATTGTTTTAGTAGGTATAGCTTTTGCTAATCGTACTGCTTCTTCAAAATATATGGCAGTTTTTTTCTCTTTTGTGAGAATCTCCGCGTCATAGTCGGATAGCCCATACACTCTTCTTAATCGATCAAATTTCGTTTGCGGTAATTCAATCATTTGAGATTTAAGATGTGAGACTTGAGATTCAGTCCAATGAATAGGCGGAATATCCGGTTCCGGAAAATATCGGTAGTCGTGTGCTTCTTCTTTTGATCGTTGAGAGATCGTTTCTCCTTTTGCTTCACCCCACCCCCTTGTTTCCTGGACCGGTGTTTTTCCGCCTTCAAAAATTTTTTTTTGTCTTTCGATCTCAAAATTGATCGTCTTCTCAACAAATTTAAACGAATTAATATTCTTCACCTCAACCTTGTACTTTGGTAAATCACTATTTTTTATTTTGCGCAGTGAGATGTTTGGCTCAAGGCGCATATTGCCTTTCTCCATGTCTGCGTTGGAAACTTCCAGATAGCGCACGATTTGCTGAACTGTTTTAAGATACTCAATAACTTCTTCTGCCGATTCAAAATCCGGTTCGGTTACAATTTCCACAAGAGGCACTCCAGAACGATTAAAGTCAATAAGGCTTACTTTTTGGTCGTCCACTGCTTCGTGAATGAGTTTTCCTGTGTCTTCCTCCATGTGAACTCGCCTGATGTTAATACGCTTGCCGTTTGAAATTTTAACATGTCCGTTTTTGCAAAACGGCTCATCATATTGAGAAATTTGGTAACCTTTGGAAAGATCGGGATAGAAGTAGTTTTTGCGATCAAATTTTGAAAACAGAGGAATATCGCAATTGAGCGCAAGACCAATGAGAATACACCAGTCAATAGCTTTTTTATTGGGAACAGGGAGAGCGCCGGGGAGACCAAGGCAGACAGGGCACGTATGGGTATTGGGTTCTCTTCCAAAATAGTCCGCAGAACAAGCACAAAACATCTTGGATCTTGTTTTTAGCTCAACGTGTACTTCTAGTCCAATTACCGGTGTGTATCTCATAGCTATGGTTTTCTTTTTCTCCATGTTTCATTTTGCGTTGCTTCTTCAAACGCTTTACCGATTTCAAACAGCGTTTCTTCGGCAAACTGGGGACCAAGAATCTGAATGCCTACAGGAAGACCGTTTTTGGTAAAACCAATGGGAATGGAAAGACCCGGAATTCCCGCAAGGTTTGCGGTAACGGTAAAAATGTCTGACAGATACATCTTTAGCGGATCGTCAATCTTCTCCCCTATTTTCCAGGCAGGAGTAGGGGAGACGGGTGCAATAATGGCATCAACTATTTTGAACGCCTCATCAAAATCTCTTGTGATAAGCGTTCGTACCTTCATTGCCTTTTTATAATACGCATCATAGTATCCAGAAGATAGCGTGTAGGTTCCCAGCATGATTCTTCTTTTTGCTTCATCACCAAAAGTTTCTCTACGGAAACCGTATCGAATTCCGTCGTATCGAGCGAGGTTTGAGGAAACTTCTGCTGGTTGGATAATGTAATAGCAGGCATTTGCGTATTCAGTATGAGGAAGAGAAATTTCTTGCGTATGATAATTACTCACTCTTAAGACGCTCAATGCTTTCGTAGTCAATTCTTTTATCTCAGGATCAATCCCTGTCAAAAAATATTCTTTTGGAATCCCTAGCATTAGTTCCCTAGGCTTTCTATTGAGACTTTTAGGGTAATCGGGAACTTGTTTTTGAGGGGTTGTCGCATCCATAGAATCGTTTCCTGCAGTAATAGAAAGGAGCAAGGCTGCGTCTTCAACCGTCTTTGTGAAGTGGCCAATAGAATCAAGAGAGGACGCCATAGCAACAATGCCGTATCTACTTACTCTTCCATACGTTGGTTTTAACCCAACCACATTGCAAAAGCTTGCTGGAAGCCGAATAGAGCCTCCTGTGTCTGTTCCGGTTGAGGCAGTGCACATATCTGATGCAACTGCCACAGCAGAGCCGCTGCTTGATCCTCCTGGTACGTAATCCGTATTCCAGGGATTTTTAGTAGGCCCAAAATCAGAGTTCTCGCCACTTGAGCCATGCGCCCACGCATCACAATTGGTTTTTCCAATAATAACAGCGCCCGCGTCTTTTAACTTTTTTACAACAGTTGCATCAAATGGCGGGACATAATTTTCTAGCACTTTTGATCCTGCTGTTGTTCTTATTCCTTTTGTGAGAAATAAGTCTTTTAAGGCAATGGGGATTCCAAGAAGGGGAGAAGTATTGCCGTTTTGCATTGCCTTATCTGCTTTTCTTGCGTCTTTTAGCGCCTCTTCTTCACATACGCTGATAAAGGCATTTAGGGTAGGATTTAATTTCTTTATTTTTTCAAGACACGCTTTCGTAAGCTCCACTGATGAAAACTTCTTCTGTTTTAATCCTTCAGTTGCTTTTTTGATTGTTAGGCTACGTAATTTCATGCTCTATGATTCATTCCCAAAGATTGCTTTAACCTTGAATAAGCCGTTGTAGGTGGACGTTGATCCAGAAAGCGCCTCATCTTGAGACAGTGAGGGAAAAGTAGTGTCGCAACGGACAATAGTTTCAAGCCCGGTTACTTGAAAAGTAGGTTCAACATTTTCTGTATCTACCTCATTGAGCTTTTGTATATAGCCTAAAACATCGGAAAGCTGCTTTTCAAACTTCTTTTCTTCTTTGGGGGAAAGAGGAAGATTTGCCAATTTTGCAACATGGGCTATGTCAATTTTCATAATTCCATTATAGGTAACTTGTTTATGATTAGCAACTTAGATTAGTTAGATTAGCGACTTATTAAATCTTCTTATTCCCTCTTGACATTTACTTCGATTATTCGAATAATCATAGTAAATGGGAAGAATTTCAAGGCGCAAGATAAACACCGAGGTTGAAGAAAGAATATTTCAAATATTCTGGGGTTATTTAGCACACCTAAAAAGCCCAAAAGACATCCATCAATTTCTTGTAAGCCTGCTTTCATATACGGAGCAAGTTATGCTTTCCAAACGTCTTGCAATTGCGGTACTACTTTCTCGTGGGGTTACCTATGAATATATAGATGAGATGTTAAAAGTTTCTCCATCCACAGTAGGTACCGTTCATAAGCAAATTTTAATCGGCGCGGAGGGCTATATCAAAGCGATTCAACATATCAGAAATCAAGAAACGTTAGAAGATATCTGGAATAGCCTAGAGGAGATTCTTCTTACGTTATCACCGCCAAAGAGATATGGATCTTTGGCCTGGGAAAAGAAAAGCAAAAGAGGAAAAGCGTTGGCAAAGAGAAAAAGACAACTCATCACTGTTTGATTTACTTCGATTATTCGAATAATTGATATAAATTAGTTTTTCACGGGTTCTGCAAGATTTGAACCACTCGGCAGCAAGGAATGATTGCGGGTCGTATCCAAGTAGAAAAACCTATCACCGCCACTATTGATGTCCGATGCACTCTCGGCAATGACACTGCTCCCTATAGATTGAAACTATTAGAGCTTGACGTGGAGGAAAAAGCGGGTCTCGCCACAAAGTTGGCCCTTAGAGTCGTCAACATTAGAGGCAAGGTCGAAGCTGCTTTACAAGATCCAAATCGAGCACTTTACGACGCTCTCGGTAGGCGTAGCTCACCAGGGACTGAAAATCTATTGACAAAACCGTATTATAAGTTGTATAATTTCCTCCGTGGACCACGAACGACAGACAAACAAACCGATTGATATAGCGGATGTACCACCGACTGCTGTCTTTCAAATGGTACTCCCACCAGGAGAAGGAGACATACGTAGAAAATCCCACTACAGACTACACCCTAGGAGTCCCGACCTGGGACTCTTTATCGAAGTAAGCCCAGTAAAAAAAGGCTGGGAGGACGTAGTAGGCACCGAAAATCCGCCAACGCCCAGTGCAACCTTTTTCCCTAAAGGACAACAAGTCTTAGTTGTCGGCTCTCTTCAAAATAAAAAAGGTCAAGCCTAATTTATACTTACATAATAAATTCCAACGTAGTTTACTAGGCCTTGCCACAACGAGAAAAATTTGGGTACCAGATCGCAGGGTGAGACCTCCCATCCTGGGGGATTTTAAGATTTGATAACCCATGATGATTATTGAAATAATACTTTCCAACGTTATACTTCGATAAACTCGGTATCTTTGATTTAATAAGGTCTGCCAGAGGTACCATTCGACACCTTGCTTTAGCTTTCACCTCGGGAGGTGTCTGATTCTTCATATGTACGTTGAATACTTCGAATATTAGCAACGCGCACAATTTCTGTGCTATAATACCCACTTATGCCTAGTCTTGAATTGGGAATAGCCCGCCCAATCAGTCCAGAAACGCAATATTTTTTGGATCTTGCAGAAATCTTTGATCCTGCTTCTTTTGCCCCTCAGAAGAGCGGGCTGTATGCCTTAATAACTCATCTCGAATCGCTTTCTCCAACAAAGCATATTCCTTCTGAAGTAGTCGCCTACGCCTGTGGGCTCTCTATTGTGACAAACACTCCGTTTGCTCTCTTCCAACATGAATCAACCCGTTCTATAGCCGAAAAGGTCAATATTCTTTCAAGACAAGAGGGTCTTCCCCTCCTCGTTGAGCCATTAAAAACTATTACGTTGGGTCTCCGTAATCAGGGAGTTTCGAGGCACGTAC
>MFOZ01000028.1:0-7270 GCA_001784055.1 Candidatus Levybacteria bacterium RIFCSPLOWO2_01_FULL_42_15 | reverse complement strand
GCTTAGGAGATTTCCGTATAGATGACCAAACAAAGCAGGATCTTTTGCCTCCCTTACAAAAAATCCTCCATACAGATAAGAACGTAGTGAGAGAGGTTACTATAAATCCTCGTGAGATTAATCCTCTTCAGCTTGGTACTGAAGCCGGAATTGTAAGCCCATTCGTGCGACTCGGCAAGAATAGTCCTATCACATGTCTTTTATACTATTATCCTTCTTGGTATAAAGATTTCGTAGCTATTGCGGTTTCATTAAGACACACCATGGTTATAAGTCAAGCTCTATTTTGGAATACCTTATGTTGGTGGAATGTGGACAACCTTGGAATTCCTTCTAAACAAGTTTTTAGAACCGCCATGCATGATAATTCTGTTTCTTCAGCACTGCCTGATGTGCGCGATATTCCAATGAATCGTCAAGAAGGGAAAGCTCGATAGATTTTTTATATTTTTTCTCAAGGGCGCATTTGATTAACAAATCCGCAAAATTGGGGTTTTTGGGAAGGATTGGTCCGTGAAGATAGGTTCCAAAGCTATTTTTGTACATAACACCTTCTGTTTTATCTTTGCCGTTATTTCCAAAACCATGAAGAACCTTTCCAAGCGGTTTAAGGCCTTTTCCCAAATACGTTCTGCCTCCGTGATTCTCAAAACCAACTAAAGCAGACGATTTACGATTAACAATTGATGATTTATGATTTTTCTCTTCGTACATCTTGAATCTTAAATCTTGAATCTCTATGATTACGTTTCCAATCAATCGAGGTTTATTGGTGCCGGGGTTTTCTGTATAAAGATCAAGAATCCCAAGTCCTTTAATGATGGTTCCGTTTGCTTCTTTGTAGTATTTGCCTAAAAATTGATAGGCTCCGCAGATATACAGCCCGGGAGTTCCATCTTTGATCATGCGTGTCAAAACATCAGCTTTTTTGAACAGGTCCTCGGAAACAATTTTTTGCTGTCTGTCTTGCGCTCCTCCCATAAACAACAAATCACATACTCTTAGATCATCAATCTTAAATCCTAAATCTAAATTCTTAATCTCAACCCCAATTCCACGCCACTCGCATCGTCTTTGAAGAATCATAATATTCCCCCTATCACCATAGGTGTTCATAAGCTGTGGATATAACCATCCGATAGTCAACATATAATTTCTCATAATATTTTCCTGCCTGTTACGATTTTTCTTACCTCTAGCATTGCCGAGTAGGTAGGGAGGACAAAAAGGGTTTCCTGATCAGGGAGAAGAGAGAGCGCTTTCAAAAGAGCGTTTGAAAGATCAAGCTCCACAAAAACTTTTTGAGCGAACGCTTTAGGAGTAATTTCATACTTGAGGCGAAGAGCAAGATCGTAAGCACGATTTCCGCTGATAACAATCGTACGCGCATGATCTAGGGATTCCATATCCACATCCCATATCCATGAAACATCCCGCCCGTCTGGGATTTGATCGTTTAAAACCATGCAAAGAGTTGGAAGGGGTGCTTGCATAGCGGTTGAGAGAGATTCGTTAAAACTGGTAGGGTTTTTAGATAGAAATAGTTGAACTTTTTTCTCTTTAACCACAATGACTTCTTGTCTGCCAAACGCAGGATGAAACAACAATAAGGCTTTCTTGGCATCAACCAAAAGTCCGCACGATTGAGACGTTAAAATCGCGGCATGGGTATTATACGCATTGTACGCTCCCTCAAGGGGATAGATTGGGCTATGAGAGACGGTGGGTTCTGGTCGTTTTTTTCCGCACGATCTGCAGTGCCATTTTCCCAAATGAGAAAAGGAGAAGGATGAAAAAGAGAGTTTTGATGAGCAGTATGGACAATAGAGTGAGTCGGCTGCATGATGCGCTACTTGTTTAGGGAAAGAGGAAAGTCCAAAAAAAAGCTTTTTTGCTTTCGAGTGATCACTCACCCATGCCATTTGAGGATCATCCGCGTTTGCGATAATCGTTGATGATGGGTTAAGAAGACCGCAGGCGCTTTTCCATTTTTGAGCAATCGTGTCAGTCTCTCCATACCTGTCTAGCTGATCTCTAAAAAGATTTAAGAGCACAAGGGTATTGGGTTTCCATTCATCAACAAACAACGGGAGCGTATTCTCATCAACCTCAAGAATCGCATAATCATAGTTAATTCTTCCTTGGATAGTGCTGTAGCGTAATAACGCGGAGACGATTCCGTTAAGAAGATTTGCGCCTTCTTTATTGCGAAAGACATTTTTCCCTCCCTTTTCAAGAAGTGTTTGAATCAATTTAGCCGTTGTGGTTTTCCCATTCGTTCCCGCAATGACAATAATAGAAAGGTTTGGGTTCTTGGAAAGAATAAAGGGAATAAATGATAAGTTTATCATTAAAGATACGTGTCCAGGCCAGGTGGAGCCGGTTCCAAGATGAAACCAATTAGATAGGATATAGATGAATTTGCCTAAGAAAAGCGAAAGAAGAAAACGCATCATGCTACATGGATCTTAAGATTTTGATCCGTTCACTAATCGGAGGATGAGTGTTAAACAATCCTGCAAACCAATTGTGAATTCCGCGCTTGTCGATTAACGGATTTGCTATGTATAAATGAGCAGTTGCGTTGTTTGCCGCCTCTAAAGGCTCCCTGTCTTTTCCGATCTTTTCAAGGGCGCTTGCTAAGCCCTCCGGGTAACGGGTAAGGAGAGCGGCCGATGCATCGGCCAAGAATTCCCGTTTTCGAGAAATTGCCAGATGAATAAGGGAGGCGATCAAAGGAGAAATAATGGCAAGGGCAATGCCAACCAGAAGAAAAACGGTTGATGCTTGAGAGTTTCTGCTTTTTCGTCCGCCGGAATACCATATGCTTCTTAGAAATATGTCTGCCAGAAGGGCAACAACGCCTACCAATATAACAACAATAGACATAAGACGAATATCATAGTTTCCAATATGGGAAAGTTCATGCGCAATAACGCCCTCAAGTTCGCTATTGCTCAGTTTTTCAAGAAGACCGGTTGTTACGCAGATTACCGCGTGATTAGGGTCTCTGCCTGTTGCAAAGGCGTTAAGCGCAGTGTCGTTGATCGTATAAATAGCGGGTAGGGGAAGTCCGGAGCCGATACAAAGGTTTTCTACGGTTTTATAAAGCCTTGGATTATCCCCCCTTTTTATTTTATGGGCAGAAGACATGGAGAGGATCATTTTATCAGAATAATAGTAACTCCCAAAGCTCATTAGACCTGAGAATATAAGAGCAAATCCGGTCAACGCCAGAATGGAAAAATCATCCGTAAAAGCTTTTCCCCACACATATGCAAAGCCGGTTGCAAACACCATAAACATTCCTATAACCACATAGGTTTTTATCTTGTTTGATGTTATATGCGAGTATACGTTCATACCCGTCTAAAATTTCACTTCAACCGGCTTTTTTGCTGCTTCTTCCGCCTCAAAATATTCCAGCGGTGCAAAGCCAAACGCCTTTCCTATTGGTCCACTGGGAATATTAGCAAGGAGAGTATTATAGTCCCGAACATTTGAATTGTAAAATTGCCTTGAGTAGGCAATCTTATTTTCAGTATCCGACAACTCCTCTTGCAATTTAATAAAGTTTTCACTTGCCTTAAGAACCGGATAGTTTTCCGAAACAGCAAACAGCGTCTTAAGAGTGCTTGATAAAAAAGAATCCGATTCTGCTTTTTGATGAGGCGTTTTTGCACTCATAAGCTGAGATCGGGCTTTTGTAAGATTTTCAAGCACGTCTTTTTCATGTTGAGCATATCCCTTTATCGTCTCAATAAGATTAGGAATAAGATCAACTCTTCTTTTAAGCTGAACGTCTATTCCGCTTATGGCTTCTTGGATTCTTACCTTTCCCGTGGCAAGGCTATTGTACACGTACCAACAAAATAATAGAACTACTCCAATAATTGTTGTAACCGCAAGAATGGTATATCCCATATATATCACCCCCCTTCCTCTTTAATCTTTAAGCCATTGGATAAATTCTTGGTAAGGACGTGTGTTGAGAATGTCTTTTGTCTCTGCCCAGCCTCTCCGCGCTACCGATACGCCGTATTCCATGAGCTTCATATGGAAGACTGCGTGGCTGTCCGTATTGATAGCCATTACAACACCTGTTCTTTGCGCTTCCTTTACCATTATATCAGGAAGATCAAGCCGTGTGGGCCAAGAATTGATCTCAAGGGCTTTGCCATATTTTTTACAAAACTCAAATAATTCATTCCATTCAAGGCTGTATCCTTCCCGTTCGTTAAGAAGTCTTCCTGTTGGGTGACAGAGAATTTTAGCCCTTGGATGGGAAAGTCCCTTGAGGACGCGTTTTGTCATAGATTTTCTATCCATCCCAAGGTTGCTGTGAATTGATACTATGAGCGCGTCAAGGAGTCCTATTGATTTATCATCAATTGCCAAATCGCCATTTGCTAAAATATCAGTTTCCAACAAATTTATTACTCGAATATTTTTATTGTTCGAATTGAGTATATCAACCTTTTCCCTCTTTCTCTTTAAAATTTCATACGTTTGAGATGGGGTATGTTTTGAAACACTGGGATTGTGTTCAGAAAACCCAATGTACTTGTATCCCAGACGCAGCGCTTCAAGAATCATCTCTTCCATAGAATTTTGACCAAGATCGTGGCTTGGTTCTATAAGAAAGTTGGAGTGAAGATGAAGGTCTCCCTGAATGTCTTTGTGTTCAACCAGATGAGGAAGCGTATGGTTGTGAGCCGCTTGAATCTCTTCTTTATCTTCGCGAAGCTCAGGAGGAATCCAGTCAAGGCCAATATATGAATAGAACGACTCTTCCGTTTTAAACGTTTTTGTGACCCATTTTCCTTTCTCCTTTTTCTTTATTCCGTATTCAGAAAGAGAAAGCCCACGGCTTAGCGCGTATTCTCGAAGACGCACGTTATGGTTCTTGCTTCCGGTAAAATGTTGCAGGAGCGATCCAAAGCGGTTGGGAGGCTGTACCATAAGATCTATCTGCTTTCCCGAAGAAAGCAAAAGAGAAGCGGTAGTTCCCCCTTTTTCTATAACCCGTTCTTTATACGGATAGGCTACAAAGTGCTCAATGACTTTACGGGGCATGTCGCTTGCTACCGCAATATCAATATCGCCAACCATTGAGGACATTCTGCGCAAGCTTCCAAGCGTATACGCTCGGGATACCGCGCTTGATTTCTTAAGGTAGGATAAAAGCTTATCCGCTGTTTCCCATGCATAAGGAAGTGTCATGCGATTGGTTTTTGTTTTCCCTTTTTTAAATTCCTCAAGAGCTCGTATAATATCTTGTTGAGACTTTTCTCCAAAGCCTTCAAGAGAGGCAATTTCTCCTTTTTTTGCAAGGGTCAGGATATCTTCTCCAACGCTTGTTGGGTTGGTTAGTTTGAAATGGCTCACCAGCTTAAACGCTTTTTTAGGCCCAAACGATGGCACGTCCAAAAGAGGGTAAACAGGGGAGGGGATTCCCTTCATGACAAAAACAAAATGTTTTACTCTGCCTGTCTTTATAAGCTCTTCAAGGTGGGATTTGATCGTGGGTCCTATTCCGGGAAGATCTTGTAGTATGTTCTCTTTTATTAAATCTTTTATTTCAGAGGTGGTATTTTCTATTGCGTCTGCCGCTTTTTGATAGGCCATAATCTGAAAGCGAAATTTCTTTTCATCTTTAATAACGTATGAGGCTGCTACGTGTCTTAAGAGGGTGGCTATTTCTTTGTTGGTCATAGCTTTCTGTAAATCAGTGTAGCATACGAGTTGACGAGAATTCAATAATTTGCTACTATAGCAGGATATAAAGTAAAGAATGGGGTCATAGCTCAGTTGGTTAGAGCGCTTCCCTGTCACGGAAGAGGTCGCGAGTTCGAGTCTCGTTGGCCCCGCAGCTGAGCCGGCTTGGAGACAATCTAAGAATTTTCTGCCCAGTTATTTATTATGGAAGAACAAAACGATACGCTGGGCAATACACAGTTTTCAAAGCAAAACTCATTACAGCGATTTAAGCTAACCGATTCCTACGTGAGTCTCATTTTGGGAGTTATTGTGGTGATTGCCGCGCTCATACTTGCGGTATCGTTTATAAGAAATAAGCCCTCTCCTACCAAAGAGATAAGCTCTACAAGTACCCAGCTTTCAGAAGTCGTTGATCAGATTCAAAAAGGAGCACAAAAAAAAGATGAACAAAAAAAGTACTCAGTCGTAGCAGGGGATACGTTGTGGGGGATTGCGGAATCATCCTATGGAACCGGATTTGAGTGGAAAACAATAGCAGATGCAAATAAAATTGTAAATCCCGAATCTCTTGAAGTTGGAACAATTTTGGTAATTCCGCAAGTATCCAGTTCATCTGTAATTCAAGAGTCTGTTGCTCAAGATATTAAATCCATTACCGCTAGCTCCTACACGGTTGAGCAGGACGATAATCTGTGGTTAATTGCCGTAAGAGCCTATGGAGACGGGTTTAAATGGGTTGATATTATGCGAGAGAACAATTTGGTTAACCCCAGCCTTATTCACAAAGGCAACACCTTCAAAATCCCCCGCTAAGCTGTTATACTGCGTTTAAGAAGTTTTAGCTGCGGATGTAGTTCAGTGGTAGAATGTCTCCTTCCCAAGGAGAAGGTCGGCGGTTCGAATCCGCTCATCCGCTCCCAGTTTTGAACTAAAAGAACAGGTGTGGGGCTATAGATCGGTAGACTGGGCGACCAAAAACAAGAACATTTCTGTGTTGTTCGATAACTCCTTTGTCTATCTCAATACCTGTTGATCCAACTACTTCACCGACAATTTGGCTGGCTGGCACCCCTTTTGTATATGAGTTAAGCACTAAGCGATCAAAAGGAGTTAAATTGTTACCTTGGGCGTTTTGTTGTCTATGAAATAAAGAAAGAACCCCCATTTCATAAGGAGTCCATGTGCCGATTGCCCTTTCTCCAAAAACTGCATACATATTCCTGTAAAAATTTTCTATTGATGCATGATCCCAAACTTGATCTAAGGCTGTTACAGCGGCTGAGCGCATGCTTGGTGGGGTTCGACGATTAGCATTAATGTAGTCTTGAGCAGTATCAGAAAATTGCCTAAGTAATGCAACGTCAGGAGAACCAGCCTGAATAAGTACCATATCTGTTCTCATGGCTCTTATACATCTCCTTACGACTTGTGGATCTTGCCCAAGAGCTTTTGCTATATCTTCCACGAAGTGGTCAGACTTTAATACATGAGCTCTTTGTGGAGATGTATTAAATCTCCTTTCCTGAAGCCCAATGTGGGTAATTTGTTC
>MFOZ01000027.1:21471-23669 GCA_001784055.1 Candidatus Levybacteria bacterium RIFCSPLOWO2_01_FULL_42_15 | reverse complement strand
AGTTTTGGAACTAATGCCTATTTGCGATAGCAAGAAGTATTATTCATTTAAATATGTAAACTGCCATCCTAAAAATCCTTTAACCGGAAAAATGACAGTGGTGGCAACTGGTCAACTCTCAAGAATAGATACTGGTTACCCTTTAATGTTTTCCGAGATGACGATTCTCACAGCTTTAAGAACTGCAGCAACAACAGCAGTTGCTACAGATTTAATGGCTAAAAAAAATGCAAAGATTTTAACACTTATCGGTACCGGCGCTCAAAGTGAGTTTCAAGTTTTAGCAACACAGTTAGTTCGGGATATTAAAGAGGTAAGGTATTTTGACATAGACTCTAAAGCTATGGATAAGTTTGAAAAAAATATGGAAGGTAAGCCTTTCAAACTTGTAAGATGCAAAAATGCTAAAGAGGCTACAGAGGGAGCAGATATTATTACTGTTTGTACTGCATGCAGAGCTCATGTTGATGTAATTAAGAATGATTGGATAAAAGCAGGAATGCACATTAACGCCCTTGGTGGAGATACAATCGGTAAAACAGAATTAGAATTAAGCATTTTAGCAAGGTGTCGAATTGAGGTTGAATATTTTGACCAGTGTGTAATTGAAGGAGAGATCCAGAGATTAACTAAGGGGGAAGCAAAACAGTTAGTACATGCTGAACTTTTTGAATTAGTAAATGGTTCAAAGAATGGTCGCGAGAATGACAAGGAAATAACACTTTTTGATTCTGTCGGTATTGCTTTAGAAGATTATTCTGCATTAAGGCTTACCCATGAACTAGCAGAAAAATATCAAATAGGCGAAGAGCGTAATTTAACACCTATATTGAAAGACCCTAAAGATCTAATGGCAGTATTCAAAAAACCGATCAGTTAAACTATCATTAAGAAAGGGGGTGTATCTTAAAGAATATGATAAAACCACAAATCAGTTATGAAGATTTCAACAAGGTTGATATTAGGGTGGGAAAAATCGTAAAAGTAGAAGATTTTCCACAGGCTCGTAACCCTTCATATAAACTGTGGATTGATTTTGGATCAGAAATAGGTACTAAAACTTCTAGTGCACAGATAGTAAAGAATCAAGCAAGAGAAGAGTTGCTGAATCGAGAAGTTGCTTGTGTAATAAACTTTGAGCCTAAACAAATAGGCCCGTTTCTATCCGAAGTATTAGTTTTAGGTCCGAATGACGGAAGTACTGATCCTAGCAACTGGATAGTTTTAACTCCTTTGAAGAAAGCAGCACTAGGGTCACCAGTCAGGTAAACTTAATTATCTCAACTGGAATGACCAAAATGGTGGAAATTGGCCGATTGCTTCCCTAAACTCTGCAGGAAGCGCTCCGCCGCCCCCGCCCAAAGGCGGGGTCGCCGCTCCTTTTGCGACGGGTAGGTGGGATAATTTGGTAAATAAAAATCGCACGAAAAGGTTTGTTCGTCTCTAGCAAAAAATACAAAATTCAAATGGCCGCCCTAGTGTGCTCAAATCCATTCGGATCTGTCTAAAGCGGCTATTAAAAAGCCGTCTTTCGACAAGCTCAAGATTTATAAAAAGGAGTCGTTTGAGTACCGTTTTAATATAGTAGTTTCTAAGAAGACTTCAACTGCAACTTTCTACAGCAAAAGATTATTTATTGAAGTTAAGAAATCAAATTAATTGTATTCCGATTGCATAAATGCCATTTTTCTTTATAGATTCTTCGTATTCGGTGTGGGAATTATAACTTTCTACTCCATGCTTTATTGTTTTTGGTTCGCTTGATAAAACGTTCTCAGCGCCTTCTGTTTTCAACATTTTTTTAACGCTCAAATAATGATGAACAAAAAGTATTTCTACGTCCATTTCTTCTTTGGTAACATTATTTATGAAATGTATAATGTCGAATTTTTGTAATTCATCATAGGGAGTTTTATCCCAAGAAGTCGGCGTTCTCCCCTCTATCTTTTTAGTTCCTGCCTTAATTGCCTTAAACGGCCTGTCGTTAAGATATAAAACGTATTTCATAAATAACTCTTATTTCATCCAAATACTAATTCCTAAACTATTATAACATTGCAGCAGCTTCTTATTTTCAAGATTAAATCAAGTAACGGGGTCAAGAAAATGTAAGAAGAATGCTTCCAAAACTTGTTTGTATGAATTACCACCTTTCATTTGAATTAGGTTGGCACAATTCCTTCTAATCCACCCTCCAG
>MFOZ01000027.1:19968-21455 GCA_001784055.1 Candidatus Levybacteria bacterium RIFCSPLOWO2_01_FULL_42_15 | reverse complement strand
TTTAAAATTCTGCTAAAATTGAAGGATAGGCAAGAAAGCATTAAATATGACCTCTACAAAGCTTCTATATCTTGAAGACTTTACACTTCTTAGCTGTGATTCAAGGATTACCAGTGTTTCCGAGGAAAATGGAAGAGCAATCATTGTGTTGGATCAAACAGTTTTTTATCCTCAAGGCGGCGGACAACCGTATGATAAAGGCGTCATTGAAAATCCTTCCGGAAAATTTCTTGTTGAGGAAGTACGATTCTTAGAAGGAACCGTCAAGCATATTGGAACATTCCAACACAATACGTTCATAAAAGGAGAAACGGGCACTATCCGCGTTGCCTACTATGAAGAATGAGTTTATCTAATCTTACAAAAGAAATTCAAAAGCAGAAAAATCCTCAAAAAGCTCTGTTTCTTCAGCGATATTTTAAGACCGGGAAAGGAGAATATGGGGAGGGAGACATTTTTTTGGGACTTACGGTTCCCCAACAAAGAATCATTGCAAAAAAATTTTGTGATCTTTCTTTAGAAGAAACGCTCAAGCTTCTTAAAAGCACCATCCATGAATATCGCTCTATAGCGCTTATGATTCTTGTGTGGAGCTACCAAAAAACGTCAACGGTCAAAAAACAAACGATTGTAGAGACGTATTTAAAACATACCACGTATATTAACAACTGGGATTTGGTAGATGCTTCAGCTCCATATATCCTTGGGGACTATCTGTTTACCAAAAAGAAAGATCTTTTATACAAACTGGCAAAATCAAAAAATCTCTGGGAGAGACGAATCGCAATGCTTACTACTTATTATTTTATCAAAAACAATGAATTTTATGATGCGCTCAAGGTCGCTAATATCCTTCTTCGGGATCAACATGATCTTGTTCATAAAGCAGTTGGGTGGATGCTAAGAGAAATTGGAAAACGCTCGCAAAAAACAGAGGAGCTATTTCTTAAGAAACACTATCTAACAATACCTCGCACCATGCTTCGCTACGCCATTGAACGCTTCTCCAAAGAGAAACGAAAGGACTATCTTATTAAGGAAAAGCACTAATTTACTATTTCTAATTCTCCAACAACTGGCAGGTGGTCTGAAACGTTTACGAGGGGCGCGGAAAGTGATATCGGCCTAAAGTGTTTCGAGAGAAAAATATAATCAACCAAAAATCCTCTGGGTGAAATCCGATGGAGCGTTGGATGAGTGGTTTGCACAACTCCCGATCTATCCATAAGGTTTGTTGCAACCTCGCTTACCATTTGTACTGTTTTACTGCTGGGAATGGCATTGAGATCTCCACCTAAAATAAACGGGTCTTCCAAAGTCTTCAGGTACTCAACCGCAATCTTGGCTTGCCGCTTGGTTTCCTCTGTATCTTGAGGCGGAGCAATCCACGCGCCATGCCAGGAAAGTGCGTGGATTCTGGTTCCATCAACATTGATTACAGCATCCAACAAATTACGGGAAACATAGGGCCAAATAGTGTTATCAGA
>MFOZ01000027.1:702-19932 GCA_001784055.1 Candidatus Levybacteria bacterium RIFCSPLOWO2_01_FULL_42_15 | reverse complement strand
TCTTAGGCTGATCGTCTTGCTTCCTACAATCTTAAAACGGGATACAATTGCGTTTCCATAGAATGCCTTTGGAAACTCTTTTATGTGCAAATCCGGGGCGTAAACTCCATCCATACCCAATGTCTGCTTTATGTCTTCGAATAAACTTATGCTTTTATTTTCGCAGAGATTTGCCTCATTGGATGTAACTTCCTGCATTGAGACGATATCTGGGTTTTCAGATCGTAAAAACTCCACAAGAAGATCAAGATAGCAACCTTTATTGATATTCACCTGTATAAATTTTAAGCGCTTTTTCATAACATGGAGAGAAATAATTTATCCAGCACCTTTTCAAAATCCCCGAGTCTGACTCGGTGGGTTACTATCGTTATTTTTTTTGCGTGGATCAATACTCCACAAAAAAAGGTGCTGGATTTATAGAGAGAACCCGCGGGCGTTTTTGAGAAATAATTCCTTCTTACCAGACTCTATATACAGTTTCCATATTGTATATTCTTCCGATTCTTTTCCAACGGGAACGTCTCTGTGCGTTTCATACAAAATTGTTTTGTCATCAACCCAATCCAAAAACACAATCTGTTCCTTGCTGGACGTCCTGGTTTGCGGATAGGTCTTGACATGTTTTGTTTTTATATCCATGGTACATAGCTGAGGAATGTTTACGCCACAGTTATATATTATTTTCTCTCCTCTCAAAGATAGCCGGATAGTCTGGGAAAACGCAGGCTGTTTTGTTAAAAGAAAAGGAGCCTTTTCTCCTTTTTTTAACATATAGATTCCCTTATCCTCTCCTTCTGCAACAGAAAAAATAATATCCAGCGTAAGAGGATCAACCGTAAACGTATTCAAGAAACCGTCTTGTCTCTGGGTCTCAATTACTGTTTCTTTATTTTTTGGATCGTAATAGCCGGAAAGGTTCAGTTTTGCTACTGAACCAATCGGCGTTGGAGACTCTTTCTCATAGTCTGCCGTAAACTCCCACCAATAGATATTTTGCGTCTTAGGCCACTCCAGTTGTAAAAGCGAATTAGAAGGTAAGGGTCCTTTGGTAATCTCCTTTGTTTTTTGACTAATTACGCGATAAAGAAACAGCTTCCCTTTATATCCATAGACAAGGTAGTCTCCTCTGGGAGACCACGCAAAATCGGTAATACTCTGTTCGTCTTGCTCATCTTCCTGTACCAGCAAAAGCTTTTTCTGATTGACGTTGAGGACATATAAACCGCTTTTTATATTTTTTTCCTTATGTAGTAAAAAGGCAATGGTTCTTTTGGTAGAAGAACTAACTAGACTCCCCCGAAGGGTTCCTGCGAGCGGCTCAAATAATTTTTGATCCAAAGAGTCTTTTTTAATCCAGATCGCCTCATCCCGAACAAAGATGACGGTTGTTTTTTTAACGTCTTTACTCAAAAGAAAAATAAGCAGGGAAAATACAACTACCGCAAGGAGGATCCGAACAAACGATATGCTTTTTAAAAAATCCAAAGAAGCCTTCATCCCTCTTCTGTAAAGTATACCACAGGAGGAAAAGAGGTGTTAACGCTTCGGTGACTGCCTCTTTCTCCTTGATTTTCCGCCCATTCCTACTTTTCTTCTTTGGCGCATTCGGGCGTCCCGAGTCAAAAACCCCCGATTCCTAAGAATTGCGTGGAACCCTTCTTTGTTATGCGCATCAAGAGCGCGGGAAATGCCATGAATCATTGCATCAAGCTGTCCCGACAACCCGCCTCCTTCAACTTTTACGGTTACGGCAAATTTCCCTTCTGTTTTCGTAAGCTTAAACGGCTCAAGATACTGAACCTTTTGCGTTTTTTGGGGAAAGTATGCTTCGACCGGCTTTCCATTTACCACAATCGCTCCTTTTTCAACTACCGCACCAAGCCATACAGCGCCTTTTCCCTCCCACAGGCGTACCCGGGCAATTGCTTCTTTTCTTCTCCCTACTGTTGCTATATACGTTTTTTTGGATGGCTTAGCATTCACCGGACTTTGTTTTTGTTCTTCTTGTTTTTTTACTTTTGACATAGGTTATGTTCCTTTTTCAACTTTGTTAAACTTGTCTTTATACGGATGGTCTGCTCCCGCAAACACAAACAGCCTGGTAAGCATTCTATCGCGTAATTTATTTTGCGGCAACATACCCTTTACCGCATGGTTGATAATTTCTTGCGGCGCTCTTTTGCGCAGCTTCTGCACCGTCTCAACCGCGAGTCCCCCGGGATATCCCGAATACCTGAAGTATTTTTTTTGCGTTTCTTTTTTTCCTGTTAACACAATTTTCTCAGCATTCACAACCACCACAAAATCACCACAATCAAGGTGTCTTACAAAATAGGGCTTTGCCTTTCCCATAAGAAGATGTGCCATGTCAACCGATATTCGCCCAAGAACCTTGTCTTTTGCGTCAACCAAATGCCATTCTCTCTTTATATCCGACGACTTGGTTGGTTGTGTCATTTCTTTTTCTCCTTTTGTGTCTTAGTGTTTTTCTTTGGTTTTTCTTCTTTGCTATCATCTTTATTTTTCGTTCTCGCTTTTTCATTTTTCGTATCATTTTTTTCAACCCATTCAATAAATGCCATTGAAGCATTGTCTTTAAGCCGTCTTCCAAGCCTTATGATTCTTGTATATCCGCCCTGCCTTGTTGGAAAACGAGAAGCAACGTCACCGACAAGTTTTTTGGCGGCGGGGGGAGTCAGATATTTCTGTAAGGATGTGTCATAAACTCCTGTCTTTTTTACTCTAGTAACCAGCTTTTCCGCTCGTCCCTTGATTGCTTTTGCCTTATCTTCTGTTGTCTTAATGCGCTCTTTAAGAACAAGATTGGTAAGAAGACCCTTAAAAAGTGCCTTTCTTTCATTTACATCTCTTTTGAATTTTCTTCCGAATACTTGCTTTTTCATTCTATTGATACGTCAGGGAGAAGTAGTGAGAAAAATTGTTTATTCGCTTAAGGATATATCTTTGCTTCGAAGCTTCTTTTCAATAATTGCTATTGACTTTGCTCCCATGTTTCGCATTCCCATAAGCTCTTTTCTGCTTTTCTTCAAAAGATCGAGCACTGTTTCAATACCACCATTCTTGAGACTATTGTAGATTCTTGTAGGCAGATCAAGCTCGTCAAGTGTGATACCCGCCGCTGCCTCCGGAACTACCTGCCCTACCGTATCGTCCTGTGAAGAAACGGATGTTTTTGGCTGATATACTTGCGTGAAGTAAGAAGTGAGGATGCGGGAAGCCTCTTCAAGCGCAATCCGTGGCGTGATTGTTCCATCTGTCCAGATATCAATAACTAATTTATCCAAATTGGTTTGTCGTCCCACACGAGTCGCTTCAACCTCATAACTTACTCTTTTTACGGGAGTAAAAATTGCGTCGGTAGGAATTACCCCAATCGTTGCTATTTTTCTTTCTTCCGCAAGAGAATATCCGTATCCTTTTTCAACGGACATCTCCATTTCCAGTTTTGATTTTTTTCCGGAAAGATACCCAAGATAATACTCTTTATCCGCTATTTCAACGCCATCTGCAAGTTCAATATCTTTTGCCTTTATTTCTCCTTTATCTCCTTTTACCGAAAGGGTTAAAGTGGCGTTCTGCTTTACCTCCGAAAGAGTAAGCCCCAATCCTTTAATATTGAGAAGAAAATCTACCACGTTTTCTTTTAATCCGGGGACTGTTGAGAATCTATGCTTAACTCCTGAAATGCGAACTGACGTAACAGCTGCTCCTGCAATTGAGGTAAGAAGTACCCGTCTAAGTGCGTTTCCAAGCGTATGACCAAACCCCGTATCAAGCGGCTCAATCACAAAACGCCCAAAATCATCCGTTCCTTTTTCTTCTTTTACTTGAAACATTGGCTCTTTCATAAGACTTATATTATACTACTATCTTGAATAATATTCAATAATGAGCTGCATGTCGAAAAGAACCTGTACATCGGCTAAAGTAGGCATCCTTACAAGCTTTCCGAATGTTGCTTCACGTTCAAGGAAAGGGAGAATTGGTAAGTTCTCTTCAATGAGTTTAACAACCAAAGAATTTTTCCCCATTTTGGAAGAAAGAGAAATAATCGATCCCTCTTTAACCTGATAAGAAGGTATTGTTACTTTTTTGCCGTCTACTAACGTATGTCCGTGGGAAACAAGTTGTCGCGCCATAAATCTTGTTTTTGCAAAATTCAGACGATATACAATATTATCAAGTCTTGTTTCAAGAAGACCCAAAATCATTTCTGCGGTATCTCCTCTTTTTTGCTGAACAGTTTTTACAAGGCGGCTAAATTGTTTTTCTAGCATTCCGTACGTTGCTTTTGCTTTTTGCTTTTCTCTTAACTGCTGCCCAAATTCCGAAAGTCTCCTTCTGCGTCTTCTTCCATGCACTCCCGGAGGAACAGTGAGCCTTCTTTGCAGGCTTGCTGATGTTTTTTCAAGGATGTTTACTCCTTCTCTTCGTGCTAATCTATGTTTTGGTCCTGTGTAACGTGCCATAAAAATTATACCCTTCTTCTTTTCTTAGCCCGCGGCCCATTGTGGGGAATGGGTGTCACGTCTGCAATAAGGGAAATGGAAAGGCCTGAGCTTTTGATTGCTCGAAGTGACGAATCCCTTCCCGCCCCCGGCCCCTTCACGTATACCTCAACTGTTTTTAATCCTTTTTCTATCGCTTTTTGTGTTGCTTGAGAAACAGCAAGAGAAGCCGCATAAGGAGTTGAGCGGCGTGTTCCTTTAAATCCGCACGCTCCCGAAGAACTCCAAGAGATCGCTTCCCCTTTATTATTAGTAACGGTTATCAGCGTATTGTTGAACGTTGCAGTCACGTAAATTTTTCCCGCCTGAGAGACTAACACGGTCGTTTTTTTCTTTGGCTCTGTTTTTGTCTCCTTTTTAGAATCTTCCATGCTATTTTGCCCTGCCTCCTGTTGGAGCTGTTGGGGTTTCTAAAAGTCCCATTTTTTGAGCCATTTCTTTTTTGATTGCTCCAATCGTTACCCTCTTGCCTCGTTTGGTTCGCGCATTGGAACGAGTCCTTTGTCCTCTCACCGGCAAGTTTTTGCTATGTCTTATACCCCGATATGCCCCAATCTCTTTAAGCCTTTTAATGTTTCCCGCAACCTCTGCTTTTAAATCCCCTTCCGTCTTGAGTTCTTCAAGGGATTTTTGGACTCGTCTTTGCTCTTCTTCGGAAAGAGATTTTACTTTTTTTGACGGCTCAACCTGAGCCTTTGTCAAGACATTTTTTACATTATTTCTCCCAATTCCATAGATATAGGTAAGAGCAATGTCTAGTCGTTTCTCATCTGGAATCATTATTCCTGCAATTCTCATATAAATATCATCCTTGACGCTGTTTGTGTTTTGGGTTTGTGCAAATTACGCGCACCACCCCTCGCCTTCGAATAATTTTACACCGAGCACATCGTTTTTTTACGCTTGCTTGTACTTTCATATCAATTAATGCCTATAAATAATTCTTCCTTTTGCTGTGTCGTATGGCGTCATTTCTATCTTCACTTTATCTCCCGGCAGAATTTTAATAAAGTGAATCCTCATCTTACCGGACAAATGACATAAGATTACCGGTCCGCTGTCACCGGAAGGATCAATAAGTTCTACCCTAAATAGGGTATTTGGAAGAGATTCTTTTACGATTCCGTCTACTTCAAACGATCCTTGATGAGCCATAGAATTAATACTACCAATAACCCAATTTGCGGGGAACTACAAAATTTTCGCAAGGCGCGAATAGTGATTCTACTGTTAACGTCTTACATCAAATACGTGGTAATAAGACATAAACAAAAATCTAGCTTTGCGACCAGAAAATTTTCGTAGCGACCTTAAGCAAATTCTAAGTAATTATACCAAATTGTCCTATAAAGAGCAACTTATTTTGTTAAAACGACTGATCCTTTTTCTGTGATTGCCACCGTCCGTTCGAATACTCCCGAAAGACTTCCGTCTTTTGTCTTAATCGTCCATCCGTCACTATTTGCGTACACAACGTCCGGTTTTCCCCTATTGTAAATCACCTCAATGGCAATCGTCATTCCTTCTTTTAAGAGCGGCGTTTCTTCAATGGGGCCTTCTAGAAATCCCGGAATTTCGGGCTCTTCGTGAAGGTTCCTACCAACTCCATGCCCAATAAGACTTCTTACTACCGAATACCCCGCCCCCTCAACAACATCCTGAATCGTTTTTGAAATATGTCCGATTCTATTCCCAACCCTCGCAACTTTTATCGCCTTTTCTAATGCTTTCTTCCCCGTTTCCAAAAACCTATCTACTTCGTCTGAATTTTGAACTTTGCCCGCCCCGCTTCTTTGAACTCGCACCGTATGTGCGCTATCGGTATGAAACCCTTTGTAATAAACTCCGCAGTCAATCGTAACCAAATCTCCTTCTTTGAATTTATAGTCTGTTGGAATTCCATGAACCACCACATCGTTGACGCAAACACAAAGAGCATGTTTATAATTTTTAACTTTTTTAAATCCCGGCTCTCCCCCTTTTTGAACAATCAGTTTTTCTGCAAGAAGGTCAAGCTTTAATCCCGAAACTCCCGGCTTTACGTGTTTTAAAACTTCCCGAAGAACATCTGATAAGATCTTCCCGCCCTTTGCCATTACCTCAATCTCTTCTTGTGTCTTAATGTCAATCATGAAGAGCTTCCCACGCTTAATCGAAGCAACAGATTGTCGATCTTGAGGTATAAATCTTCAATGCTATCACCATTGTTTTCTATAAGATAATCTGCGATTGCTATCGGACCCCCTTTGTTCAGTTTCTCTAACTCCATTAGATCTCGCATGAGAGATTCTTCAAGAGTTAAGGATCGAATAGTCCTCTTTGATAATCTTTCATATCTTATTTTTGGTTCGGCAAAAATATGAATTAAAACAAGTCCGGGAAATCTCTCTTTTAAAAACCGGTATTCTTCCCATGAGTATAGTCCGTCAATAGCTACGACATTGTGCGTTGAAACCAAAGAGCTTATGTTGGGTTCCGCTCTCAATGCATATGCTCCCATTCCTTCTTCTTTTCTTATTCTCTCTCTTACCATGCGTTCGTTTGCCGGTGTTAAAGGCAACCCCAATCTTTTGACTTCTTCATCTGTTATCTGCCCAAATCTAACAAAAGGAATCCCTTTTTTTTCAAGGTAAGCTACGGCTTCTGTTTTTCCACCTCCGGGCATTCCGACAAAGGCTAAAATAATCGGTTTTTTGATGGGACGCAGATCATTCACAAGTTAATCCTCTTTATAATTTCCTTATGAATCTCTTGAATCGACTTTTCTCCGTCTATTTCAGCCAAGATACCTTTTGCGCGATAGAAATCAAGAACGGGTTTGGTGAGCTTATGGAAAAGACCAATGCGCTTATGAATGGCGGAGGGAGTCTCGTCTTCTCGATTTTCTCCATTGCGATAAGAAAGCCTCTTGAGCGCTTCTTCATCGGAAACCTTCAAATAAATTACCGCATCAATACCATTTTTAAACGCTTTTGCCTGTGTGAGCGTCCGGGGAAATCCATCAAGAATATATCCCTCTTTATACTCCAAGCGACCCAAGTACTCCTCAACGATTGCAAGCGTTTTGTTATCAGGGATCAAATACCCTGCATTCATAACTTCTTTAATGTAACGACCATGCGTTGACTTCTCCTTGGCAAGCAGACGAAAAATATGCCCGGTTGACAAATAGGAAACGTGCAGTTTTTCTGAGAGAAGATTTCCCTGTGTTGATTTTCCTGATCCCTGAATGCCGATTAAAATAATTTTCATACTGGTTTTACAAATCGATCATAACTTCTCATGACAAGCTGTGCTTCAATAGTTTTAACTGTTTCAAGAACTACCGATACCACAATGAGTATTCCCGTACCTCCTAACAGGAGCGTTTCCATACCCGTAAAAGATCTGGCAATTGTTGGAAATATCGCAATTGTTCCCAAAAAGACCGCCCCCGCAAGGGTTATACGGGTCAAAATATAGGTAAGATATTTCGCTGTTGGAGTCCCGGGACGAATCCCCGGAATAAACCCCCCATATTTCTGGATTTCTTCGGCAATTTTTTTTGGATTAAACACAACAGCGGTGTAAAAGTACGTAAAACCAACAACAAGAAGAAAATAAACGCTGTTATATAAAGCCCCGTTGGGATTAAACCATTGAGAGATTGCGATACCAATATCCTGAAGGGTTTTGTAAGAAGAAGCGGCTGCGTAATTTGCCAAAAGGGAAGGAAGAAGCACGAGCGAAACCGCAAAGATAATAGGAATTACCCCCGCTTGATTAAGCCTAAGAGGAAGGTGCGTTGATTGCCCGCCATACGTTTTATTCCCGCGAACTCTCTTTGCGTAATACACGGTTATTTGCCGGGTTGCTTCGTTAATAAGAATAATTCCGGCAATAAGAATGAGCCCTATCGCCAAAAACATGAGAAGATTAAACACGTTTTCTCTCGATATAACAGACGTTGTTTGTCCAAACATAACAGGTATTCGCCCCACAATACCTCCAAAAATAAGGAGAGATATGCCGTTTCCAACTCCTTTCTCCGATATTAACTCTCCAAGCCAAACTAAAAGCATAGTCCCTGCGGTCATGGTTACAACAAACGAGATCAAATGAATAGGAAGAAGCACCCCAATAATTCCTTGACTTTTAAGAAGAGCGTACATGCCTATCCCCTGAAAAACCGCAAGAGGAACAGTAAGCATCCTTGTGTATTGATTAATCCTCTGCCTTCCTTGCTCTCCTTCTTTAGAAAGCTCTTCTAGCTTAGGAAACAAAAGCGTCAAGAGCTGCAAAATAATAGAGGCGTTAATATAAGGGTTAAGCCCTAATGCCATCACCGAAAAGTTGGCAAGCGTTCCTCCGGAAAAAATATCCAAAAGACCTAAGAATTGATTTTGGTTAAAAAGGACTTTGAGGCTTGCGACGTTAACACCAGAAACGGGAATATGAGCAAAGATGCGGAATACCAAAAAGATAAAGGCGGTGAATAATATCTTCTTTCGTACTTCTTCTGTCTTTATACTACGTACAAGAATTGTCAGGGCATGATTCATGTCTTCGTATTGGACGGATCATTAACGCATTCTCCATGAGCCTTCTCGATTTTCTTTTGAGCCCCTTTTGAACACGGCAGAGCAACTTTTAAAGCAACAGAAAGCTCTCCGTCTCCTAAAATCTTCACTCCGTACAAAAGAGCATCTTCTTTGTAAACAATGCCTCTTTTAATAAGAGATGCAACGTCTACCGTGCTGTTTTTGGGAAACAGATTAAGAGCTTTAACATTAATGCCGATTGGCTTCTTCTTAAAGACTTTATTTCTTCCTTTTCCTCTCCTAAAAGGGAGCCTTTTGATAAGAGGAACCGCTCCTCCTTCAAAATACAACGGCACCTTACCTCGGGCATTTTGCCCTTTTGTCCCTCTTCCCGCTGTTTTACCACGACCTGAACCATGTCCCATTCCAATACGGCGTTTTTTCTTATCGGAGATTTTGCTCAGCGTGTTTAATTTCATTCTGCAACCTTCTTTTTATAAATGCGCGAGATTGTGCGCAATGCCTCAAGCGTTGCGTATACATTGCTTGCTTGATTTCTGGTTCCTAATACCTTTGAGGAGATGTTCCGAATTCCGGCAAGGGATACTACGCTTCGTACCGCTCCTCCTGCGATGACTCCACTTCCAGACGGCGCGGGTTTAAGCATAATCTTCGCTGCTCCCAATTTAACAACTACTTCAAAAGGAATCGTATCGTTTACCATAGGAACTTCTATTAAGTGTTTCTTAGCTATTGCTATGCTTTTCTTAATGGCGGATGAGACGTCTGGTGCTTTCCCCAGACCTACGCCAACTCTTCTCTTTCTGTCTCCCACAACCACAAGAGCAGAGAATCCAATCTTATTTCCTCCTTTTGTTTTCTTTGAAGTTCTATTGATCTTTACTACTTTTTCTTCAAATTGGTCCTGTGGTGCGTGTCTTAATTCTTGACCGGTAGGATTCATTAAAATACAAGCCCTCCTTCTTTCGCCCCATCTGCTAATGCTTTTATTCTTCCCGCAAATGCGTATCTTCCTTTATCAAAAACAACGCTTGTTATGCGTTTGCTTTTCGCGCTTTTAGAAAGAAGCATTCCCACCATTGTTGCCTTTTGGGATTTATTTAAAGGAGAGCTCTTTTTCTCAAGCTGCTTTTCTGAGGCACTTACTAATACCTGACCTTTTACATCATCAATAAGCTGCGCGTACACATACCGATTTGATCTAAACACAGAGAACCGAGGGCGCTCTCTCGTACCAAACGCTTTTGAGCGAACTCGTTTTTTTCTCCTTTGTCTTTGTGCGATGAGTATATTCATGCTTGTTTATTTTGTTCCCACTGCTTTTGCCACTTTTCCTGCTTTTCTTCTTATGTATTCACCTACGTACTTAATTCCTTTTCCCTTATACGGCTCCGGTGGACGAACCGAGCGGATTTTTGAAGCAATATCTCCCACGAGCACCTTATTCACTCCTGAAACTGTTATCACGTTTTCGGAAACAGCAAACTGAATTCCTTGCGGAGCCGGTATTGTTACCGGGTGAGAAAATCCAACCGAAAGAATAAGATCATTTCCTGACACCTGTGCTCTATATCCAACTCCCGATAGCTCAAGCTTTTTCTCAAATCCTTTGCTAACTCCTTCAATCATATTTGCAATGATTGCCCGCGTAAGTCCATACATAGGCTTATCCGCTTCTTTGAACTCCCCCGCGGGAGAAACTTCTACCTTTGTGTCTTTAATCTGCACCTGCACAACGCCCGAAAGCACAAATGACAACTCTCCTTTGGGACCAACCACCTTCACGCTACTTGATCCCTCAAGCGATACGCTAACTCCTTGGGTAATCTGAATCGGAATCCTCCCAATTCTAGACATATTACCAAACCTTGAAGAGAAGTTCTCCTCCGACTCCTTTCTTCTTAGCTTCTTCTACTGTCATAACTCCTTTACTGGTAGAAATAATCGCTGATCCCTTTCCTCTTAAGACTTTTTTAAAATCATTAAGTCCCACATATATTCTGAGAGAAGGTTTTGAATAAAGCACCACATCCGTAAATGCTGCCACTCGCCGCACCCTTTTTATTTCTGCTTGAAACACCTTTTTTCCCAAAACCGTCTCTTTTTTATAACCAACAAGAAATCCTTGCCTCATAAGAACCTCACAAATCTGCTTATTCATTCTCGTTACAGGAAGCACTACGTCTTGCCGTCTGGAAGCGCACGCATTTTTTATTCGAATGATACAATCAGATACGCTATGCATATACTACCACGATGCCTTTACTACACCAGGCAATTCTCCTTTTGAAGCAAGTTCTCTAAAACACATTCTGCATAATCCAAAACGCCTCATATAACTTCTTGCTCTTCCGCATAGGCTGCAACGGTTTCGATTGCGAACCTCGTATTTTTGCTTTCTCTTAAATTTTACAATGTCTGATGTTTTTGCCATATGTCTACTTTTTAAATGGCATTCCAAACGCCTTAAGAAGTGCCATGCCGTTTTTGTTATCTTTTGCTGTTGTTACAATCGTTATTTCTACCCCTTGCGCTTTTTCTACTTTTCCCGGATCAATTTCTGGAAATACTGTTGATTCCGCAAAACCAAGAGAATAATTGCCTTTTCCATCAAAACTTGTAAGAGAAACTCCATGAAAATCCCTAACGCGCGGCAGGACAATCGCAACAAGTTTTTCAAAAAAATGATACATTCTCTTGCCTCGCAATGTTACCATAACTCCGATCTCATCGCCAATTCTTAATTTAAAAGCTGCGATCGCTTTTTTTGCCTTTGTAATCCTGGGCTTCTGGCCGGTAACTTGAGACAGCACTTTCTGCCCTCTTTCCAGATTTTTTTTATCCGAAAGAGCATCTGAAAGCCCCATGCTTACAACGATCTTTGAAAGACGGGGGACTGCCATACGATTTGTTATCCCCAGCTCTTTTTGTATCTTAGGCAAAATGGTTGTGTAAAAATCGTTTTTTAGATTGTTCATATCTAAATCTCTTGTTCGCACTTTTTACATATTCTTGATTTTTTGTCGTGCGTCACCTTATAACCTATCCGGGCGGGCAAATTACACTTGGGACAGACTAATACTACATTTGCGACCGAGAGGGGTTTTCCAATAGTAACGATTTCGGAACGCTGTCTGGGCGAACGCGCTTTCACGTGCCGTTTGTACTGATTGACACCCTCAACAAGCACCTTGCCTGATTTGGAAAACACTTTTTCTATTTTTCCTATCTTTCCTTTGTCTTTTCCCCGAACAATTTTTACGCTGTCTCCTTTTTGTAGCTTCATAGGTAATCCTTTCTATACAACTTCTATTGCCATGCTGGCAATCTTAGAAAATCCTTTATCTTTTACCTCTCGTGCGATGGGTCCAAAAATGCGTGTTCCCTTTGGATTTTTATCTTTTGGATTATCAATAATAACCGCTGCGTTGTCAGAAAAACGAATATAAGAGCCATCTATCCTGCGATGTTCTTTTCTGGTTCTCACGACAACCGCCTTTACCATTTCTCCATCATGTACCTGCCCAACAGGAGAGGCTTTCTTTACCACGCAATGTATCACATCTCCCACATACCCATATTTTCTTTTTGAACCACCAAAAACATGAATCACAATAAGTTCGTGTGCTCCTGAGTTATCGGCGACCCTAAGAATGCTTCTTGTTTGAATCATTACGCGTGAACCTCCTGAATTTTCTTTACCACAGAGTGTATCTTGAAATATTTTGTTTTTGAGATGGGACGAGTTGGCACAATACTAACCTCATCCCCAATATGTAGTGAAAATTCTCCCACCGCAACCTTATACTTCTTGCTTCTTTTTAAGAGTTTTTTATAAAGAGGATGCGTTGTTGTTCTTGTTATTTCCACAACAGGCGTTTCTTTTGTTTTTATCGAAACTACAATTCCTTGCAATGTTTTTTTCATACGCTTTTCTTCTCCTCTAATAGAGTAAGCAGGCGAGCAATGTCTTTTCGTTTTTCAAAAACAGCTCGCGTATTCTTTAGTTTTTGCATGCTTAAATCAAGCTTTAGTTTGAACAATTCTTTTTTGGCTTCATCAATCATTCGCCGAAATTCATTTGCGTCTTTATTGCGTAACGCTTGCATGTCTTTCTTTTTCATAGAAATTATTTTGCCTCTATTTTTGTCTTTACCGGAAGTTTATATCTTGCCAGGGTAAGAGCGGCCACGGCAACTTCCTTTAGAACTCCCCCTATCTCAAACAGAACTCTTCCTGCCTTTATTGGCGCAACGAATTCGTATACGTCACCTTTTCCTCCCCCCATCCGTGTTTCCGCGGGTTTTTTAGTAACTGGTTTATCCGGAAAAATACGGATCCATACTTTCCCCCCACGCTGCGTATAGTGAGTAATTGAACGCCTTGCCGCTTCTATTTGCCTGCTGGTAATCCATCCTTTATCCATCGCGATTAATCCATATTCCCCAAAAGAGATTTTTTCACCCGTATGCGCAATCCCTTTTATAACCCCTCTGTGTTGTTTTCTATATTTTGCTCGTTTTGGTACTAACATAGACTTTACGGTTGATTAATCCAAACTTTTACCCCAATATACCCTTTCTTGGTAAGAGAGGGGACGCTTGCAAATTGAATTTTCTCCCTAATTGTTGAGAGAGGAACTGTCCCTGTTTGGATTTTCTCTCTTCTTCCAATTTCTGATCCGGCTATCCGCCCCGAAAGAACAATACGAACCCCTTTTGCTCCCGAAGACATTACTTTATCTGCCGTGCCGGCAAGAATTCTTTTATGGGGCAGACGCCGCGCCAGTTGATCCGCAATGTTTTTTGCGACTAAATGCGCGTCTAGATTTGGCTCTTTAACGTGTTCTATGCGAATATCGAGCTTGGGCGCGTGTTTTCCGTTCCCCTTCTGAGGAGAAAGAATGCTTAATAAGTATTTCTTGAGCTCCTCAAGTCCTGCGCCTGCTCTCCCAATCACAATACCAGGCCGCATGACGTATACAATTACCTTAAGACTGTTAATTGAACGCTCAATCTCCGTTCGCGCCACTCCTGCTCTTTGTAGTTTTTCAGAAAGCGCTTTTCTTAGCATTACATCCTCAAGGAGCAAGTCCTTATAACGCTTTTCATCAAACCATCTGCTGTCCCAGGTGTATAAGGATCCTAGTCTTAACAATTTTGGATTCACTTTTTGTCCCATAAAACCTCTATCTTTTTATCAGATAAATTGCCACATGCGTTGTCCTTTTCTTGTATGGATGGGTCCTCCCTCGGGAAGCAAAGCGCGCTCTCTTCATACGAATTCCTTCCGATACCTCAATGGATTGAATAACAAGCTCCTCTTTGGAAAGTTTTGCGCTGTTAAAAGCGTTTGCGGCTGCGCTTTGTAAAAGCTTGCGCAAAGGTAAAGCTGCCCGATTATCAAGAAGCATAAGCGTTTTTTCCGCCTCATCTACCGACTTTCTCCTTATGATATCGGCAACAAGCCGTATTTTTCGGGGGGTTATCGGTAATGATCGTACTACTGCTTTTATTTCCATAGGCATTATGTTTTTGAAACTTCTCTTGCAACTACCTTACCGTGACCTCTAAAGACACGTGTTGGGGCAAATTCCCCAAGCCGATAACCAACCATTCCCTCTATGACAAACACATTGATAAAATCGCGTCCGTTATGAACCGCAAGCGTATGCCCCACAAAGTCAGGAGGAATTTGACTTGCGCGCTTCCACGTTTTAATGGGAGTTTTTTCTCCTGTTTGTTTTTGCTTTAACACTTTCTGTAAAAGTTTTTTATCAATGTATGGACCTTTTTTTGTTGATCTTCCCATATTACTTTCTCCTACTGATAATATACGGGGCGGAGTATTTCTTTTTTATTCTTGTTTTCCCTACCGCAGGCCTTCCCGCGAAGGTCTTAGGTGTGGACATGCCGATTCCGCTTCTTGCTTCTCCTCCGCCATGCGGATGAGAACGGGGATTCATGGCAACGCCCCGAACCGTGGGGCGAATACCCATGTGTCTTTTTCTTCCTGCTTTTCCAAAAAATTCGTTTTTCCACTCAATGTTTCCCAACTGCCCTACTGTTGCGCCACAATCTTCTCTCACTTTGCGCACCTCTCCGGAGGGGAGCTTAAGATGAATCATATTATCTTCTCTGGCAAGAACAACAACATTTGTTCCCGCGCTTCTGGCAAGTTGCCCTCCGCGACCGGGAGTCAACTCCACATTATGCACTATAGTCCCCAAAGGCATATATTTAAGAGACATGCTTGCGCCTACTTTTGGCTCTACCTTTTGAGCTGCTATTACACTATCTCCTACGTTGAGAGCTTCTGGACGAAGGATATACCGTTTATCTCCATCCGCATATTGAATAAGCGCAATATCACACGTCCTGTTTGGATCATATTCTATAGAAACAACTTTTCCCGTGATGTTCATTTTGTCTCTTTTAAAGTCAATCATGCGAATGAAGCGTTTATGGCCTCCTCCTCTATGCCGAACGGAGACTTTTCCGCTCCCGTCCCGTCCCCCCCATTGTTTCTTTATCATGCGTAATTTTCTCATAGATTTATTTCTGTTCTTCTGTACCAAATATATCAATTTTTTGTCCTTTTGTTATTTCAATTAATGCTTTTTTTCTTTGTCCTAGGATAATTTCTTTCTTTTTTCGTCCGTATCTGCGTGTTTTCCCCTTTACGATAATCGTATTCACTTTTACCACTATTACGCCAAAAAGTTTTTCTATGGCCTTTTTTATTGCGGGCTTATCCGCGGAGATATGTACCTCAAAGGTATATCTTTGCTTTTTTGCCTGCGCAATAGAGTCTTCAGAAATTATTGGTTTGACAATTGTTTCATGTACATCCATAATTTATTCCTTTTTTCTAAACGTCCTCTGCAAAACGTCAAGGGAGGCTTCCATAAAAAGAACCGTATCGCTATTAAGCACTGCGTATGCGTTCAGCTTGTAAGCTTCTTCAAGCTTGACTCCTTTGATATTGCGTGCTGCTTTATATACGTTTTGAAGATATTCCGATGTAACAATAAGTAAATTTTTTTCTTTTTTATCAAGCTTAAGATTATGCAATACGGTTACCATTTCTTTTGTTTTGGGAGCAATCTTTTCAAGCCCGGCAACAAATCGCGTCTTTTCATCCTTATATTTTGAGGAAAGAACGCAAAAAAGGGCGTTTCTTTTCATTGGTTTCGTAAGCGATAGGGAAAAATCGCGAGGTTTTGGTCCAAAGGCAACTCCTCCATGCACAAAAATGGGAGCTCTGATGCTGCCGTGCCGAGCCCTACCGGTCCCTTTCTGCCGGTATATCTTTCTTGTGGACCCCGCAACTTCTCCTCTTGTTTTTGTAGAAACCGTTCCTTGTCTTTGATTTGCCAGATAAACCCGCACCGCTTGGGCAAGAAGAATATTGTTTTCTTGTACGCCAAAGATTTCTTTTGGAAGATCTATGGTTTTTTTCAATGCTCCTTTTGTGTCAAAAACCTTAGCAACAAGACCCTTGTCTAATTTTTTACGCGGCATGTACTACCTCCTTTTCTTCAAAAAGCGGAACAAATTTTTTATTTTCCGACTTCTTTTCAACAACAACAGCGCTTCCTGCAAATCCCGACACAAGCCCTTTTATGAGAATCTGTCTGTCTCCTACCTCAACTACCTCCAGATTGCGAACGGTTACCGTATCTACTCCCATGCGACCTGCCATCCGCTTTCCTTTGTATACTCTTCCGGGAGTCGTGGTTTGTCCAATGGATCCGGGAGCGCGTTCTCTGTCTGATTGACCATGAGTTCGCGGACCTCCCTTAAAATGATGCCTTTTAACAACGCCCGCGAATCCCTTTCCTTTTGATATTCCAATAACATCCACTATGTCTCCCGCTTTAAAAACATCCAGAGCTCTAAGAGAGGCTCCCATCTCCGGTAGCGTAAGAGAATCTTCTGTAATGCGAACTTCCTTAAGAAAGCGGGGAATTACTGCAAGATGTGCTTTTTTAGCGTGTCCTAACAGGGCTTTTGAACCTTTTTTTCTTTTACCCATGCCAAGCTGAACAGCGCTATATCCATCTTTGTTTTTGGTCTTTGTTTGCACCACAAAATTTCCCGATACCTCAATAACGGTAACGGGAATTCTGGTTCCGTCCGCCAAAAATCTTTGTGCCTGGCTTTTTTTTTGACCAATCAACGCATTCATATACAAACAAAAAGGGTAGCCTATCCTAGCTACCCACATTTAGAGTCCTAAGCCAAAGTTAGACTATTATCACCTCCATTTTTGATGCTCCAATTATACTATACGCAGCCATGAAAGTAAATCCTTCTTGCCTACTACATTTTAATTTCAATATTTACTCCTGCCGGAAGCTCCAAGTGAGTTAGGCTATCTATGGTTTTTTCCGTTGGCGAAATAATATCAATAAGCCTTTTATGCACTCGTATTTCAAAATGATCTCGCGCGTCTTTTTCAATAAATGGCGACCTATTAATAGCGTATACGCTTCTATCGGTAGGCAAGGGGATGGGACCCACTACTTTTGCCCCGGTTCTTATCGCCGTATCCAAAATCTGCTGACAACACGAATCAATTACTCGTGCGTCATAGCTTTTTAAACGTACTCTAATTCTTCCTCTTGGCATAAACGCATGTTTTACACGAAAAAGGCTATATGCTAATAGCCTTTACTATGTGCATTATGTCCATGGCTTAGGCAATGATCTTACTGATAACACCTGCGCCTACTGTTTTACTACCTTCTCTGACTGCAAATCGAAGCCCTTCTTCAAGAGCAACCGGAACAATAAGTTTTACATTCATCTTGGTGCTGTCTCCCGGCATTACCATTTCTACTCCTTTAGGAAGATTAACTTCTGCGGTTACATCGGTTGTTCGGATATAGAACTGAGGCCTATATCCCGTAAAAAATGGTGTATGCCGACCTCCTTCTTCTTTGGTAAGAATGTATGCCTCTGCCTCAAATTCCTTATGAGGAGTAATCGTTCCCGGCTTTGCAATTACTTGACCTCTTTCAACATCCGCTTTTTCGACTCCTCGCAGAAGAAGACCCATATTGTCTCCCGCTTGCCCCTCATCGAGCTGTTTTCTAAACATCTCAACCCCTGTTACAACAGTTGTTTTTGTGTCTTTAATTCCAACGATCTCAACTGTTTCGTTCACTTTTATTCTCCCTCTTTCAGCTCTTCCCGTTACCACGGTTCCACGCCCTTTGATAGAGAAAACGTCCTCTATTGGCATAAGGAATGGTTTTTCTACGTCTCGGACAGGAGTAGGTACAGACGTATCTACCGCTTCCATAAGAGCCATTATTTGTTTCTCTGCCTCAGCATCTCCCTCAAGCGCCTTTAGGGCCGATCCGCGAATAATAGGAACATCCTTGCCGGGATATTGGTATTTGGTAAGAAGTTCTCGAACCTCCATTTCTACAAGCTCAAGAAGTTCTTGATCTTGTACTATATCCACTTTATTAAGAAAAACCACAATTGCGGGGACTCCCACTTGTCGCGCAAGTAAAATATGCTCCCGAGTCTGTGGCATGGGTCCGTCGGGAGCTGAAACTACTAAAATGGCGCCATCCATCTGTGCGGCGCCGGTAATCATGTTCTTAATATAATCTGCATGTCCTGGAGCATCAATGTGCGCATAATGTCGCTTTTCTGTCTCATATTCGATGTGGGTAATGTTGATGGTGACCCCTCTTGCTTTTTCTTCCGGAGCGTTATCAATATCTTCGTATTTCTTAGCCTCTGCCAGTCCTTTTTTAGAGAGAACCGCAGAGATGGCTGCTGTTAGCGTGGTCTTTCCATGATCAACGTGCCCTATGGTTCCAATGTTGACGTGCGGTTTTGTTCTCTTAAACTTTGTATCTGCCATATGTTTGAACTAAAAATGAATCCTTCTTTCAAAGGATAATGAAAGTATACCCTATTTTTTATTTCCCGTCAACCCCCTATTTTTTCGTCACGGCGCAACCTCTTCCCAGGTGTAGGAGCGCATCTTGTTCAAACGGGGGGTATTAATCTCACTGGGAGAACACGCGTAATGCTTCTGAAAGCGCTTGCCCTATGAGGGCTTCAAGAAGTAAGTAGTCACCTTCGTCAGCTCTTTGCATCGAAGCAAGATACCGTTTCCTATCGGTTCCTTTT
>MFOZ01000027.1:0-689 GCA_001784055.1 Candidatus Levybacteria bacterium RIFCSPLOWO2_01_FULL_42_15 | reverse complement strand
ATAAGAATAGTAAGCATTCTTGCGGTTCTTCCATTGTAATCCTGAAATGGATGAATGAATACAAATCCATGTTGAAGCCAAGCAAGTAGTTTAGCTGTCTCAATAATAAATTGTGCATCATTAGACAGAGACAGATGTTTCAATCTCTCTTCCAAATCTTTACAAAGATTCGCTATTCGTTCTGGTACTTGGGAATATGGTGGCGCTTCTTTACCGGAGAAGACAACGGGGATTTTTCTATATGTTCCCGCCCATCGAGGGAAAATCCAACCAAAAGAGACGTCATGAAGCTTACAAATGAGCTCAGGGGTAATTCGAACATGCTTGTCTCTCTTCACTAAATCATAGAGATACTCAAGCCCCTTTTTCGTCCCCTCCAGCTCAAATTTTAGAAGTTTTGAACGTGGAGTAATCCCAAATGCGGTTTCCTTATACGACGTTGCACCGGCGGGTCTTGTTTTAACTCTTCGCATGCACTACCGAAAAAGAGAAGAAATCATTTTACGGGTTACCGATTCGCCTTCAAGCTTTGTGGTTCGAAAAATAATTTCCGGCATGAATGCACGCAAAAATAAAAGCACATTTCTTTTTTTCACGGTGCGGTATTTTTTATATGCTTTTACTAATTTTGTTTTTTCTCTCTTGCTCATAATCCTAGTATAGAACAGTACTATCCGTATAGCAAGTTT
>MFOZ01000026.1:8297-8419 GCA_001784055.1 Candidatus Levybacteria bacterium RIFCSPLOWO2_01_FULL_42_15 | reverse complement strand
CATCAACTAACTGATAATCCTAATCTCCTTATTTCTGCTTTGTTGATAGAAGGATACGGTGTTTTTGTCGAGAAGTATCTTAAGAAAGAAGGCTTAGCAAGAATGTTTATTGTTGCTTTTGA
>MFOZ01000026.1:0-8238 GCA_001784055.1 Candidatus Levybacteria bacterium RIFCSPLOWO2_01_FULL_42_15 | reverse complement strand
CACCAACAATCGCTCAAGAATTAAACAATCCTCCCGATGTACAAAGTCTTTAATCCTGAGCAAAGTCGAAGGACTAATCCACATCGGATGTGAATGTTTTAACAACTAACCTCCTTCTGCTATAATAAGCGCCCTATTATGGCTCAACCACACGAGCAACAACCACAACCACAATCTGCTCCCTTTGAACTACTACGCATTGCGCCTAACACAACACAAGAAAGAATCCCATCTAGTGATGACGCTCTCCAGAAGCTCTTGATAACAACCAAGGATATTCCTAGAAAAGAAGTATTTGAACATGCCGCGGAGATTATCCGCCCCAAGCTCGAATCACGCTGGCAACTTAGTTTTAAGCCAATCATTCAATACGCAAACGGCAAGATGAATGCTCATGTTCCCTCTATTGCAGAAATGAATGCAAATAACCGCTACGTCCACAGTCTTGAAGCAGCAACTATTGGAGTTACGTTGGGAAAAGCTTGTCGCCTTTCTGAAGAAAGTCTCCTTGTTCTAGGAACTGCTCTTATTTTTCATGACTATATGCACCCTGTGTTTTCGCACGTGGGTGAAGGCTTTATGCAGAGCGCGTTCGAATTTATTGCACAGCGCAGACCTCCATTGTATCAAGAAATGATAACGTTAGGTCTTGAAGGAACTCATGAAGAGCGTCTGATCCGTGAAGCACGAGATCCAACATCTCCACTTGGTTTGTTTCTTTTACGCAGATTCTCACAGCAGGAGCAAGAGGCAATAGAAATGATATGGAAGGAGCAAGGCGCATTTGGTCAGATTGCGTCGTTAGCAGATACTGTTTCCTATCTGAACGCGGACAGTGTGTTTGCTGAATGGCAGCCTCCACATTTTGAAACAATTCTTGTAAAAGAACTCGAGGGGTTTGGGAGATGGGCAAACCAAGAACTCCTTATGTTACAGCACGGACAGATCATACACCACATCCTAGCCTATAGAGATGCTATGTACAAACTCCAATATTATGCTCCCATTAACCAACTAATTCAGCACTTACAGACATCTATGTTCTGGGATTACTTCATTGCTGTCTCCGAAAACGCATCTATCCCTGAACAGGCAAGAATCTTAGCGGAACTTATAAATCGATCAGATGCACAGATGCTTCGGTTTCTGCGTAAAAGAGCACTTATACGCCAACTGCCAGAAGGAGCTGGTGTATTTGGCGTAGTACCAGATATTTCCTCTCTTCTTCCAGTGAACGAAGATCAAGAAGATCTTTATACCTATGAAAAACCGTTTCCTTTTGAGGTTCCTCGTATCATACGGAAAGATTACCCTCCTAAGACAATTGCATTCTTTGAAACTGCAACTCGTTCTGTACAAAAAGCCTCTTCTCTTTTACTTGAGAATCCAAGAGCCTTTATGCCCTTAGGTATTGTGAGGCATCCCATTACTTTCTGGATCGCGATAGATCCTATTCTTTCGCTCCTTTGCAAAGAGAGCAATATGAATCCACAAGCAATACGAACCTTTGTGGAAACACATTTTTTTCAAGGGATACAGAAATCTCCCTTTTCTGTGGATTCGTCCCGGTTGATGAGAATCATTGATCGCATTATAGAAACCGATTTCTCTTTTGACTATCCCCTCCCGCCTCTTCTTCAAAATGCCTGAATACTCTATGATACAACCCCCTATACACCCTTAGGGTGTGGTAGCTTGACACCTTTAGGTTTTTGTTTTATTATGTTAGTAATGTCTCACAGAAAAATCCCAATAGTTATTGACCAAGTTTATCATGTATTTAATCGTAGTATAGGAAGGGTTCCAATCTTTACTGAAAATAGAGATTATCAACGCGCCCTGAATGTTTTAACTTTCTACAGTTATCACAATCCATCACTTCGTTTCTCTCATTATAATCGCCTACCGCAACTTCAAAAAGTCGGCTTCATGGATGGCCTCAAGCAGAAAGCAGATAAACAGATAGAACTTTTTGCTTTTTGTTTTATGCCCAATCACATACATTTCCTCATTAAAGAAATTAGAGAAAAGGGCATAACTACTTTTATGAGTAATTTTCAAAACAGCTATGCAAAATATTTTAATACAAAGGAAAATCGTTCTGGGGGTTTATTTCAGCAAATGTTTAAGTCTACATTGATTGAGGCAGATGAGCAACTTATCCATGTTGCCAGATATATTCACTTAAATCCAGTTACGGCTTTCATAATTAAAAACTTCAAAGATTTGGTACTTTATCCTTGGTCTTCTTATCCTACCTATGTTGGAAAAAATAGCTCGGACATTTTAAATACAGAAGTGATTCTAAGCCACTTTAAGTCTCTACAAAGATTTATTGAATTCACCCAAGATCAAGTGAATTACCAGAGAAAACTCGATAGGATAAAACATCTAATTTTGGAATAAATACTAAGGGTGTCTATTCCGTACACCCTTAGGGTGGGTAGGAGCTTGATCCTCAGAGCCTCGAACGGCCTGCGCTTGCTTGCCCTGAGGATCCGCCAGCTGGCGGAGACGAACGGGCTTGCCCTGAGTTTACCGAATGGGCCAAAGGACTAATCCACATCGGATGGAGTGTTTAAGCTTTTTTCACTCCCACGGAACGGCCACCCACATCCGGACCGTGACCCTGCGGATCCAGACCCCAGCCGACGAGCAAGCCACCGCCCGAACCCAAGCCGGCGAAGACCACCTTACCGCCGTCCCGAGACCCGAGCAATCGTGCCCATGTGTTACCCTGATCTAAGAATTTTCCGGTAAAAAGCTTGCTATCCTCACTAGCAACAATATATTCACTTACATTCATTTCTAATCTTCCGTCGGCAGCAATTCTCTCTCTCAATTGATCTTCAGTTGTATCAAGATAAGGAGCGTCAACATTGGCTTCATAATCAAACCAACCAAATCTATTGGCCTCATTTGTTACAGAGTTTCCTTCTTGTACACTATGACTTCCCAATTGGGGGAACATTTTAGCAAATAGTGGACGATTCTCTTGTGTCATACTCTGTTCCGGTAAATAACCAATGCGTCTACCTGCTTTTGCCAGTTCTCTTAGCTCTTTTGCGCTGCGGTCACATGGTGCAACAACAACCTCAAGACCAGCACTTTCTCCTCGGACTTGCCATATTGTTTGAAAGGTTTTGGTAACTAGTTCTGGGGTAAGAGGACTTGCTTTGAATTCCCTCACTGTAAGAGAGAGAACATCTTGTGGCTTATCTTTCTTTGCGGGAGTTGGTTGGTCAGGAAGCGGAATATCATCAGTGCCAAATTGCGTACGCAGTTGCGGACTCATTTCCTCACGCAAACCCGCTACAGCTTTTGCAGCACCCAGGTGACCCATTCTCCTGAATTCGCTTTCTATATAGCGCATTGCCATATGATTTGAGCATACTATCACACCATGAGCCGTTTGTCAAAAATCGGGTACTGCTTGACAGATTGAGGCGATAGGTTGATATAATAAGAATTATGTCGGTAGCGGTAGCCGAACTAGGATACCTCCCGAGAGCTCACCCACAATCAATAACGGAGCTCACCCCGCATCTAACCCTTGAGGATTTTATCTCATCGATTCAACATCGCGATCCCAAATTTCTCTCTCCTTTTGGACAAGATTCTGATGATCTTTTTTTTACTGTTCCCCAAATCCACGAATTCCTCCTTGGTCTTAAACGCACCCTTTCTGACTATTTTAACCGTCCTACATTTTTAAACTCGGAACCAACCGATAGGGCAATGAGTGAACTTGCCGCGTTTTCCGGGTTTCAAATTCTCAATGATTCGCAAATAAAACCAAGCAGTGTGGATGTTGCTTACTATCGCCCTCAGAATTCCGAAAAGCTCGTTGATTTCCTAAGGCGAATACGACCTCTACTTGCGCCTCACGGAAGAGCTGTGTTATTGGTTCCATCTGAACACCACATGATCCCTACCGACACGCAAGGAGAACGAGAAGTATATGGCTCTTTTGAAGTAGACATGACCCAGCCAATTGTCTACCCGGAAGATCCAATATCAGGAAATCAGCCCCCTGCTCTGTTTACGGTATTTAGACTGCTTCCTCTTACCTACGTACACCAATGAAGTAAGAAGAGCAAGAGATGCTCCCAAGAGAACCCCCCCAATAACATCCGTTGTCCAATGCTCTCCCAGCGAAACCCTGCTTACCACCATTCCCATATCGTAGATTCCCATGATCGCGAGAAGAATGATTTTTTGGAGTTTTGATAGCTTCTTTGATTGTCCGATGATGAGAAAAAGAAAGGTTGAGACAAACGCCGCCCGCCCCGCGTGTCCGGAGGGGTAAGAATACTCTGCCCGAACGTGGAATTGAGGAAATTCTAAAAGCTTTTCGGTCCGGATCATAAATTCGGGGGGAGGCAAATGCTCCACAAACAGTTTACCGTATATCTCAAGCGCATGAAACCCTACAAACCCAGACAGTACAAAAAATCCCTCCACGATTTTTCGCCGAATTAAAAGAATCCCAATCAGAAACAAGCTCACAACCTCAAAACTGCCGATCAAACTAAGAATCGATAGATAGGAATCAAAACGGGTAGGAATATTGCTTTGGAGTCTCACCGTGGTATCAAAATCAAAACGGATAAACAAATCCTTATCAACAAGATAAGAAAACCCAACAAACGCGGCAAAAATAATACAACCCAAAGCAAACACCGCAAGCTTTCTCATCATCCTTTTTCCTTTCTCTCTTCTAAAAACGTGCGTACTTTTTGCCACAGCTCTTTTACGTCCCGTCCCCCTCGTACGCCAAATTCAAAACCCGCAATGCCGGATGTTATTACCAAAGCTCCCAGCGCTACTACGAATACTCCCTTCTTTTCGCCTCTGCCTACATCTTCCATAAACTTTAAAAACCACGGCCTATTTTCCAGTTCGGCAACAACGGAAGGCATCATATCTTCAAGATTGTCGGGAACGCGGTGTTCTGTCACTTTATAGGTTGGGGAGGGCGCAAAACTAACAAACTCCACCCTCTTTTGCGTATGAGAAGGCTGAAGACCCACAACGGGAATAACCGTCTGAACGGGAAGCGATGGATCCTCTAAATAAAATGTAGGAGGCATCTCTGAAATCATATCAACGCATACGGTACCAAATCTTTTTTACACTTTCAAGTTTTTGAGGAAAGAGCGGAATGCCCCATTAATGTCCGGGTGATTGAGTCCAAATTCAACCACGGTTTTGAGATACTCCAGCTTGTTTCCGGTGTCGTAATATACTCCCCCCTTAATTTCACACGCAAGGACCCGTTTTTTATCCGCGAGCATAAGTTTTAAGGCATCATTATAATAAAGCTCTTCTCCCTCTTGAAGGTTTGCAAGCGCTTTTTCTATATACTCAAAAATATCACACGTTAACAAAAACCCGCTCACGTTGGCCAAGTCTGACGGCGCGTTTTTCTTACCCGGTTTTTCTATAATCGTGTTAACGTCAATAAGGCCATTGCGAATCTGCCGCCCTCCCGCAAAGCCGTAGCGATCATAGTCTTCATCTTTGCGCGCCCTAACCGATGCCAACACCGAGCATCCAAATTCGTTATACGCATCAATTAGCTGTCGGAAGCGCGATTTGCCGTCTGTCTTAATAAAATCATCGCTCCAGGCATAAATAAATGGCTCGTTTCCAATAAGATGCTGCACGTTTAGAAGAGGCGTTCCATTTCCGTACGGTCCTTTTTGCCGCACGTACACAAAATTCGCCATTTCGGAAATCCGTTCTACTTCTTGAAGCAGGGGAAGTTTTTTGAGACCTCCCATGCGCAAATTTTCGATTAAATCCATGCTGGGTCTGTCAAAGTGGTCCTCAATCGTCCGCTTATGATACCCCGTTACAATAATGATGTCCTCAATCCCCGCCTCCACCAATTCCTCCACGATGTACTGGATAATGGGTTTGTCAACAATGGGAAGCATCTCTTTGGGCATGGCTTTGGTTTGAGGTAAAAACCGGGTACCAAAGCCTGCCGAAGGAATAACCGCTTTGCGAATTTTCTTTGCCATAAGCGATAAAAACAATTGTATCATCCTACCACAACCTTTACAAGTCCTTTACCATTTGGTACAATAACCAATTATGGCTGTTCTTCCGGTTACTTTTTTACGGGAGGTTAAAGAGGAGCTTAAAAAAGTAGTCTGGCCAACACAGCAAGAAATAGTTCGAATGACCATATTGGTCCTCATGATAAGCATTATCGTGGGAGTTTTTATCGGAGGGATTGATTTTGTCTTTGTAAAAATAATGGAAGTATTCATTAAATAAGTTCAAATGTCAAAAGCAAAAAAAACAGATAAACCAGAAAAAAAAGAAACCGCGATTGCTATGTCCAGTGATGCCCGCTGGTACATTGTCCATACCTATTCGGGACATGAGAACAAGGTTGCAAAAAACCTCAAACAGCGCGTACAGACGTTGGGATTTGCTGATAGGATTTTTGATATTCTCGTCCCCACCCGAGAAACCATCCGCGTGTCTGGCGGCAAAAAAGAAGAGGTAGAAGAAAAAATTTTCCCCGGATACGTGTTTGTGCGTATGGTGATTGATGATGAATCCTGGCTTTTGGTGCGCACAACGGCAGGAGTTACCGGTTTTGTGGGCGCGGGAAATAAACCAACTCCCATTTCCGATAAAGAAGTTGAGGCAATCCAAAAATTCATGGAGAGCAAAGAGCCTTTGCACAAGACGTCTTTCTCGCTCAATGAGGCGGTCAAGATTATTGATGGGCCGTTTGCGGACTTTTTGGGGACCATTGACGAAATTGACGAGACAAAAGGGAAACTCAAAGTCCTTGTGAGTATATTTGGCAGAGAAACACCCGTGGAATTAGATTTTTTACAGGTCGCCAAGCTATAACGTTTATAAAATTTATAATCTTTATAAAGATTATATTATGGCTAAAAAAGTAAAAACCATTATTAAACTCACCATTCCCGCGGGCGAAGCAACACCCGCGCCTCCCGTTGGTCCTGCGTTGGGACAACACGGACTCCCTATCATGGAGTTTGTGAAGGCGTTTAATGAGAAAACTGCAAGTCAAAAAGGAACTGTTATTCCTGCTGTTATTACGGTATATGAGGACAGAACATTCTCTTTTATTATCAAGAAACCCCCGGTTGCCGAAATGATTAAAAAAGCGCTCAAAAAAGAAAAAGGATCCCAAAAGCCCGGAAAAGAAATGGTAGGAACGCTCACGAAATCCCAAGCGGAAGAAATCGCAAAAGCAAAGATGGAAGATTTGAACGCGGATACCCTTGAGGCCGCGGTAAAAATTGTTGCCGGAACCGCGCGAAGCATGGGAGTAGACATAAATTAAAAATTCAAAGTTCAAAATGCAAAATCACAATTCAAAATTAAAAATTTTTAACTTGACCGACTGGAAGGAGGGAACGTGGGCAAGATCAGAGTAAAAACACTCGGCGTTGAAGAGCTCGAAGAAGATCAAAAAAAAGAAACCAAAAAGCGAAAAGAGGCTAAAGAGCTCAAAAAGACCGTTAAAGCACCCGGCTTAAAGGGTGGCGAACGAGTTGTGGCTGTTGGACCTACGGAAGAAGAACTTGCTAAAATTGAGAAGATTCAAAAAGAAGCAGTAAATCAACTCAAAGAATCCCAAGAACCCAAAAAAAAAGAAAAGAAGAACAAACCGAAACCAGCCCGAATCCGTTCCAAAAGTTATCAAGCGCGGGTTGGTTTTGTTGACAAAACCAAAAAATATGCGCTGTCTGAGGCATTATCCCTTCTTCCTAAGCTTAAAGGCGCTCGATTTGATGAAACGGTTGAGCTTCATTTCACTACCACCGAGCCGGGAGTGAACGCAATGGTAACACTCCCCTACGGAACGGGAAAAATCGTTCGAGTTGCGATTGCAGATGAACCGTTAATTAAAGAGATTGAAAAAGGAAAGATCACATTTGATGTTCTTTTATCAACTCCTGCTATGATGCCACAGCTTGCCAAGGTTGCCCGCGTGTTGGGACCCCGCGGTCTTATGCCCAATCCTAAAAACGGAACCATTGCGACTGATCCGCAAAAAACCGCTCTGCAGTTTCAAAAAGGGCAAATAACCCTCAAGACAGAGGCAAAATTTCCCCTCATGCACGTAGTGGCAGGGAAACTTTCGTTTGGAGACAAAAAGCTTTTAGAAAATATTGAGGCAATTTTTAAGGCGCTCCCCGCCTCCAAGATAAAAAAAGCAATCCTCAAATCCACCATGAG
>MFOZ01000025.1:1137-25168 GCA_001784055.1 Candidatus Levybacteria bacterium RIFCSPLOWO2_01_FULL_42_15 | reverse complement strand
GGAAGAGCGAGTGGCAGGACCCGCGTAAACAGTAATTAATTTCCATACTCTTTTTAAGAACCTATACATTCCTTCAATTCCCGAATCTCTAAAATCCCCCCCCATATCATAAGGACCTAAGAACATCAAATAAGATCGCACTGCATCTGCTCCATATTTCTTAATGTAACTATCGGGAATCACCACGTTTCCCTTGCTCTTGCTCATTTTTGCGCCATTCTTCACAATAAGCCCATGGCTAAACAAGAATGGAAACGGTTCATCTCCCAATTCTTTTGGCAAAAATTTGCAATCCGACAGCGCCATCCAGACAAAACGCGCATACAAAAGATGCAAAACCGCGTGCTCCGCCCCTCCTATGTATGCGTTCACCGGAAGCCACTTTTCAAGAATCTTTGCATTAAAGGGATTTCCCGCAATCCATTTGCCGTCCTTCATGTGAAGATATGCCAAAAAGTACCACGAACTATCTAAAAAGGTATCAGAAACCTCCAGTTCTCTTTGCGCTTTCCCTCCACACATGGGACATTTTGTGAACTTCCAAGAATCAGGAGCGTTAGACAAAGGCGTTGAGCCATCTCCTTTGGGCTTGAAGTCCTTGATGTCGGGCAGAACTACGGGAAGTTCAGATTCGGGAACCGGCTGCCAGCTACACGTTTTACAGTAGATCATCGGGATCGGCGGACCCCAATACCGTTGGCGTGAAATCAACCAATCACGAAGATGATAGGTTGTTTGAGGACCGCCGTCCCCATGGTTACTCAACCACAAAATAACTTTCTCTCCTGCTTCTTGTGAGGTTAAACCAGAAAAGTCTCCGGAGTTAACCAGGGTACCGTATCCTGTAAAACACTCTTCCAAACTCATTATTTGCACGTCCCGCTTTCTATTTCCCGTTATAATTGTCGGTTTTAATGGAATCCCATACTTTTTAGCAAATTCCACATCGCGTTTATCATGCGCATCGCCAAATAAAGCGCCTGTCCCATAGCCCATTACGGCATAATCTGCGATCCAGACAGGCAGTTTTTCTTTGTTAAGAGGGTTTATAGCATACAGGCCAGAAAATACACCGGTTTTTTCTCTGTCAAGAACCATTCTATCTTGATCTGTTTTTTTTGCTGATTGTCTTATATACTCCTGAACCTTTCCGTCTTTAACCAAAGCAGCTATCGGATGTTCGGGAGATAACACTATAAATGTTGCTCCATACAAAGTATCCGGTCTGGTTGTGAATACCTCAATGCTCTCTTTTGCGCCATTGATCTTAAATATAATTCGTGCTCCTTTAGTTCTTCCAATCCAATTCCTCTGGGCGATTTTTATTTTTTCTGGCCAATCTATTTTTTCTATTCCAGCGAGAAGTTTCTCCGCATACGCAGTAATCTTGAAAAACCACTGTTCTAATTTTTTGAGCTCTACCTTGGTTTCACAGCGTTCACATGCTCCTTCTATGATCTGTTCGTCCGCAAGAACGGTTTGACAGGAGGAACACCAATTAACCGCTGCCTTTTTTCGATACGCAAGACCTTTCTTAAATATCTGGATAAACAACCACTGTGTCCATCTATAATAAACTGGATCATAGGTTTCCAGACGATGATCCCATGCAAAGCCATTACCAATTAAGGAAAGCTGGCGGTAAAAGTTTTTTTGAGAAATTTTGGCGTGCTCTTTAGGATGTCTCCCTATTTTGATTGCGTAATTTTCAGAGTGAATCCCAAACCCGTCAAGCCCAATGGGCTCAAACACGTCATATCCTTTCATGCGCATGAACCGGCCATAGACGTCTGCTCCGGTAAACGCGTACATATTCCCCACGTGGAGCCCTTCCGCGGACGGATACGGAAACATCATGAGGTTATAGAAAGGCTTGCCTTCGCCTAAATTCGGAGAGAATAGCTTCTTTTCCTGCCACACTTTCCCCCACCTTGCCTCAATTTCCGACGGGCGATACTCGATGATTGTCTCTTTAGCTCTAACGTTTGAGATTTGCCCCGATTTAATCGGGGTTTGAGATTTGAGATTTGCCATTTGAGATTCTTTTTAGTATAGCATATTGTCTTTTTTTTGATAATTGCGTTACTATGAACGTATGATGAAACCTCTTGTTATATTTGGTATCGTATTTGGTATCGGCTCTTTTATTTTTTCATTTTACACTTTGAACTTTGCATTTGGAGCTACCATGTCCGGGGACAACTACACCATTCAGTCCGGAAAAATTACCTCCGGCGGAGGATCAACCACTAATTCACAGTATAATCTCAGGTGGAATCTTGATCAAACCATTGGAAGCAAACTGGAAAATATTTCAACCCAAAGCGGCACTCTTGGTTTTTCTCTATCCGAGAGCCTTATTGATTTTGGATCACTTTCTCCCACAAATCCTGTTCAGCGAACAAGTGTTCTTACGATTACGTCTTCAAAAGAAAGCGGGTACTCGGTAATTGCCTACCAAGACGGACCGCTTACCTCTTCCCAATCTCCTACGCCAATCCCTGACACCACGTGTGATGACGGATTTTGTAATGAAGCGAGGTCTTCACAATGGGTAAATCTCTTAACCTACGGGTTTGGGTATCGTTGTGATAATCTCTTAGGAACTCCCTGCCTTTCTGACTTCACCGATCCTACGTTCTATAAGCAATTTGCCGATAATGCAAAAAAAGAACAGCCGCAAGAAGTAATTCGTGAGACGAAAACATCTGGCACAAATCAAGCCCAAATTACCGTAAAAGTAACTATTTCGCTGAACCAACCGCCCGGGCGTTACGGAAATACCATTACCTACATCCTTACGCCAACACTGTGATGAAACGAATCATAATAATTGCTTGCATGCTTTTGATTGTGTCCAAGTTTACCCCGAGTTCTCCCGATTTGATCGGGATTCAATCGGCGTATGCGGAGAGCTTTTCTTTTGAGGTTTCTCCTGCTATTATTAGCATATCCGAAAAGCGGCCGTTTGAGACTGAAGAAGAAATAACGCTTTCCAACAAAAGCCAACAAACAATTGAGCTGGATATCCGCCTTTCTCCTTTTGTCCCTTCAGATAGCACAGGATCCATGACCTACCGAGCGGCAAAAGACGCGTTTGCCCAAAAACCAAACCCCGACATCCTCAAAAACGTTCAGCTTCTTGAAAACGAGAGGCCAATTGACACGCTTACACTCACCCCATTTCAGGAAAAAACTGTTTCTCTTAAGGTTACCATTCCTCCAAGCGAGCCTTCTTCTGATTACTACTTCTCTGTTATATTCCTCAGTAATCCCCCGCAGAAAGATGAAGATCAAAGCGCAACCGTTGCCATAGGAGGCATTGCAACACACGTACTTCTCTCCATAGGCCCAAACGAACCAACAAACGGAACAATTGAAGCGTTCAGCACTCCTCGTTTTATAGAACACGGACCCGTACCATTTGCTATATCAATAATTAACAAAAGTAATCATTTTATAACACCAAAAGGCAGTATTCTTATTCGCAATATGTTTGGCCAAACGGTTGGAGCTGTTGGGGTTGGGCAGACGCGTGTGCTTGCCAATTCAACGCGCGTTCTTCCCCAAGTTTCTTTTAATGAATCATTTCTTCTTGGTCCTTACGAGGCCACGCTCTCTCTTGCTTTGTCCGAGGAAGGTCCCTCCTTTTCCCGAAGCATCCGCTTTTTTGCGTTTCCCGCAAAAAGTTTTCTGCTGATTCTTGCGTCTCTCTTCTTACTTTTTTGGGTAAGAAAACGCATTGCCCAAAAACGTTCTTAGAACGTCCAATGCGACCGCTACGCGGGATCGAAACCGTATAATAAGAAGGATAATTACGATCAAAACGATACCTATCGCCTTGAGCAAAACAGAGCCTTCAAAAAACCCTAACACTCTCACTTGTGCTGTCTGAGCAAAGGATAAAACCGTAAATGACATGGCCTTGTCGGCAATAAGGGAAGCCGCGTCAGTATTCCTTGCCTGCATAAAGAGCGTATGGGATCCTTCCGAAAGATCCGAAAGCGTGAACAAATAGAAACCGTTTTTATCTGTTTGAGTCGGAGCATGGGAGATTCCATCTACTATTGCCGCAACCGAGGCATTAGAGAGCGAATGTCCCGCTATCCTTAAGGCTTCTTTTGAAAAAAGCGTTGAGGCCGAAAGAGAGGCGGTAGGAGGCAAAAAGATCCCCTGGTATGAATTATCCGCCGTGAGGGGGCTAAAAGAAACGCACGCCTTCTGAGATTGAATCCCCCGAATATCCAAGGCGGTAAAACACGCCTGAGAAAGCCCTGCTTTTACAAGAACTTGGGAAAGGGTAAATTCCCCATCTCCGCCTGCTTTTATAGATACACGCGTTCCCTGGAAAGTTTCAAGCGTCACCTGACAGAACGGGCAAGCAAAACCTCTTGAGGCAAAGTATATATCTCCCACTTGAACTTTGGTTTGAGTATCACCTGTCACATCCCTATTGTATACCTCTTATGTTTATCTTGTAAACAACTAAGAGGATTCGTATAATATTGCGTGTGTTTTTTCGCTTCTAATCTATCGTTTATATCTCCAATACAGTCTAAATAAAAGCTTGAGGAATGCTATCACTTATGAGTGAATACTGCTAATAGCATCTTTAGTCCATTTTTGTCTCGCGAGTTCTATCATTTGATTGTTCCCAAATATGTTTTCACGCAAAGAAACAGATTTTCACGATAAAAAAAGCACAATCTAGAATATTACAAATTATATATAAATATATCATATCTTTTTACTCTAGGATCTTGACATTCATTCATAAATTTTTCTACTCTTAGGAGAGATGGGTGCGAAAACAAGATAAAGCGTATAATCCGTATAATCTCGAAGCTGTATCCTTCTCTGGTGTCTCATGAACCTGCTCAATCAATTTATTGATTATCTACGTGTACGCAAAGAAGGAGCGTCTCACTCCACGGTAAAAAACTATAAGGCTGATGTCAAAAAATTCATAGTATGGTTTGAAGAGGAGTTTAAAAAACCATTTAATCCCGCGGCTGTTACCAAAGAAATCATCTCTTTTTCTGCTCCACCCCTTGCTGCGCGTTCTGTTAAGCGGTATGTTTCTTCTTTGCGCGCATTCTTCCGCTTCTTAAGCAGTCAGGGACTAACCAACAAAGACCCCTTTGAAACCCATAAACAAAGCTATCAGGATGAAGACCCATGGCGGATAAAAGCGTTTAAAAACTTTCTTTACAACAATAACTTATCTACTACTTCTATAAAAAACTATATCATTGATGTGCGGCAGTTCCTCACCTGGGCGCAATCGGTAACCGGCATTGATGAGGCGTGGCATATTGGCTCCAAAAATCTTCTTTCCAAAATCAATCAGGTCCTTCTTGCCGAATACAAAGAGCGTCTTCTTACTGCCTCCGAATTTTCGATCCCGTCTATTAACAGAAAACTATCCGTTCTCAAAAAGTATATTGCATGGGGAAATGCCCAGGGTATTATGTCTTCTATTCCCCCTCATTATTTCATACACGTGAATTCGAGAGTGAGCGCAAAAAACAGTACTGCGTACCATCCATTCCCCCCTGTTGCACTTGCACAAAAAACCTTCAAGGCAATAGGAATAGTGTTTGATGCTTTGTGCATTAGTCCTTTGGCAAAAGGGGCAGAAGAGTTTGAGTACCATCTAGGTAAGCTGAGAAAGCAATCGGTTTTTATTCAAGATCCCAACCGCGTGCATGTCCCGCACATTTCCAAAGAGCTTTACGCTCCGCTTTCAATTTCCACCACGCATTACCCGTTTCACAAAAAGCTCCTTCATCATCTACGCTATAACAGACCAAAATGGTACAAAAAATATCATTCTTATCCAATTGTCCATTATGTTCACTTTTCTCTCCTCATCCTCACCGTTTCCTTTATTGGCATTGTTGCCGCCTCTGCTTTTCAACAAGACGATAGACGCATTCTGGGAACAAGCGCCATTTCTCCAAACAGGACGCTTTCTTTCCAGGGAAGACTTACCGACACAAATAACACGCCTATCACCTCGGAAAAACAAGTACGTTTTGCTCTGTATAATAGCGCCACCGAGTCAAACTCGGCTTCAGCCTCCGCTCTTTTGTGGGAAGAAACAGAGCTTATCCAACCGGACAGTGATGGATTTTTTGCCACCATCCTTGGAGACGGCTCTGCTATTCCCCAAAGCCTGTTTGCGCAAAACCCCAACGTGTGGCTTGGCGTAACCATTGGAGGCGATCCCGAACTGATCCCCCGGCAACAACTGGCAACGGTTCCCTACGCAACAAATACAGAATTTCTACAGGGTCTCTCTCCTATCACGCAGTCAGGAGCCGGAACCAAAAATGTAATCTTGGCTCTTGATTCAAGCGGAAATCTGACTATTGGAGGGATTGCAACGCCGGTATTTCAGGCAACAGGCGGAGAACTAAAGCTCACCGGCAAGTCTCTTGTGCTTGGCACAAATGTGGGAAGCAATACCAACGTGACTCTTGCTCCCGACGGCACAGGGGTTATTGACATCCAAAAGGCTCTTGTGAATACCACAAATAATAACGGCGGTGGCGTGCAGATTTCGGATAGACTTGCCGTCATTGCAAATGATTCTTCAACCGCAACGCTTATTGTCAATAACAATACCACAAGCGGCAACATTTTCGTTGCTTCTTCCTCAGGCACTGCCAAACTGGTTCTTACCAATGACGGCAATCTTGGTCTTGGCACCACAAGTCCAAACACAAAGCTTACCGTTGCCGGGGACATCACTCCTAATGGAAATAACGAATCGGACATTGGATCTTCAACAAAGGCTTGGAGGACTATGTATGCGTATAGTGTTTTACCGGGAACTTCAACGGGAACCCAAGGCTGGTGGCAGAGAAACAACGGCTCTATTGCTCCCGGTAATATTTCTGATGATTTTTTGATTGGAGGTATCGCGACCTCTGGGGCGACCCTGCGGATTGCGGCATCGGGAAGCATCACAACTGCGGGAAGTCTTACGTTTTCTTCCAACGGAACCATTCAAGCAAGCTCAACGTCCAACACGCTTACGATCGGGGGAAGTAACACGGGAAATATTTTCCTCCTTCCTAATAACTCCGCGGGAAAAGTAGGAATTAATACCTCCTCTCCTTTAGCAAACTTGGACATTAGAGCATCGGCAAACGATACGCCGGTTGCCTCTTTTTCGGGATCAACCGGACTTGCAACATTAATCCTTGACAACAGCGGCGCAGGCGATATCTTTACTGCCTCCTCATCCGGACTCAATCGATTTGTGATTAAACAAGGAGGAAATGTAGGTATTGGAACAACGCTTCCCTCATTCAGGCTTCACGCGGCAGATAATCAGTCTGCAACTGCCTCTGCCATGATTGAGAATACCAATACGGGTGCGGACGCGGATGGGTTGGCAATAAAACTAGGATACACCGAAGCAGGAACTACCACGAATAACTTTGTAACTTTTCTGAATGGGAATGGGATCATTCATGGAAAGATCAATAGCACGGGTTCTAGTGGCGTTGCCTATACGACATCAGGCACTGACTTTGCGGAATACTTTAGAAAAGAGAGTGCTGATGAGGCGTTTGAAGAGGGAGATCTGGTATGCTTAGGACCAAGTGGAGGAGTAACCAAGTGTACGAGAGAACAGGGAAGAACAACCATTGCGGGAGTGATATCCCTTTATCCGGGATTTATTGGGGGAATTAACAAAGAGAATGATTCCTCGTTTGTCTTGGTAGGACTCGTGGGACAAGTACCTATCAGGGTGCAAGATAATACTTCTCTTGCTCCCGGAGACATGCTTACCTTTTCCAACACTCCTGGTGTGGCAACCAAGGCAACCGCCAGAGGTATGATTATCGGGAAAGTCCTTTCGTATACTCCTCTCTCTGATACTGCCTTTCTTCTTCTTTCTCCCGGATGGCATGACCCTTCTGTGTTTCTTACCGAAACGGGGGATTTGAATATCGCAACCGGAACAAATAGCTACAAAGAATATCAATCGCCATTCCGGGAGCTTTTTGCCAAAATGAAGAGAACGGGAGAATTTTTTGAAACTATCGCAACGGACGCCCTCTACGCAACGCACGCAACGCTTGAGTCTCTTGAAGCTACGCGCATTGCCGTTTCTTCTCTGACTGTCAAAGATGAGATTATTTCTCCTCTCGCTCAAGTGGACAGACTGCGGACGAACGTCATTTCTCCCCTTGCCCAGGATTCATCCATAGAGCTTGCTCTTGCTCCGGATGCCCTTGAGGTTAGATCTCAACAGAAAAACGCTACCGCGTCTTCTGTGGTTGCGCGTATAGACTCTTACGGCAACGCCACGTTTTTAGGAGAACTTTCTTCCCAAACAATCAATGCCCAAAACGCGAGCATAGCAGGAGTACTTAGAGTAAAAGATCTTATTGCAGGAGAGAATCTTACTATTGCTTCTTATTCGGGAGAGTTGGCATACATTGAACATCTCAACAGTAGGTTTGCAAAGTTTTCCGAAGGGATTATTGCCCTTGGCCCTTCAAGTGTTACCGACCTTTCCGTAGGAGGCTTCTTCTCCGTGGGAACCCAATCAAATGGCCTTATTTTAGCAGATAATACCATCAATGTGCTAAATAGCAGTCTAGAGATTCAACCGCTAAGACAAGGACCAATAAACATTATGGGCGGGCTCGTATCAATAGACACACAAGGCAACCTTACGGTTGCCGGCACCCTTGCCGTCGGGGTCCTTAGCCCTATTCCCGATTCAGACCTTGTAGTAAGGCTTGGACCAAAAACCGAAGGGCTTGATCTATCCTTCATCATCCAGAATAATCAAGAACAACCGGTGTTCTCTGTCAATCACCTTGGAGACGTTATCGCCTCAGGAAGCGGATCATTTACGAAGCTTATTCTGAACTCTTCCATTGCAAACGCTCTTTCGGAAACACAAATTCAAGCATCGGGATCAGCGGGAGTTGGTACCATAAGCGCACGAAAAACAGAGGTAACCATTCTTAATCCCCTCGTTACCAAAGATTCCCTTGTCTATATTACGCCAAAAACAGAAACAAACAATGAAGTTTTGTATCTTCTTCGCCAAAGACCAGAAGAATCATTTACGGTAGGAATCCAGTCTCCCGCGCAAAAAGACGTACCGTTTAACTGGCTTATGGTAAATTGATATAGTTGACAGCAACTTGTCCAAGTTGATACAGTATATGGAAATGCCCAAAAAACAAATCGTCTCTCTTATAGATTCAAGCATTGCTATCCTGCTAGGACTCTTCATTGTGGTTTTTCCCCTGATATCTTTCTCTTTAACAACCGATTTTTTTGGCCTTCCCAAACAAGCGTTGTTAGGCGCTATCTCTCTTTTTGGCCTCCTGTTGTTTGGAGTCCGCACGTTGTACGGAAGGGACATAAAAGCAAGAAGTACTCCTTTTAATCTTCCCGTTATTGCCTTCTGTCTTACCGCACTACTCTCTGTTTTCTTTGCGGTGAATAGGTTTGACGCGCTTATCAATAGCGTCCCTCTGCTATTTTCGGTAATACTTTATTTTCTCATCATTAATTTTCTTAAGAAGGGCTCTTCTTTGTTTTTTGCCTTATCAAGCCTTGTGGTAAGTGGTGTTATCGTTTCTCTTTTGGCCATCCTTTCGTTTTTTCGCATATACTTTCTTCCTTTTTCGTTTACGCAAGTTCAGACGTTCACGCCAATGGGATCACTTCTTGATTCCGGATTATTTTTGCTTTCCGCGCTTGGAGTGACTGTTCCTTGCCTGTGGAGTATTCTGTCCTCTCTCACTAACACACACGCTCGAACAAAGTTATTTACCGATTCAAAAACAATGCTTCTTTTGGCTGGCTCCGTTATTATAACTATTGGGCTTACGTGTACGATTTTTGAGCTTGTTGCTATTCAAAAACCAAATATTCTTCCTCTCAAGACGGGGTTTCAAACCGGATTTGCCGCAATTTCTCAAGACGCAAATAGGATTCTTCCGGGATTTCTTTTGGGGAGTGGCTATGGAACGTATTCTACCGTGTTTACCAGATTTAGACAGCCGGATTTTAACCTTTCCGCGGATGTATGGGCACTTACGTTTTTTAGATCATCAAACTTTTTTCTTGAGCTTTTGGCAACTACCGGCGTTTTGGGGATAATTTCCTACCTTACGATCATAGGAATAATCGCAAAGGAGCTAAGAAAAATTAACGTCGCTTCAAATGAGAATCCGTTCGCCATAAGCCTTCTTTTTTTGGCGATCGGAAGCTTTCTTCTTCCTTTCTCCCCAACTATGGTAACCATATTGTTCCTCACTCTCGGGCTGTTCGCCGCATCCCAAGGCCTTTCAAAAGATAGTGAGGCATTGGGCAGGTTTTTTGACGTAGAACTTCATCTCATCGCCTTTAAAAAGAATCTTGCGAAAACATCCCTCTATGAAGGGCTTGCCAAGTTTCTTCCTCTTACCGTTTTTATTCTATTTTTTGGTATGTCAACTATCTTGGGATACTATTCTATCCGCTTTATTGCCTCAGACGTACTATTTGAAAAATCTGCCGTGGCAACTGCCAGTAACCTCGCGTCTACCACGTACGACTACCAAAATAAAGCGATTGGCATGTTTTATTACCGAGACGCGTATCATAGAGCATTCTCCCAAACCAACCTTGCCGTTGCGAGCTTTCTTGCCGAGCAGCAACAACAAGACCCCTCAAGCACAAAAAATATCGACGCGGTCTACACCCTCACTCAGCAATCCATCAACTCGGCCCGTACTGCCACACAAATTGCACCGCAAACGGTCGCCAACTGGACAAACCTTTCTTCCATTTACAGAAGCCTCATTGGGTTTGGGCAACAAGCGGAACAGTTTGCCATTCTTGCCAACCAACAAGCTATTGCTCTTGACCCTAGTAATCCGCAAGGATACCTCAATTTGGGGGGAATTTATTACCAGCTCGGGCAGTGGGAAAACGCGCAGCGCCAATTCCAAATAGCCATATCGCTTAAGCCGGATTACGCAAACGCGTATTACAACCTTGGACATGCTTTAGAAAGTAAAGGAGAGCTTAAAGAGGCGCTTAACCAATATCTCACGGTTAAATCCCTCACGGAAGGTGATCCACAGAATAAAGAACGGGTTCAACAAGAAATTGATGCTCTTCAGGCGCGGTTAGACGGACAAGTACCTAATAACACTCCCGCATCTTCTCTAGAAGAAAACACGTCTACGTCTTCTGCGCAACTTGACATCAATAGCCCAGAAAGACAACTTCCCCAAAGGAATCCACAACTAAAGATTCCCGCTTTGGACACTGAATCTTCTCAATCCGCAGAAAAAGAGGAATAAAAAAATTAAGCGTTTCTTTTTGCTCGAAAGCAATCTCTACAAAGAACCGGCTTGTCTCCTCTTGGCACGAATGGTACGGTATCTTTCTTTCCACAAGAAGCACACGTAATTTCATGCTGCGTGCTTTGGCCTCCTCCACCGTCTAAACGTGATCTTTTGGCTGCTCGGCAATTGCTGCAGCGAACAGGAGCTTGAAATCCTTTTTGTTGATAGAATGACTGCTCTGATGCACTCCAGACAAAGGTGTTTCCACAATCTTTGCAAGTAAGTGTTTGATCTTGAAAATCCATTTTAGAAGTTTCACCTCCCTCTTTCACCTCTGACTTGCGATTTATCTTTCTTGTTTAACCCCTAAAGGGATCCAGAGAAAGGTACGAAGTAGGATGAATTTACCCTTTTAGTATAACACCGTATTTTTCAAAAAGCAAGTGGGCAAATGATGTCCACCATGGGTTTATCGAACGGGTGGACCGGAAGAGATTCGAACTCTCAACCTCCTCCATGCCATGGAGGCGCGCTACCGTTACGCTACCGGCCCAAATTTTACGGGGGCCCCATTTTCTGAGCTGTGGACCTAGCCAGAATCGAACTGGCGACTATACAATGCGAATGTATCGGTATGCCACTTACCTATAGGCCCGATCAAAAGAAATTTCCTTATAATTTGTATAACAATTATATCACTTATAACTGTTATAGAAAAAGTTACTGCAAATACGAAAGTGGATTAACGAGCACGCCGTTTCTTCTGATCTCAAAATGCAAGTGCGATCCGGTGGTTCTGCCGGTAACTCCCACCCATCCAATCACGGTTTGTCCCGCGGTAACCTCATCGCCCACCCCCACGTTAAGTCCCGAAAGGTGCGCGTACAGCGTTGAATATCCTTCTGAATTCGCAATTTCTATATTCGTTCCATATCCCCCATCCCACGCTCCAGACAACGCTTTTATTACCGTCCCGTTTTGACCGGCAACAATGGGTGACCCAATGGGCGCTGTAATATCAAGCGCCATATGATACCAAGCGGCAAATTGACTAATCAGTCCTCTTAAAGGCCAGGTAAAGCCCGCGGCGGAAACAGAGACAGGACCTTGCGCGATATACACTTGTCTCTTAAATACCGGCTTCTCTTCCGGCTTAACCCCATCCGGAACCACAAGGGTCTGCCCTTCTACGAGAGAAAATGTTTCAGGATTAGCAAATTCATTAAATGGGAAATCAACAATTGCTTGAGGATGTGTGTCATATTTCTTAGCAATTGTATATACTGAATCACCTTTTGATACCTTATGAATGATTCCGGTGACCGAAAGTATTTTTAGCGTATCCCCCACGGTAAGATTGTCTCCTGTTAAATTATTTGCCCACTTGATAGTATCAACCGAGATGCTAAATTTTTGGGCAATGGTGGAAAGGGTATCTCCTTTTTGCACGGTATACGTTTCAGTCTTATCTCGCGGCTTTTGGGAAACGCTTGTCTGGAATACATCCGCGTCAACCTGTATGGACTGTTCCTCTGAAGGAGACGCAAATTCTATGGGAGAACGGCCGATAAACAAAGGATAGGTGTCCGCAAGAAACGGCGCTATTATAATCCCTATCCCCAAAACCATAAGCGCGGCAACATGAAGAAACGGCCGATTATAACGACCGCGTTTCATAATAAAGATGTGAACGAGCGTATTCTTGTTCTTCTCAAACACAATAAACCACCTGACGGCCTGCTTGTGAGCGTAGAGGCTTAAAAACGCAAGAAACTCCCCAAAAAGCTTAAAAAAAGTTCTGTAGGGAATCTTTTTAACAGAGGACAATACGTATAATGCGTATTTCATGGGCAGGAATGAGAGTACCAAAATGAGCCCTCCAAGTCAAATACTGTAAGGTGCCCTTGCATAAACTACGCTTGTGTATATAATTACAAAGCTATTGACAAGCGTTATTTATTTATGGTACATTTCCGAACACCATACCTGCTCTATTGCATCAGTATTTCTTTTTTTGTATTTATTGTGCTTACTGTATCACTCTTTCCTTCAAAAGCTCACGCTGCAATTACCTGCAGATTAATCTATGGCGGAGGACAAACTTGTATGCAAGTTGCCGATCTTTTGATAAACAAAACAGTCATCAATCCTGCGACAAATCAACCGGTAGATTATCTGGGTATAAACGACGCAAAATATACTCCCGGATCGATTGTGACCTTCAAAATTACCGTAAAAAGTAACGCAGAATCGCGCCTTTCAAATATTGAGGTAAAAGATACTCTTCCTCAATATGTGTACTTTGCAAAAGGCGATGGCGCCTTTGATGCACGTTCTCAAACGGTGACCATAAAAGCCAATACGCTTAATCCCAACGAATCTAAAACCTTTACCGTGCGAGGGAAAGTCGCCTCCGCAAGCGCTCTTCCGAAAGACAAAAATATCGTGTGTGTGGTAAACCAAGCAACCGCAACTGCAAAAGACCTCGGTATCTTCAAAGATAACGCGCAGTTTTGCATTGAAAAGACAACGATTAAACTCATTCCTCCCACAGGGCCGGAGATGCTCCCTCTTTTTGCGCTTTTTCCCATGGGTATTGCGGGACTTATGCTAAGAAAAGTGTCAAAACATGTTCATAACTATAATTGAAAAGAGATGAGATAATCCTATGACAAGAAATCCGATCGAAAGTCTCATGCAACATCTTGTTACCAGAAGAAATGCTAGTAAAATTAGTGTGGCGATAGCAACAGGCGTTTTAAGTGGCGAAGAACGTCCTGTTTCCGCAGAGACAGATCCAAAACCACCTCAATTCGAACGAGTATGGACAGATGATGACGAAAATAAACATTTTGCTCTATTGCTTCAGCCCGGCCAAGCTGCTGTTTTTACTACTCAAGGCGCATTGCAGGCATTTGGCAATGTCTATAGTAATCCTGAAGGACTAACAACCCTTTTGGCAATGGCAAACATAACGCATACCGAACTTGAGATAGTAGTACCAGGAAAGCAATCGGTTGATACAAACCTCCTTGTGTCCGCAGGAAACACGTATGAGGAACGGATAGACGATGTTTTTAGATTTATTCAGGAAGAACATGCCCGTTTGCAAGCAGCGTCTGCGCGAGCGGAGAAACCAATGAAGCCGCTCGCTGTAGTTGGCGCTATTGCTATTGGTCGTACCGTAGAAGGACAGATTACCTGGAATAAAGTTTTGCAACAAGCGATCGACCCTGAAGGCAATCTCTCTATTGTCCTCAACGTTCCGGAAGCGCGCCCGGGCACCCTTCCTAAAAAAGCAGCGCCAAAAGGAGAAGCACCAACGCCTGTTGCAGAAGAGGAAGAAATGCTGCCATTTATAAAAAGACGTCCTGCCTCCTTAAATGCTCCTGACATGGGAAGTATTCCCTTGGGCCAAAATCCAAAAAAAGAGTATTTTCATCCGATTCATAACACGGCATTGTTCAATCAGGAAAACGGCTGGGGCGGTGTATGGAGCTGGGGCGTATCTCTTCTTGACGGATCAGATAATGCATCATTTATACCTAATGAAAAATCAGGAGAAGCGACTATTGAGATTGATGAAGGTCATAAAAATGCAACAATTCGCGTGGGAGTTATGACCGCTGAATCCAACCTTAATGATTACAAAAAAAGTCAAAAAACCGGGCAGCTGTATCCGGTTGCAATGTGGATTAAAACGTCTCCGGGAGCACGTGTCCGGTTGTTTAATCCTGAAACAGGTAAGCCCTTAATGGACGGGCAAGGAAAACCTCTTGTTATCATTACGAATCATGAGGGTAGTGCGGGAGTGCTTCTTCCGGACAACGGACAACTTGTTGCCGTATGGAAAATCGTGAGAGGAGATCCTGTCTCTACCGTATCATTTGGTCCTCACGATGAACCAGACCATAATACTAATATTATTGACGCGCGGGGAGCAAAGACGCAATAAATTGCTCGCTTGTCTTTTTTACGTCAAAATGTTTGCGAACGTGGTTATACAAAGCAGTGGCAAGATTCTTACGAAGCATTTTATTGCCCACAAGATGCATAACTGCCTTTTGTAAAGCATCTTGATCTTTTGGAGGAATAAGAATCCCCGTTTTGTTGGGAATGACAATCTCCTTTGATCCTCCTACATCGGTTGCGATAACGGCAAGCTTTGATGCTCCCGCCTCAAGAAGTATCCCGGGAAACCCTTCATGATGGAATGATGGATGCACAAATATATCCGAGCAGGAAAGAATACGAGCAAGGGTGCGTTTGTCCACTTCTCCCCGTATTCGTATGTGGTTAAGGTCTTCGTTTTGAACCCTTCTCTGCAACTGTTTTTCAAGTGTGCCGGGCCCTACGAATATCCACTGTAAAAAGGGCATCTTCTTTGCCGTTTCAAAAAGCTCCTCAACTCCTTTTGAGCCGATCATTCTTCCCGCGTATACTACCCGTATCTTTCTTGACGTTCTTTTTTCTGAAGGCGTAAAAAACGTAGTATCAACTCCTGCATAATGCACCTTTGCGTTAATGCCAAATGTTTTTTTAAGAAACGACTGCGCTGCCTTACTGGTGGCAAAAACACGATCATACGCCTGAAGACTAACTCGTACAAGCGTATTATCGATCAATGTGGCAATGTGCCCAATAAGAAGGTTCTTGTGGATGGGATGCCCGACGCAATGATCCGTGAGAATACAAGGAACACCAATAATTTTTGCCCATAAAGGTGTCCACAAGGACGAATCAAAAAATCGCGTGGAAGCGTGAATAAGATCATAGGAACTCCGATGGGAAAAAAGAAAAGAAATAAGCTCAAAAGGGTGAGGAATACAGAATTGGTCTGTAAGAATATTCCAGCACGAAATGCGTATGATTCTTATTCGCTTATACGTTTGCGTTTTGGGGGAACCAAGCGTGTTATAGCACAAGACATCAACACGTACGTCTTTGTGGGAAGAAAGAACGTATGCGTACAAATCCTCCATGTAACTCTGGCTTCCCCCCACATGGGGATAGAAAAATGGCGTTACTACAAGAATTCTCATAGCGGGATAATCACCATCTCATCATTTTGGTACAACACGCTAAGCCCGGACTGATCTAAAAATGAATCAATTATCATGCGATCGGCAAGCGAGAGCACTTGAGGCCTCCAAATATTTTGAGAAAAACTTTCTTTTGCTTTTTGATCCATCCTTTGCCAGGCGAAAAAACGCCCACTTAACACAAGAAGGACTTGACTTTTTCTTGTTTCTATCTTGTCTTGAATACGATTCAGCCTGAGAAGCTCAGAAGAAGGATCACCGAGAAGGTTAAAGGAGACGAGCGTTTCTCTTGTTACTTGATTTGCGTATGCTCCTCCCTGACTGTTTATGCCCGATATCGCCTCAAGAATATACTGTGTTGAGGGATCGCTTATCATAAATCCTTTTCTTGCGTAAGGCGCAAGAAACTCTCCCGCCGCGAGCTCTTCTTTTGAGACATGAGAAAAAACTCCCTTAAAATAGAGAGGATATACGTAGAGAAACCGATTCTGGTAGAACACGATAAAAAAACTTGCGAGGATTACCAGAATTGCCGCTAACTTGAATCTCGCCGACAGAACCGAGAGAAAATATCCTATGCCTACGGCAACAACGATATTGACAAAATATCGGGCAAGGACAAAAAACTTAAGGACATAGGAAAATGGCGCAAGAGAAAGAGCACCTATTGCAAACGCAAGAGAAAGAAGTATTTTTTGCTCTCTTGTTCCATGCCGGATTAAAGCATATGCACCGACAGAAAAAAAGACAGGAAAAGCTATTCCATACCAATCGAGTATAAATTCTCCCTTTTCTGCTAGGGAAAAAACGAAGTGTTGCGCTTCTTCCCTATTGGTTAATGTCCAGGTTCCAAACGCATGAAGAGCAATCGATGCGCCAAAAAGAACCATGCTTGCCACAATTGCGAGACGTACATGTTTGCCTAACACCGATAAACGGGAAACAAGAAGAAACGCTACAACAACAAGTACCCCCAGAAGCCCTACCGCGTAGTGAGTCATCACAAGAACAAGCAAGGAACAAAATAAAAGCATGTGACGAGTACGAATATAGGTAAGCGTGCCAAGGGCTATGAACGCGGCAAGGGTTTGGGGAATAAAAAAGAAAGAAGCGTACACAACGCTTGACTCAAACACTAATCCGCACAAAACAGCCGCAAGAGACGCAATAAGCGGACTCACTATATTCCTTGCAAACCGATACGCAAGAAGAATCGTAAGAGCATAATGCCAATATTCAAGCCACCAAAATATGCCTAAGAGGTTTCTTGCAAAAAGAATGCGCGGGATTGCAAGAATGGTATGGAAAAAAGGCGTATACCCATTAAACGTAAACGTGTCCGAAATCTGAGACGGAAGAAGAGAAAACTTTCCGTCTGCAATGAGATGAGCAAGAGTCATATGTTCATATATATCCCAGTTAAGCTGTAAGGGGAACGGCGTATTTCCCTTCCAAATCAAGAAATATGTCACAGCTGAAAAGACAGAAAGCAGCAGGAAAGGCTTGAGTTCCGGGGAGAAACGTACTTTCCGCACCTGACGCAATGAATAGATAAAATGCACAATGTTTACCAAAAAGACTAAGAATGCAACTATTCGGATAGTTGCAGAAAATGAAATAACGGGAAATACGCCGTGGAGGAAAGAAAGAACACCCACGAAAAAAAACCATAGAAGACTTCCTACCACCCACGCGTAGAACAGATTGCGCACGAATATCCTCCCGGTAAGAATAGGAAGCGCATAAAAAAGAATGCTTGCAAAAAAATCTCCTATCATAGGCGAATAAATTGAAAAACTTTTGCTTTCTTTTGGGCGTGCGATACAGGCGTTACAAACTCAAGCATTCCCCAATCTTTATGAAAAAACACTGTTTGATTTCCTGTGTCCGAAATAACCGCGCGCTTCCCATCTTTTGAATCTATAACGGTAACGGCGGAAATGGCAGAAGGGTCAACCACAACACAAGATGAACAAACAACAATAGACTGTCCCACTGCTTCAAACAAGAAGGTATCGGCTCTAACTAATCTTTCTACCGAAAGCGTATTTTCCTCCTCCCAGATACGATACGTGGTTTTTGTCTTTCCCCACCTATTATTTCCCTCAATCTCCCATATGAGTTCTTTTGTGCCAAAGAATGTTTTTTTCACAATCGATAGAGCAGAATATACTATTGCGTTTCTCAGACGATATCCAGGTTCCGTAACAAGATGCTCTTTTTCTCCGTCTCGATACACGTAGTCGTCAAAGGGGGAAATTTTGATAATCTGCTCGTCGCTATCGCTTGGGTAAAATCGAATTGAAGATCCCGATGCTTCCACTTTATATCTATTGCCTAGTAAGCTTTGAAACGATAATTTTACGAGCGCACGCATCATCATCAACGCGCAAAGAATCAAAATACCAATAAAAAAGAATGTTTGTCTTGAAAAAATGCTCATTTTGGGTATAATTATACCGCAAGATAGAAAAAAATACTATGAGACAAAAAATATCCGTTTCTCTAGTGCTCCCGTGTAAAAATGAAAGCCGTGCACTGCAAGTCCTTCTATCTTCTATTCCTTCTTGTGTAAATGAAATACTGGTAATCGATAATGGCTCTATAGATAGAACCAGGCGTATTGCAAAAAAGTATGGAGCGCGCGTTCTTACTGAATTACACGCTGATAACGGCATTGGATATGGGTTTGCCATGACCAGAGGCATACGTGCCGCAAAAGGAGACATTATTGTTTGCATGGATGGCGACGGATCGTATCCAACTTTCGTAATCCCCTCTCTTATGCAAACGCTTATAAAATATAAGTTTGATTTTATATCCTGCAATCGTCTTCCCTTTCAGAAGAAAAGAACCATGTCTCTTTTACGTATGAGCGGCGTTCGTCTGTTTAATGCCTTTGTTTTTGTGCTTTTTGGGTACCGGCTAAAAGACGCCCTAAGCGGTATGTGGGTGTTTAGAAGGAACGTTCTTTCTGCTATTTCCTTGGAAGAAGGAGGATGGAACCTTTCTCTTGAGATCAAACTTAAAGCGCTAAAAAGTCCCCGCGTCCGATTTGCCGAATATCACATTCCCTACAAGGACAGAGCGTTTGACGCAAGCAAGCAAAGTCTTTTGAAAACAGGGGCTCAACACCTTTTATACCTTTTCGCAGTGAGATTTAAAAAACAAACTCAATCTCTTACGTTTTGCCTAAGCTTTCGAGGAATTCTTCGTTCATTTCTGTCTTAGAGAGCCGGTCAACAAGAACCTGCGTCCGCTCATCTGGAGAGAGCATGTCAATCATCCGCCTCATGGTAACAACCTTTTTGTACTGGTCTTCAGAAAGCAAGAGCTCTTCTTGCCGGGTGCCGGATCTCTCAACATTAATAGCCGGATAAATGCGGCGGTCTGCAAGCTTTCTATCCAAATGAAGTTCCATATTGCCCGTTCCTTTAAACTCTTCATAAATCAAATCATCCATCCTGGATCCTGTTTCTACCAAAGTGGTTCCTATGATGGTAAGCGATCCGCCGTCCTGGCAATTGCGCGCGGCGCCAAAAAACCGCTTGGCAGGCCAAAGCGCGACCGGATCAAATCCTCCAGAAAGCGTACGCCCCGAGGGAGCTACCGACAAGTTGTACGCACGCGCAAGACGAGTAATAGAGTCAAGAAGAATGATAACGTCATATCCCAGCTCAACCAGTCTTTTCGCTCGTTCCAGGCTGATTTCCGCAACGCGCGTTTGATTCTCGGGCGGCTCATCAAAGTTTGAAGCAACCACGTCCCCTTTTACGGATTGGGTAATATCGGTTACCTCTTCAGGACGTTCACCAATAAGAGCCGCCATAAGATGCACTTTGGGAAAGTTTTGGGAAATTCCCGCGGCAATTTCTTTAAGGATGGTGGTCTTTCCTGCCTTAGGAGGAGACACAACCATTCCTCTTTGTCCAAACCCAATGGGAGAAACCAAATCCATGATGCGGGTGGAAAGAGGCATCTTTCCCGTTGCGAGAATAACCTGTTTTTTAGGATAGATGGGAATGAGCTCATCAAAATGAGGCCGTTTTATGGACGCATCGGCGTCAACATCGTTTACCTTTTCAACTTTTAACAGCCCAAAGTAGCGTTCGGTGTCTTTGGGAGGACGGGCGATACCGGTAACCAGATCGCCGGGGCGCAAAAGAAACCTTCTGATTTGCGATTGGGAAATATAAATATCGCGTGAGGAAGGAATAAATTTCGGCCGTAAAAATCCGTGGCCTTCCGGCTGAATCTCCAGAATTCCCGACACTTGGTCTGTTGGCACACCACTATCCTCTTTATTTTCGGGAAGAGCGTGTCTCACCTCGCCAATCAATCCCTCTACGGAAGAAGGCATGGGTGAATCAACGGCAGAAACTGGTTTTTTCTTGTATACCATAGCTAAAAAGGAATTGGAAATCTACATGGCAAACAGATTGTAACAGTGGAAATAATACGACGTGTAGAATCTAACCACCCTTATTACACCATACATTTGCCCTTTTGTCAAGCGCGAATGTATACTGAGCGAAGCCAAGTCAGACTTGGCGTAGTCGAAGTGTAGCCGGAAGGGTCAAAAGAGAATTAAGATCAGCTTCCAAATAAGTAACTAAATTTATATCCTATAATTGACAGATGGCTCCATAATTAGGTACAATATCTCCTATTGTTTTCATACAGATTATGACGAGTGTCTTTGAATGGATTATCGGGCTTTTTGTTTTCCTTTTCCTAGCGCTCTTGCCTGTTGCTGCCGTTTCCAAATCTTCATGTCCGCTCATTTTTGGCGGAGGAGAAACGTGTGGCGCATCGCAGAATTTTGCCGTTGACGTGAGTGTTCTTAATCCCAAAACAAACCAAATGGCGCAAGGTCTTAATCTGGAAGATGGCGCGTATCCTATTAACTCGCTCATTACCTTTCGGATCATCATCAAAAACCAAGGAAAAAACAACCTTTCGAATATAACCGTTGTTAACACTCTCCCTAAAAGTGTCACATTTAGCACAGGACATGGTTCGTATGACGCAGCCTCCCATACTCTTACTGTCTCACAAAATACGCTGTCTCCCTCCGAATCCAAAACAGTTGTTGTCCAAGGAATTGTTTCTCCCTCTCAAGACGTTTTTCAACAGAATCCCACCGCATGCTTTGCGTATAGGGTAATCGCATCCCAAGAACGGGAAACAAGCCAAGACACTACGACGTTTTGCGTTGAAAATAAACCGGCTCAAACCCGCCTCCCTGTGGCACAACAGGGAAAAACAGTTTTTCCCGCAGTTTACGCGCCTAGAACTCCTTCAACAGGACCCCTGCCTCTTGCGCTTTTGCTTCTTCCCCTTGCGGGGGGAATCATACTGCGAAAAATCGCATAACCATATGAAGAAAAAACAAGCTCAAAAACCCGTTGTCTCCATTCTTTTACCCGTTTATAACAATGAAGCGTTTCTTAAGAACTGTCTGGAGAGCTTGCGCGCTCAATCGTTTAGAAATTTCGAAATTATTGCAATCGACGATGATTCAACGGATAGGTCATATCGTCTCCTTTTGCGCGCAAAGAAGAAAGATAAGAGAATCAAAGTGTATAAAAATAAAAAACATTACGGACTTGCGGTAATGCTTAACCGAATGGTAAGGCGATCCAAAGGACAATGTATTGCGTTTATGAGCCCTCATGATGTGAGCCTCAAAAACCGCATACGCGCACAGCTTCTCTTCTTGAAAAAACATCCACAAGCGGCGGGGGTTGGCACCCAATGTTTCTTTATCAATAAAAACAGTAAAAAAATTGGAAAGAGCCTCTTCCCGGAAGGAGAAGAAGAGATCGTACAGCACCTTCTCTCCGCGCTCTCGCTTCAACCGGAAAGCGTTATGCTCAACAGAGCAGTGCTTCCTAAGGATGTCTTATATTTTAAGCCCACCTCGTATCCGTTTGTTTACACACAAGTGCTTATCCAATGCAGCCGCTACGCTCCCTTTTATAACCTAAAGCACGCATATTACCTACACAGAAAAACATCCTACACAACTCCTTCTGCTATCAATACGCTTCCCTCTCTTATGAAAACCATTATAAAATCAATCGCCCTTTATGATCACAAACCATCTTTCCAGTCTCTTTTTGCTCCCTTCTTTACCAAAACGGCTTCATAGTCTCCTCCCCAACTTATCCACATTTTTTTTGATAATAAAAATGTCTTGATTTGACAGTCTAAATGAATTACTTTTTACTCTAGGACTATGACTTTTGTGTGCTCTTTTTTCTATAGGTTGACAGACTTGACAACCTATGCTAAAATACTTTTATCGTATGAAATTCTTGCTCTCTCTTGCAGATAAAGTAAAAAAAGAACTCGGTAAAACGGGAGGAAATACCAAAGAAGAACAACTCTTTAGACTAGGACGAGAACAATTTAAATCATTGGTAAAACGGGGTTTGGGTATTCCGGTAGTTCTTTTATAAAAAAGAGCATCGCTTTCGTTACATTTCCAAAAACGTTAGTCTTTGGATAATAAGTTCAGTACGATAAGCAATGCTCTTAGAAAAAAGGCATTTAGTCCTTAGGCAGGATAAAAGAAAACTAAGTGCCTGAGAACCATACATATCAAAGTTTGATTGGTATGTCAAGGAAAACAGATGAAGCCAAAAGAGAATGTTTTTATTGGTAAGATAGGATAATTCATCTGATCATTTGTGGGTTGTAAAGAGGTAAGAGTATTGGGCAGGTACTCTTACCTTCTTTAGAGCCCATGAACCAATATACCTCACTATAGAACTATAAACTTGCTACCACAAGCATTCTTCCGTTTCTCTCAGGCTGATCTGACTCTTGAGTAAATCGGTGCGAAAAAGAAAGGAGGGGAATCTGTGATGCGAGCTCATACGTATCAACAGAGGATCCATACGCCTGAATGTTTTGAGGTCTTATACCGGCATTTAGCAATTGTTGCGCCACGCAGCCGGTAATATCAATATGTATCCGCGCTTCTCCATTTGAGGTAATCTTCCGAACAAATCCTTGCCAAACGCCATCGCTTACAAGTCCTACGTTTTCTGCAGGAACACTATAGTGTTTCGCTGAAATCCCCGGGGTTATACCAACAAGTATTTGTTTCGGATCAGCGCCATACTTCTTTACGCAATGAGCTATTGTCTTTGAGGGAAGCTGCGCATCTGTTTCCTTACGCCCTGCGTGCATGAGCGCTAAAAGAGGCCGACCGTCACCTGCTTTACCATAAGCGATAACTGCTGGACAATCTGCTGTTTTTACCATGAGAGGAACTCCTAAAACGTCTGTTACAAGCGCGTCTGCTTGCACAACCGATTCTCTATCTTCCCTTCTGTGCCGTGTACGAAACGCCTGATCAACCCGAGAAGAAGTTACATCTACAATTAACGCGTCATTTGGTGCGGGAACCATAAGAAAAGCATAGTCAAGGGGAAGCATTACTAACCGATTAAGAAACCGTTCTATTCTTGCAACAACAGCTTTTTTATTGAATGGTTCAAAGCGCTCTGCCATGTTTCTTGAGGAGGGACCCAGGCTGATTCCGTGACGCAACGTATCTTCAAGCAAAGGAATAATGGCAACGCCTTCCGCTCTTCTTTTTTCTCCCCTCCTATACACAACATTTGACAGGAATAGACTGTCGCCCGGGTTCTTTTC
>MFOZ01000025.1:0-1106 GCA_001784055.1 Candidatus Levybacteria bacterium RIFCSPLOWO2_01_FULL_42_15 | reverse complement strand
TTAGATTTTTTTTGCGAAGAGTATTTTCCCCGCGTCGGTTTGGATAACCCGCGCAATAACTACTGTTATTCTTTTCCCAATATCCACTGCCCCATTTTGCACCACAACCATAGTCCCGTCGTCCAAATAACTTACCCCCTGACCCGTTTCTTTACCGCTGTGAAGTATTTTTACCGACAATGATTCCCCTGGTACTGCCGCAATTTTTAACGCGTTTGCAAGGGCATTTACGTTAACTACCGATACGTTTTGTATCCGCGCTTTTTTTTCTAGGCTGTAATCGCACGTAATAAGTTTTCCCTTGTGGGTCTTTGCCGTCTTAAGGAGGAATTCATCCACGTCTTTGGGTATTTTTTCAGATAGCCCGTTTGTATACAAAATCAGCTGTATTCCTTTTGCTTTTTTGATCTCATCAAGTCTCACGAGCCCTCTTCTTCCCCGCTCTCTTTTGACCGCGTCTGATGAATCCGCAATGCGCTTAAGCTCCAAAAGAATCTCCTCAAGCACTACAAATGTTCCATCTAAGAGTCCTACGGAAACAATATCAAAAATTCTTCCATCGATAATTGCCGAGGTATCCAGAAAAACAGCCTTCTTAAGTTTTTCGGGCTTTTTTTTGCGTCGCGCCGGAGAACGAAGAGAAGAAAGCCGGGCGGCAACAATGCTTGCGATTTCGTTTGCAAGGGTACCAACCAATGTCGCAGGAAAATGCGCTTTTGGTGCAGATTCATTCTTCTTTTCTTTATGGTTTATATCTTTCTTCTTGAGCATAAATTGTGTCTATTTGTGTTACGCTTTGGATCGCAATGTTTTCACTACGTCTTCTATACTCTTGTGTGTTTTTGCGCTGATCACAGAGACAAACCCTCTTGTTTTTGCTTCTTTTATCCTTTTCTCAAACTCGGAAACACTACGCAACTCTCCCAAGAGACCAACTTCTGCTATCCCAATTGTGTTACCAAGAACACGATTATACATGCTGGAGACAATCGCAAGACAAACACTCAAGTCCGTGGCAGGATCAGACAATTTAAGCCCACCCACCACATTCACAAACACATCCATGGTATCAAGAGGAAAACGGCAATGCTTTTGCAGTACAGCCA
>MFOZ01000024.1 GCA_001784055.1 Candidatus Levybacteria bacterium RIFCSPLOWO2_01_FULL_42_15 | reverse complement strand
CGGCGTATAAGCACCAGTGGCAGACACGATTACCACGTCAAAACCCGAAAAATCAAACTGTTGGAATAAAAAAGGGGCAAGAAGACGAAGAGGACTTATGAGTTTTTCTTTAAAGGGGACGTATTGAAACCATGAGGTTTTGATATTCCAATCGCTAAACCGAGTCTTGTGGGGACCAAGGAATTGCTGACAATACACAAGCGTATAAACCGGCGCGTTTGGATAGAGTTCATGCAGTGCCTCCAGTACTCGTTCAGCACCACCATACTCCTTAATATAGTCATGTACTATTGCTATTTTCATAGCTTTGATTATATCATTTTATGAGGAGTAAGAAGTTGTTCAGGCTACCTATTTTTGAAGAAACACCACCGCGGGGACAGCCCTAACGACCGAACGGCCATCGTCAGCAAGCCAGCTACGGACATCGAGTCGGTAGTTAGGTTCATCGCGACCAATAAACGTGACGTATTGCCCTAACGATTGATCTAAAGCGCGAGCGTAGAAGTTCTTAAAAAGTTTTTCTCCGTCTCTTTCTCTTGCGTAAGTAAGATCTGCTTGAGCATATACTGAGGCAGGCAACATTATTGCTTTTGCGCCCGGAGAATCCGGCTCTATATGTTGAGCCGAATATTTTTCTATCAGCTCCAACTGTCTTGCCTGGGACTCATTAAAACTGTCTTCAATAGCTAATTGAGTTGGGTTCATTCCTACTACCATTGCAGGCGGAGTATAATCTCTCAGTTGAAATCTCGCTTTGATAAAGTCTGACTCGCCTCTCCAAAAATAATCTGGATTTTCAGCAACAATTACAGAGAGCGATTTCGCTTCAATAGATAAAAAAACAAATCCTTTTGCCAAAAGCGCTTCTCTCTCTGAAGGCAAAGGTTCACGAACCTTGGTTAATAACTCAAAAGTTGCTTGAATTCTTTGAAGACGATCCGGCAGGGCTCTCTCCGGAGCAACTTCTTGAGCTTTTCCTGTCGTTCCTGGGAAATCTATGTCTTTGCCATGTCCCCTGTGTATATATTCCCTGCGTACATCCCTAATCCTATCTGCCAAACTTCCCTGGCCTCTCTTTCTTAATTGTCCTTCTACATACTGCATCGCCATAATCACAACACTATATCAAACTATAAGTTATTTATCAAATCGCCGCTATAGCAATCCAAGCTGCTCTTCTTTTGATTTCTCCTCTTGCTTCTCCTCTCTTTCTGGTTCTTTATCCTTAAAAGCTCTTTTCAATAAACTCCTGAATCCAAGATCTTGAAAGGTTTTTTGAAGTACTCCTTTGTCCATGTTTGCCAACAAACAGGAAGAAAACGTAAATGAAACAGGCACATCGACCACAATGGTGGCAAGCTTTTTGGCAAGAGCAGCTTGCTCCGCGTCTATTGCCAGACGGGTTGCGATTTTCTCAGGAAGCTTGTCAAGGTGTTTGTACAAATTCTCAAACGAACCATATTGCCGCAGCAGTTCTCCTGCGGTTTTAGGCCCAATTCCGGAAACTCCCGGATAGTTATCGGACGCATCGCCCACAAGCGCTTTATAATCAATTACCTGCGCGGGCTTGATGCCAAGCTTTTCTTCAACAGCCAACCCATCATACATAGCCGTTTTGGTAATTCCGGTAATCGGCGCAAGAACCTTTACGTGAGAGTTCACCAACTGCAGTAAATCTCGATCACCGCTGACAATAATAACCTCTATCGACCTTCTACTTTCCATCTTCAAATTACCATTTTCTACCTTCAATCTTCTATCGTCTATTATTTGTCGTGCTAGTGTCCCGATAATGTCGTCCGCTTCATATCCATCCACCTCAAAAACCGATACATGAATTGCTTTGAGGATATCGTGAGTAATGGCAATTTGAGGAATAAACTCATCAGATGTTTTTGGCCGCTTTGCCTGGTACCCCACGTACAACGCTTTTCTGAACGTGGGCTTTGGCCTATCAAAGCAGACGGCAATATAAGAAGGCTTGAGATCTTCAAGAATCTTAAGAAACATGGAAAAAAATCCATAGACCGCGTTTACGATAGCTCCGTCTTTACTGGTTAGAGGCGGAAGCGCGTGAAACGCTCGGTGTAAAATCGCGTTCCCGTCAATTAAGACAAACCTGTCCATGGATGTATTATAGAGGTTTTTTCTGTCCGATGAGCTTGAGAAAATCTTCTTGCTCTATGGTTTCTTTTTTAAGAAGCGCTTCTGCCAAAAGATTAAGTTTTTTGCGAAGCTTGCCAAGAGTTGCAAGAGCAGATTTGTACGCCTCATCGGTAATTCTCTGTACTTCTCTGTCAATTTTTGCCGCCATTTCAGAAGATACCGATTGGCGTTCATAAAAGAGGTGGTGATCTCCGTCAAGATTAATAGGTCCCAAATCGCTCATGCCGTACTCAACCACCATCATGCGGACAAGCTGAGTTGCCTTAGCAATGTCATCGGCAGCACCGGTGGTCATTTCATTAAACACCAGTTTTTCCGCGGCGCGCCCTCCCAGCATAACCACCACCTCTTCGGTAAGATGCGTTTTTGTTTCATGCACGCGCTCTGTTGGCTCCATCATAGTATGTCCCAAAGAAAGACCGCGGCTCACAATAGAAATCCTATGCACTGGATCCACATGAGGCATAGACCAGGAAACCAGCGCGTGCCCTGCTTCATGGTACGCGGTCATTTTTCTGTCCTCGTCGCTTTGGAGCCGTTTCTTCTCCGGCCCCAGTTTTACCTTGGTTGCCGCCTCTTCAATGTCCTTCATGTCTATTGATGTCTTGTTAAGCCGTGCTGCCAAAATTGCCGCTTCATTGAGCATATTCTCAAGATCGGCTCCCGAAAACCCAACGGTCCGCTTTGCTGCTTTTTCCCAATCAACTTCTTTTACAAACGGCTTTCCTTTGGCATGAATTGCGAGAATAGCCTTTCTTCCGTTTACATCCGGCATGTCTAGGCTAACGCGCCGGTCAAACCGTCCGGGGCGAATCAGCGCCGGATCCAACACGTCGGGACGGTTAGTTGCCGCGATAACCACAATGTTCTCATTCGGCGTAAATCCATCCATCTCCACCAAAATCTGATTGAGCGTTTGCTCCCGTTCATCATGTCCACCCATAATACCAAAGCCCCGTTGCCTGCCAATTGCGTCAACCTCATCAATAAAAATGATCGCGGGTTGAGATTTCTTGGCGGTTTGAAATAAGTCACGAACTCTGCTCGCCCCAACTCCTACCAACATTTCCATAAACTCTGATCCTGCCATAGAGAAAAAGGGCACACTTGCTTCCCCCGCTGTTGCCCGCGCTAAAAGCGTTTTCCCCGTTCCCGAGGGACCTATCATGAGAACGCCCTTGGGAGTACGCGCTCCCACTGCCTTATATTTGCCGGGATGCTTGAGGAAATCAACAATTTCGGTAAGCTCTTGCTTTGCCTCGTCCACGCCTGCTACATCGTTAAAGGTAATCCGCGGCGTATCCTTGCTAAAGAGTTTTGCCCGAGACTGCCCAAAGGAAAAAATGCTTTCTTGAGCACCCCTTGCTTGCCGAAAAATAAAGTAGAAAAACGCGACCATAAGAAGAATGGGAAGAACCGAAGACACAATTCCAACCAGTGTGGCAATGCTTGACTCGTCTTTAACGACAACTTTTGTCTTTTCCAAAGATACCCCCGCGTCTTTAAACAGTTCATACACGTTTGAACCGGGTTCTTTATATGTTTCTACCACACCTTGTTTGGAAGTTACGGTAAGCTTACTATCAACAACTACAATTTCTTTTACCTCTCCTTTCTTTACCTGAGCGATAATCTCGGATAGAGGAACTTTTTCTTTGCGTTCCTCAAAGGGCGCGGTCAGCCCCGCAAAGAGGAAAATACTAAAAAGCACTAAAAACCCATAGAGCACCACGTTCTTCCATGAAGTGTTGAACCTAAACTTGACTATTTTTTTTCTCGCGTTGCGGGGTTTTGAAGCCATATGCTTTGGGAGTATAGCATAAAATATTCAATCTAGCCAGCGCTTATTACTTTTATTTTGCACTCAGATACGGTATAATTATAGGCCTATGAGTCTTGAGAGACGTGGATCAAGAAAAACAAGAAGAGAAAGACAGAATGCACAACAACGTAGTAAGTTAATTAAACGTCAACTACTAATAGGAGGTATTGCAGCTGCTGGATTATCAATCGCGGTCTTGTTAATAAAAAGATCGTCTCTTCTTGATAACAAGCTTGAGGAGGCAATGGAAGGAAAGCCAACTCCCACTCCTATTTCCCCCACGGAACAGGTGCATCCTAACCTATTAATCATTGAGCAAGAAGTAAATCTGTTAGGAATTAAACCAAGTCAAAAAGAACAACAACTTTGGACAACAAAAGGATACGTCCGTTCTCCCCAAAAACTACCAATAAACGAAGCGACCATCAAGGAAGCTCAAAGTCGCGTAGCCACAACGCTCGCTCTTATGCAGCAATCAGAAAATCCATATTTCAAAGATGCTTCGCTCTTCCTGAAATCCCGTCTTCTATCAAAAAAAGTAAGTCATTCACTTTACCCAAAAAGTAAAGTTTCTAAAGACGGGAGACTAAGCATGAGAACTCAGGCTATGATAACAAATAACGAATTGGAAGTCCACATAGCTATTGCTATTGAAGAAGTCCTAAATGAATCAGACTCTGTTACGCTCGCTTCTCAATTAACACATGAGATTGAACACGTACGAAATACGCTTTCTTACTTAGAATCGTTCCCCTCTCTTTCTCCGGAAGAACGGGTAGGAAAAGAAGTGCAAAGACGCCAAGACTCAATACAACACATTGAAGAGGAGTCCCGAGGATATGGTAGAGGAGCTCAGGCATATATTTATCAGGCCGCTCTTCTTGGCTACCTTACTTCTGGAGGATCAATCGATGAGGAAAGAGCTGTTGCGTTTATTCGAGCAGGAAGCAATATTGACAGTCCTCAATGGAAACAATATGTTAGAGTTGATATACTACGCCTTCCAATTCCTATTCCAACCCCATCTTTTTCCTAACTTCTTTCATGGTCTCCTCCGCCATTTTTTGACACTCTCTAATGCTTTCTTCTATGACTGACTCAACAAGTTTTGGGTTTGCCTCAAATTCTTTTCGTCTTGCTTGGAACGGCGCGAGTTCTTTATAAATTGCCTGTGAAAGCTCCTCTTTGAGGTCTGCGTAACGAATGGTTCCTTGTCTATAATCATGGGTATATTTTGTGTTCGTTTTGTTGTCTGCGAATAACTCTAACAGCTTAAATAAGTTAGCTACTCCTCCCTCTTTGGGAATTTCTCCCCCCTTGGTTCCACTGTCGGTTGGAGCAGCTCTCAAGCGTTTTCGTATGGTTTCAAGATCATCCGTCAGGGTAATATAGCTTCCCTCAACCGATTTACTCATCTTTCCTGTTCCACTCAAGGATGGGACATGTTCCCCGTTTGTTTTGAAGCGAACCGGCTCTGGGAAGGTCAAAGATCCTGAGCCTGTCGAAGGATACATCGAATTAAACTTGCGCGCGATCTCTCGCGTGACTTCCAAATGCGGCTCTTGATCAATTCCAACCGGAACAAGCTCTCCTTTATAGAGCAAAATGTCAGCAGTCATTAACACGGGGTAATACAAGAGTCCCATGTTAACGTACTTTGGATACTGCGCTTTTTTCTCTTTATAGGTTGGCAAATCCTCAAGTCGTGATACTGGGTAGATCGTAGAAAATAAATACGCAAGCTCTGTATGTTGAGGCACCTGCGATTGAATCTCTAAAAGACATTTTTTAGGATCCAATCCCGCGGCAAGGTAATCCAACACAATTTCTTGAATAGAACCCTGCAATACAGAGGGATCATAAGGAACCGTAATAGTATGCAGATCAACCACGGAAAAAATGCAGTCATAGGAATCCTGCAGCGCTAACATTCCTTTTACTGCCCCCAGATAATTGCCCAAATGCAGTCTCCCCGTTGCACGGATGCCAGAATAAACTCGCTTCTTCATATCAACTCTTTCAAATTATACCTCATATATATCTAGAAACAATGGTTTTTTGAATATATCCCTTTGAGAAATACTAGCAAACAACATCTTTTTTAAGTAATCAGCAATGAACCCATTATATTTTATAATGGTTAAGATAGGCAAATATTTAAATCCTCGTAATACTTTACGACAGAATTTACTTCCACAAAAACACTGTGTAATAGAAATAG
>MFOZ01000023.1 GCA_001784055.1 Candidatus Levybacteria bacterium RIFCSPLOWO2_01_FULL_42_15 | reverse complement strand
ACCGCCATAGGCCCGCGCGCTTGGCAAGTCAATTCGTTGATTGAAAAGCCGAAACCGGAGCACGCGCCGTCAAATTTGGCGCTGATCGGCCGATATGTCATTACGCCGGAAGTTTTTTGGAATTTGGAGCGAGTCAAGAAAAGTAAAAGCGGAGAAATCAGACTGATTGACGGTTTGGGCGCTTTTTTAAAAAAACGCTCAATCTATGCCTGTGAATTTGAAGGACGGCGTTTTGATTGCGGCGACAAGCTGGAATTTTTAAAAGCCACGGTGCATTACGGGCTGAAGCACAAAGAATTCAACAAAGGATTTGAAAAGTATTTGAAAAAAATCGTATGATTTCAAGAAAAAAGAAAATCATTGCGTTAGCGATTATTTTTTTCTCTGTTTTTATTTTGGTCGGCGCGGGCTGCGCGAAGCCTAAACCCATTAAACCCGATCCGGTTTCCTTGCAGTGGTGGGGCGTATGGAATGAATCGGATCAAGTAGCACCCTTGATTGCCGCGTATCAAGCCAGTCATCAGTATGTTAAAATAAGTTATAAAAAATTCAGGCTTGAAGAATTTGAAACAAAGTTGACTGAAAGCTTAGCCGAAGACAGGGGACCGGATATTATTTCCATAAATAATACTTGGGTGAAGCGTTATCAAAGCAAGATTTTGCCAATGCCGGATAAACCATTGTCCGTAGCCATTGGAAAAGCGCAAAAAAAAGGAGCAGGCGCGGAGATTGTTTATTCGCAGTCGATCGTTCCCGTGTTAAATTCCAAAACCTTGAAAGATAAATTCGTTCCGGCTATTTTTGATGACGCGGTCGTTGACGGCAAAATTTACGCCTTGCCTCTAAGCATAGATTCGCTGGTCTTGATTTATAACCGCAGTCTGCTGGCTCAAGCCAAAATCACCAAAGTGCCGTCCAGTTGGCAGGAAGTTTTAAACGGTTCGCGTCTGATTACGCTTCAGGATAAAGAAGGCAAATTGACCAGATCATCCGCGGCTTTGGGCACGGCCAATAATGTGCCGAGGTTTTTTGATATTTTATCGCTTTTAATGATGCAAAGCGGAACGCGAATGGCGGATCAATTCGGTAAAACAGCCGCTTTTCATTTAGCTCCCAATTTGACTGCAGAAAATTCTCCGGCGGCGAGCGCTCTTGAATTTTATGTGAATTTCGCCAATCCAAACAAAGAGTCTTACACTTGGAATGCTTCCTTGCCTCAAGCGGTTGAGGCGTTTGCCTCCGGGCAATTGGCAATGATGTTCGGATACGCTTATCATTTGCCTCAATTAAAAGCCAAGGCGCCCGGGCTTGATATCGGGATAGCGCCCATACCGCAGCTTGATCCGATAAATGAAATCAATTACGCCAATTATTGGGTGGAAGCGCCGCTTAAAAAAACAAAATATCCGGATGTTGCTTGGGATTTTATCCAATTCGCGGCGTCCAATGAAAATACAAACAGCGCTTATATTGATAAGACCGGCCGACCGCCGGCTTTGCGGAGCCTCATTGATAAATATAAGGAAGATCCTGAAAAAGGCGTATTCGCTCTATCGGCGCTTACGGCCCAAAATTGGTATCATGGCAGAAATCCGGCCGCAGCCGAGGATATTTTCAAAGAAATGATTAATCAGGTCTTGGACGGGACGAACTCCATTCAAGAGGCTCTAAATTCCGCGGCCCAGAGGATAAATCAGACATTCTGATCTTGTATCTCACAACTTGAAACTCGCATCTTTTTATTAAGTTATAATTTATTTGAAATGATAAGTCAAAAAATTCTAAGAAAATATATTTTTGTAATAATTTTACTCGGATTGCTGGTTATCCCGGCCGCGTCATATGCGGCCTTACCATCGCTTGTTTCCAAATGCGCGAATAATCCAGGCGGCTGCGATGCTTGCGATGCTATCGGGGTCGGAATAAATATTACCAAAATAATGCTTGGCACGCTTGGTTCGGCCGCGCTCTTGATATTTGTTTACGGCGGTTTTTTAATGCTCACTTCCCGCGGGCATTCTGATCAAGTGCAAAAAGGCAAAGACGCTTTGATAAACGCGGTAAAAGGTGTTATAATCGTATTGGGAAGCTGGGCGGTGATAAATTATGGACTAGCGATAATATTGGGTCAATCAATGAATAATGTTACGCTTTTTGATAATAAAACAAATTGGGCGACGGTCGCATGCACGCCAAGTCAGACTCAAATAGCTATTCCAGACAACGGTTCATCAACCGGTTCAACAACAAGCTGTGCTAATATTGGAGATTCTTGCGGAGACGGCTATATTTGTGACAAACAGCTTGATTGCGTGCAAACATGTGAGAAAAAATTTGGCGGTTTAGAATATTCTTGTATGCTAAAAAATAACAGCAATAGCCCCGGCACTTGTATGACGGGGTATTGTCCGGGTCAGGCGGACGACATTCAATGTTGCCATAAGTAGCTGAATATAGAAATATGATTAATTTTTATTATAAAAATAAAACTAAAATACTTTTTACAGCATTGATTGGTTTTATTTTATTTTTTAATGCCGTTAGTTTGTCTCTTGCCGCTGAATTAACAAATCCCTTAGGTACCGACGACCCGCGCGTTTTTATCGGACAAATTATTAAAACCATACTTGGGGCAAGCGGATCCATAGCGCTTTTAATGTTTATTTACGGCGGCGTGGTTTATCTCACGGCGCAAGGCGAAAATGAAAGAATACAAAGGGCTAAAAACACTCTCACTTGGGCGACCGTTGGGTTGGTGATAATTTTCGGCAGTTACGCGTTTTTAACATATCTTTTCAGAGGACTTTTATCTAGATAAATTATGAAAAAATTTTTTTTTCTTGTTTTGGTATTCTTTGCTCTTGCAATTCCCGCCTTTTCCTTTGCCGCCTTAGCTTCTTGTCCGGATTCGGTGGGTCTTTGCGACACGGCTCAATCCGCTAATTTAGGCAATAACGACATTACCGTTTTCGTAGGGAACATTATTAAGGCCGTGCTTTCCATTCTTGGCGCGATCATTCTTATTTTTATACTATACGGCGGATACCTCTGGCTCGCGTCCGGCGGCAATGAACAAATGATTACCAAGGCCAAAGGGATTCTGATAAACGCGGCTATTGGCCTAATTATTGTTTTAGCCGCTTATTCGATTACGACATTTATTATGCAAGGAATCACTGGCGCCATTAGTTCAGATTCCACCTCTCAAAATATTACTTGCTTAAATCAGGATAATACTCGTAAACCAGATGGGTCTCTATGCAGAATAGACGGAGTAGAAGGTTCATGTGATCTAGGTACTTGCTATCGAAATGGATAATTTATTATTATATTTGTATGTTTGGATTTTTCAGGTTAAATAGTATTAATAGAAAGTTATATTTTTTTATTCCGTGTTTGATTTTTCTTTTTTTATTTTTTCTGATGGGAATATTTAATAATACGATTCAAGCCCAGTGCGATCCAACATCCGGCGATCCGATGGGATGTTTAACCGTTATCGGAACAAATTCCGGTTACACGGACAAAACCGTTGAACAAATAATAATTGAAATTATCGACGCCTCTCTATCGCTTCTTTTTTTAGTGGTGTTGGGATTTATGATATACGGCGGGTATTTCTGGATGACTTCAATGGGCAATGAAGAAAAAATCAAAAAATCCAAGCAAATCCTCACCGCGTCAATTGTCGGGTTGCTTATTGTTCTAATGTCTCTCTCCATTGTCAATTTTGTTTCCACCGCCATTGGCGTAACGCCGCAGAATTTGCCAACCGACACCGGACTATTTGGCGGAACATTGAATCAAGCCTTGACCAATATAATCAAATCGGCTTTGACCTTGGTCGGCGTCATATCTTTGGCAATAATGGTTTACGGAGGTTTCCGCTGGATGACCTCGGCCGGCAACGAAGAAACTATCAGCGAAGCAAAAAGAACTCTCACCGCCGGCGCGATCGGTTTGGTTGTTATTATCATCTCTTATTCTGTCGTTTATTTTATTATAAGCAAATTAGTGGCTTAAAAATAATGATTATGAAAAAATTTTTAAAAAGCGCCGGTATTTTAGCGATTATATCATTGCCGCGGATTGCGTCGGCGCAGATAAATTTAGATGATCCGAATCAATTTCCAATCGCTCAAGATCTCGGATTGAAAAAATATACAACTGCGGCGGAAATAGCTAAGCCGATTTTCAACGCGGTTCTTGGGCTTGCTGGCGTGATCGCTTTAGCTATAATGGTTTACGGCGGTTTCCGTTGGATGACATCGGCCGGCAATGAGGAAACAATCGGCGAAGCAAAAAGAACTCTCACCGCCGGTGCGATCGGTTTGGCTGTTATAGTAATATCTTGGTCAATTGTTTATTTTATCGTAAATTCAATAAGTCCTCCAATCGTTTAGTAATAGATTTGGGGGTGTTGACACTATTTGTGATAGTATTATAATTAAAGCGTCTGTGGATAAGTTTGTTTGATTATTTATTTATTATTTTTTACTTTGAAAGGGGGTGAAATTATGAAGAAAATTTTAAAAAATATCAGCATTTTAGCAATTACTTTGGCGCCGCACGCGGCTTTGGCTCAACTTGTTAGTCCAGCCACTCCGGGCGGATTAAGCACTGAAAGTCTTGAAAATACTATCGGCACAATTTTGAATGCTGTATTGGGATTAGTGGGCGTCATCGCTTTGGGCGTGATTCTTTACGGCGGTTTTCGCTGGATGACGGCGGCCGGAAATGAAGAGGCGGTTGGCGAAGCCAAGAAAATTATCACAGCCGGCGTTATCGGTCTTATAATCGTAATCGTCGCTTGGGCGGTGGTTAGCTTCGTTATCACGACAGTGGTATAGTTTAGTTAAGAGAAAAAATCACAAACCCCTTCAAGTAAAATTTGGAGGGGTTTTGTGTTATACTTATATAAATTTTTGAATCTTGCATCTCGTATCTCGTAACTTTAATATGTCATCTGCTTATAAAAAGCCGTTAAACTTCATCAACCGCCACCCAATTCGGTTATTGAGTATTGGGATGTTGATATATATCGCGGTTTTTACTTATATTTCTTTTTGGAAATACGATAATTTTTTATATAACGCGCTTGACTTGGGAATTTACGCTCAGGTTTTTGAAAGCTTTGGGTCGGGAAATTATTGGTACTCGTCAATTCAGCAATCAAGTTATTTAGGCGACCATTTTGAACCGTTTATTTTAGCTCTTTTACCTTTTTATCTTTTAATCCCGCATCCTAAGACGCTTCTTGTATTGCAAACAATCTTTCTTGCTCTGCCGGCGATTCCAATATTCTTCATAGCGCGAACAATATTCCAACAAGCTACCAGCTACAAGCTACCAGCTACAAGCTTATCATTAGGTATCGCTTTTTTCTATCTCCTCAACCCCTTAGTCCACAACATCAATCTTTTTGAATTTCATCTTTTGCCTTTTTCACTCGTTTTTCTTTTTTGCGCCACATACTTCTATATCAAAGCAAACTACTCGCCACAAACTACTCGCCACAAACTACATTATTTTTGGTTTCTTCTTTTTTGTTTCCTCGCTCTTTTGATACGCGAAGATATTTCACTCATTATTTTTATGTTCGGCGTTCTCGCTTTGATTGAACGGCGCAGATGGTATTGGGTCGCCGCTCCAATGCTTATGGGCGCGTGGTGGTTTTTGCTATCAATGGGCATTATTTCCGCGTTTAACACAGAGGGCAGCTATAAGTTTTTAACATATTACAGCTGGATTTTTCAAGTTAATCCGCTTCAATTCATCGCTCATTTTGTTGGGAAAATCGATAATTGGGAAATGATTTTTGGGCTTTTGCTCGCTTTTTTGTTTTTGCCGCTTTTTAAGACCCGTTTCTTAATTTTAGCCTTGCCGCCTTTTTTGCAATTTGCTTTGGTAAACGGCGGCAGCGGCGGAACCGTCTTTACCACTCATTACGCCGCTTATTTTTTGCCCGCCTTGTTTTTGGCCGGCATTTTCGGCGTCAAGCAATTAGCGGATTATATGCGGATTGATTATTTTAAAAATAAAGCTTATGGTTTTGTTTTTAAAGATCGCGGACTTTTAATCACCATTTTTAGCATGGCAATGATTGGTTTAATCATCTTTTTTGGTCCTTTGGGAAATTTTATTCCATATTTTAGCATTGATAAGAAGCGCATGGTTAACAATGAAGAAACAAAAATTCAAAAAGCGCTTGTCAATATAATTCCGATCGAATCTGACGCCATGCTTTCTTCCGCTTATCTTCCGGAGCGCTCTGCAAGCCAAAACGACTCCGCGCTATTTTGGACATTCAAAGGATTTAAACAGTTTTCTTCATCGCCATATATTCCGCCTTATTCAACCGGCTACGCGCTGATTGACAGCGAAGATCTTTCGGGTTTTATTTTTTCTCTTAAGGAATACGAAAACGGCGATGATCGGATCAGAAATTTTATAAAAATGAGAAAACTTTTTGTTCAGGATTACGCTGACAGATTTATTCTTTTTTCAAAAAAACCAACGCAAGAATCGTTATATGAAATTTTAGATTCTTTGCCGGAAGGTCCCGACTTGGTTAAGGATGGCCAATCGGCAGACAAGAACGGACAAGTTAAATTAACCGCTCATAACGAACTGAAATTTTCCCAAACAACCGGTTCTTCGCTAAATCAATTCTCAATTCTCTCATTCTCTCTTTTTTGGGAAAAGATGGAAAATACTGACAAAATTTACGCCATAAATATATTGGCGCGCGCGGAGAACGAAAAAATCGCACTGAATAAAATTTATCCTTTGGGCTATGGTTTGTATCCGGCCAGCGATTGGGAAATTGGTAAAATCATTCAAACCAATCAGCACACACTTTTGCCCGGCAGCCTAAAAGGCGAATATAAAATTTATTTGCGGCTGATTGATGCGACAGATGGCGGATTTGTTTTGGATCAGATGAGATCAGACACGGTTTTGATTCCTGACAAATCTGCCAGCGGTGAAGTTTTTCTAGGGGCGATCACTTTACCACATAAATAGCCGCCCCATCGTTCTTAAATTCCTTTAATAAATATGTTTTGTTCTCAGGTCGCCAGGTTCCTATTTTTTTAAGATCTTCCGTGTAGAAAATATATGTGATTCTATTATCCTTTAAGAATTGAATTTCGGCGCTATCGGAGCGGTTTTGAGCGAAAAACGCAAACAACCATCGTTCTTTTAAATTGAAAAAAGCCGTTTCCGGAGAGTGACCGACATAAACAGTTCGTCCAATAATCCCCGGGATAAGATTGCCGTAATATAGGCTTGACAGTACAACATCTTGTTCCATTATTGTATTATTCTTTAGCCAGTTTAGGGCCTGATAAATTTCATTCGGCGTATAGACGACCTCATAATATTTATTTGCGTAAACTTGAAAGTTAGAGATTAGCGCGTAAATATTTGACGGCGCGAAAAATAAAATAAAGAATATTAAAAAAGCTACCCCGGTGTCAATGATTTTTTTTAATCTTCGATGCCAGTTTGTATTTTGAATATTTATCATGGCGAGAGTTGAAAAAACGACCAGAGGAATTTCCAGACCAAGCGTTAGCCGCCGGCCGTGCATAAAAAGCGGGAAGTAGACAAGTATAAATCCTATAATAATCCAGAGTAAACAGAAAGATAAGATATTCCCGTTAAAAATTTCGTCCGTTTGCTTTTTAAGAAACTTTTTTAAAAAAGATAAGCCGGAGGGGATGGCGAGAAAGAAAAGAAATCCGTAAGAAATAAGAGTAACCCATACGACCGGAGGCGCTCCGCTCACTGCGCCATAACGGTTGTGGGTAATCAAATCAGTTAAGGTGAGATAAACTATATAAATCGCCGGTGTAACAGAAATGAAAAATAAGACAATAAAATGCTTAAGATGAGAAAAATCAATTTTTTTATTTATAATTATTAAAGAGATAATCCAAGTCAAAGGAATGGCATAAATTGTCAGTACATGGTAAGGGTGGATTAAAAAAAGCGAGAAAGCGGCCAGGCCAGCGGCAATACTCCATTTAATTTGGTTTTTTTCAATAGCCTTGATAAAGGCGAGGAATGTCAAAATTATGAGTGTTAGCGCGGCAATATAAAGAGGGTTGCGCAAAACGGTTAAAAAAATGTTAAATTCCGGCACCCAAAGATCCATTGGCTTGGCTGAAAAATCAGGATTATTTTGGAAAAAAGGCGCGGCATAAAAACCAAGACCCGAAGAAAACGCGGCTAAAAGCATTGCCAGACGAATATGCATTTTTTCTTTAAAGGTGCGGCTAAAAAAAACAAAGAGCGCAATTGTTAATGGTGGAATAAGGACAATTCGCGCTAAATGATGTATGGCAATATTTGATAAATTAAATATTTTTCCGATTAATCCGAATATTAAGAAAAACGGGTTAAAAATTATCGGTACTTGCTCCTCGCCCGTGTAAAGATCCCTGAAAACTAAAAAACCTTGTTTGGCTTGTTCAAAATACGAAAGATAAAGATGAAAATCCCCCGGCGTAAGGTGTGGCATGCCATTGAAGCGAAAACCGGGCGGCGTTGCGGCATATCCGTAAATCGTCGGTAAAATCGTGATAACTTCAACCGTAATAATCATCAGTATAAGGAATTTTTTGTTTTGTTTGATAAATTCGCAGGCCATACTAATTATCTGAAATTATAATTTTTAAAAGACTCCATATAAATAACGAAAATGAAATAATATAAAGAATGAAAAACGGTAATTGCATAATTTGTATGAATTGCGGTTTGTATATTTTTGCGCGTTCGTATAATGCTTTTAATTTTTCTTTAAAACTACCAAACTTTGATTCGGTAAAATAAGCCAATGTTTTACCTGGCACAATCTGATCATTGATTAAAACTTGTTTTTCCAGACTTTCCGCCGGAACTAGGAAAAATTTGATATTATTTGCAGAGTCATCAGAGATGCGTATTCTTAGGATATAAATTTCAGGCCGTCCCCCGAGCGGGGCGAATTCCCATTCAATTTTCTGTTGAGCGGTCTGTATATTAAACTTTTGAGACGCAAGCAATGACCCCTCATTATTCAAAATACTCGCTTCCAATGATGATTTTTTAATCACTCTTATCGGGATAGTAATCATTGAAAAATCGTTGTTCAATGGCGTTATTTTCTGCTCTATTAGATTTGCCGATGTTTCAATTTTTACTTTTTGCGACCAAATATCAAGCCATGGTCCGCTTTGATCATAAAATAAATCATTGCAGAGAAAAAAAATCGGAATAATTATTACTATTATGACAATAATGGCAATGAATAATTTCATAAATAAGCGGCAGAAAGGATGATATTTGCAAAAAAATAACTATTTAATAGGGCAAAGAATAAAATAAGGATAAAATATAATATCCGTCGCGGTAATTTAAGATAATCGGAAACATACTGCAGGCCATAAACAAAAATTATTACCAAGGGGGCCAGAACAATAAAATAGTATCTGCCTTGTCCAGGAAAGTCGTAAACTTTATTAATGATCGCTTCTCTGTAATATAAAAAAGTATATAAAATTTCTAAGATTATTATCGGCGCGGCATTTAATAATAGGGCGCGGGATTTTTCTAAGTGATTATTTTTAAAAAAATTAAAGAAAAATAATATTATGCCAACCAATGATAAGAAAATTAATGTCCCCAAAAAAGAGAAAATCCATATTGGGTGCCCTGAATGGAAAAGCCCAAGTTGAACGAAAAAATCAAACACAAGGTTGATGCGTCTTAAAAAATCATTTTTTACAATCGTTGTTATTTCATTCATCCCGTTTATTGAAGCAAGATTAATTTTAAAAAAATCTAAAAAACCGATAGGTAAAAGCAGGATGGCGATTAAAGCGGCCGCGGCAATAAATAAAATGTTTATTGCGGCGTTGATTCTTAACCCTTTGTTTTTTAATCCATTATAAATAAGAGCGCCGATTAATAGCGGGATAAAAATAATCGCTTGAGGTTTGGAATATATGGCAGGTATAAAAGCGAGGAACCAAAATATTGTCAATCGACCGATTTTTTGGCGAGTTGAATAAAATATACGCGTAGTCAGATAAAGAACGATATGACCGAAAGCAATCAGAGCCACATCGTTGTTTATAGACGAAAAAACCGCGCTTACGGACACCATTAAAGAAATTATAGAACAAATAATGATGGCAAATAAACTATCACGGCTAAAGATAAACGCGATTTTGTAGGAAAAGACTACGGTGATTATTAAAAAAATTACCGCAGAAAATCTTATTAAATACGCAATAGCGATAATGTCGAAGTTAAGATTCTTGCCAATAGTATAAAATATGGACGCATAAGCATAATAAAAAGGCGGGTAATTAAATGACCACCCTGCCCGAAGATTGGAATTATTCAGAAAATCATTAAAGGAAATCGGATTTGAACCATTCCTATCTTTAGTTGCGTTAGAAAAGTTTAAATGAGCGTTGGAAAGAGGAGTCTTATCTATTTTTATCATTTTCAAAACTTTTCTTAATTCAACGGTGCTTTTCTCCAATTTAATCATGGTATCGGTTTTGCGCGGGAGTTCTTTGTGTTCGGATAAATAATGAATGTAAGTAAAATGAGTCACCTCGTCGGAAAGAGTAAAAAGCGGGATGTTCCACGCCCATATTATCCCTTTAATTAAAATAAAAAATAAAAGAAGCGCTATGATTTTATTTTGGGTTGAAAAAATATTTTTTAAAAAAACAAAATTCATAATTCAAACATTTTCTTCGTGATATTCTTGCTCCGCGTTCACGGACCAGATATTATCTTTGTCCGCAATTTTATTTATGATGTTTTCCACCGCAATCATGGCAGTAAGCATTGAATGGTCTTGATTATTGTATTTATGCATCCCGTTTCGGCCGATTAAAAAAAGATTTTCAAATTGGTCAACAAAATTTCTAATGACATGGAATTGGTCATAAGTCCCGAAATAGGCCGGATATGTCTTAGGCATTCGGATTACGCACCCGTCCAGGACATCGGATCGGTCAATAAATCCCATTTTTAATAATTCCTCAACGGTCGCCTGCTTTAATTCAGCATCAGATTTGTTCCAAAACTGGTCGCCTTCATTGCAAAAATATTCCAAACCCAGCCAGACGGTATTTTCGTCGCTTACCAAATAAGGACTCCAATTATTAAAAATTTGAATCCGTCCTACTTTTACATCTCTTTCTTGGACATATATCCAGTTATCCGCAAGCTTTCCGGACCGGTTAGCGATTTTTAATTTTTTCAGCAAAAGTCCTACGGTAATAAAATCTCGATAAATCAATCCCTCGGCCACTTTCCGGACTTGGGGATGGATATTTTCTTCAAATGCCCGAATAAGATTTTTAACCGGCATGGTGGAAAAAAAATAATCACCTTTTTGATTATTTATTCCTCCGTTTTTTTTGTTTCTTGCGATAATTTCGACGATTTTGTTTTGTCCAATTTTAAGTCCGTAAACTTCGTGATGCAGGTGAATCTCCCCGCCTTTCTCTTTAATAAGGCGCGCGACTTCTTCCCACATTTGCCCGGGACCGTATTTCGGGTATAAAAATTTTTCAATCAGGCTTGTTTCTGTTTTTTTCTGTTCAATATTTTTCGTTCGTGGCCGGAGATTTTTTAGAGCATGGGAAATCGCTTTACTTATTGACAATCCTTTAATTCTCTGCGCCCCCCACTCCGGCTTTATTAGTCTTGGCGGAACTCCCCAGAGTTTTTCCGTATAGTCTTTAAAAAAGGTAAGATATAATTTTTCTCCAAAACGATTGATGAAAAAATCTTCCAATGATTTTTCTTTTTTAATCGGGAATAAACGCGTTCTAGTATAGCTGAAAAATATTTGAAATATTTTAAATGCTCCGAGATTTTTGAGCGTGTTAAAGTTTAACGAAAGGGGGTAATCAAAAAATTTTCTCAAAAAAAATATTCTGGAAACGCGATTGCGGATAAGCATTATTTTATCGGTTTTATCCGGATTGTTTTCTTCTTGATTTTGAATCGGAAGAATATTTTGCCACCAGCGCATCACCCGGTCTGATTTTGAAAAAAAGCGATGCCCGCCTATATCAATCCGATTGCCTTTATAATTTACGGTTTTTGAAATTCCGCCGATATCTCCGCTCGCTTCATAAATAATCGGTTTAATATCGGTTTTGATAAGCAATTCGTAGGCTGCCGTGAGTCCGGCTGGTCCGGCGCCGATTATAATTGCGGTTTTTTGTTTTGTATTATTCATGATTATCTTTTTAAACTTGTCGATTTTTCACTCTTATTTCTTAAATGTCCATCGTTTATTCAGCGCGAAATTCCAGAATGCGGCGATTATAATAAAAACCCATAAGCGATGTTTTTGTTTATTTTTGCGTATTTCCGCGCCACAATTTGGCC
>MFOZ01000022.1:52521-56228 GCA_001784055.1 Candidatus Levybacteria bacterium RIFCSPLOWO2_01_FULL_42_15 | reverse complement strand
TATACATTCTTTTGAGCGCTTTTTTAAGCTCTTTGAGGTCGATTCCTACAGACTTTGGAGTGACCGTTTCTAATTTCGGATTTAAAAATTCTTCCTTCTGTTTCTTTGTTTTCAATCCCCGATTTTCAAGAAGAATTTTTATTATTTTATCCATCTTCAAACCTTTAGCTTCTCCCTTTCCCTTATTGACAATCTTCCATCTTTTCATACTTCCTGATTCATAATTCTCTCTATTTTGGTATACTATAACAGATCAACCATGCTCCAACAAGACGTCATACAAAGAATTCCCCCATGGGTGCTTACTATCTATCAAAGGCTTGCATCTTCTGATTTTGGCGTCTATCTGGTAGGAGGATGCGTAAGAAATCTTCTTTTGGAGAAAGCGGTAAAAGACTGGGATCTCGCCACGAGTGCTACGCCCGAACATATTTTGAAATTATTTCCCGATGGGTTTTACGACAATCAGTTTGGCACTGTGGGAATTCCAACAAAAGAGGGAATCGTTGAAGTAACCACATTTAGAACCGAACATGGATACTCTGACAAGCGACGTCCCGACAAAGTAGTATGGGGCAAAACAATTGAGGAGGATTTAGCCCGGCGCGACTTTACCATTAACGCAATGGCTCTTAAGCTAACTGCTAACGATCAACAACCAACAACCATTATTGATCCTTTTAAGGGACAGGTGGATCTAAAAGCAAAAATTATCAAGGCCGTAGGAAATCCGAATGAACGCTTTAAAGAAGATGCCCTGCGGCTCATGCGAGCGATACGCCTTGCCACAGAACTTGCGTTGGCAATTGAGGAACAAACAGGCAAGGCAATCGTACATGACGCGAAGCTCCTTTCTCATGTGTCGGCAGAGCGTATCCGCATAGAACTGTTGCGCATTCTCACAAGTGATTTTCCTTATGACGGAGTCATATTGTTAAGAAACTATGGACTTCTTGAATATATTATTCTCGAGCTTTTGGAAGGAATAGGTATTTCCCAAGCTCGCCCCGGGCGCCACCATAAGGACGATGTATTTACCCACAATGTGCTCTCGTTAAAATTCTGCCCATCAAAAGATCCGATTGTGCGGTTCGCAACGCTTCTTCACGACGTAGGAAAACCCAAGGTGGTATCTAAAGACGAAAACGGTTTTGTGGTATTTTACAATCACGAGATAATGGGTGCAAAGATAGCACGAGAAATTTGCGACAGACTTAAATTCTCCAGAAAAGAACGGGATAAAATTGTGACCCTTATCCGTTGGCACATGTTTACGGTAGATGAGCATATTACCGATGCCGCTATCAGACGATTTATCCGACGCATTGGGGCTGAGAACGTAAAAGACATGATGGATTTACGGATTGGGGATAGACTGGGAGGAGGAACCCAAACGGCAGAAAGCTGGCGGCTTAAGTTGTTTAAGAAACGGGTAGAAGATCAGCTAAAACCCGCTCCATTTTCAATGAACGATATGGCTATTGACGGAAACGATGTGATGAAAACGCTCAATATGAAACCGGGACCAAAAGTTGGCGAAATCCTACAAAAATTGTTTGAGGAGGTTGATGAAGATCTCTCCAAAAACACCAAGGAATACCTCCTCAACCGCATCAAACAACTTTCCTCATAAGTATACTAATTTGGGATTTACACGCTTCAACCGTATTAAACCGTGCTAGGAACCGTAGAGGATATTTACAAATACACATTAATTGTATTACTATTAATGATAGTATCGTTGACTAGACAACGATACTAAATACAACCTATATGAGAAGATACAGATTTTTAAACAAAGACGATATCTATAGCGCTTTAAATGGGTTAAGAGATGCTTTTCTCGCCGCAAAAGATGGAAACGAGGTGGAAGAAATTATAAACGGACTATTAACGTATGACGAAAAACTTAAGATTGGAAGAAGAATTCTCGTTGCGCAATATCTTAAAAACGGCATTAGCTTTGATGAAATTATTAAAATGTTAAAGGTTGGAAAAAATACAATAGCATCTGTTATGAAAAATTTAGACGAATATCCAACTTCGTTTGAGTTGATCGATAAAAGGGGGCAAAAAGTACAAGAGGAATATAGAAAAAGAAGATATAACCTAGTTGGTGGTCCTAAACTTATGTTTAAGAAAAAAGAATATACTGGCTTTAAAAGAAAAGACGTTGCAAGGTAAAAGTAGGTGAAGATAAAATTACAGGAAGTATATCCGTAGTCTAGTCTATGATACTATTGCAACATTCGTTACCTCCTATCCCTAAAAGGGAGTTGCAAAATAGCTACGCTTATAAGACAATCAATTGGTTATGCAAGATACGGTTTTAGAAGTAACTCATCTTACCAAAACATTTGGATTATTCACCGCGGTTAATGACATATCATTTTCCATAGCGGATGGAGAGATATTGGGATTGCTAGGTCTCAATGGAGCAGGAAAAACAACCACAATTCACATGCTTCTTGGCGTTATGAAACCAACGCGCGGAACGATAGCCTTTTTTGGAAAAGATTTCAAAAACAATCGAGAAAATATTCTTAAACAAATTAATTTTTCTTCTACCTACATAAGCTTTCCCCATCTTTTTAAGGTTTCTGAGATTTTGGAAATCTTTGCAAGATTATATGAAATCCCCGACAAGAAAAAGCGCATCGCAAAACTCTTGAAGGAGTTTGAGATTGAACATCTTGTTGGTAAGTCATTTGTGTCTCTTTCTGCGGGAGAAAAAACAAGGCTCCTTTTGACAAAATCATTTCTTAATTATCCAAGACTTATTCTTCTTGACGAACCAACCGCAAGCCTTGACCCCGATATCGCGATAAAAGTTCGGGAGTTTCTTAAAAAAGAACAAAAAGAGTATGGCGTAAGCATGCTGTTTACCTCCCATAATATGAGCGAGGTGGAAGAGATGTGTGATCGAGTAATTATCTTACATCATGGAAACATTATTGCCGAGGATTCACCCCATAATCTTGCAAAAAAGATTTCGGAAAGCTACGTGCGGCTTCTTATTCAAAAAGATGCAGAAAAAGCAACGATTCTTTTTAATAAACTAGAAATTCCCTACGAGGCAAACCGATTCTCATTTATTATTCCGATTGATGAAAAAAGAGTTGCCGACTTTCTCATGCTGTTAGCAAAAAAGCACATTAGTTACGAAGAAATAAGCATTGATAAACCGGATCTGGAAGACTATTTCTTGCAAGTTGTAGAAAGGAAAAACATGTGATTAATATAAACCGCGTTTTTGCCATGATATACCGCTACTACGTCACTACAAAGCATAATTTTGATAGGCTTTCTGATATGTTTTACTGGCCTGCTATGGATTTATTTATTTGGGGACTAACAGGACTTTACTTTGCAGGGCTTCATAGTAATTCAAACGAATTTATGACAATCGTGTTAACAGGGCTTATTTTCTGGATTATTATTTGGAGAACACAATACGAAATAAACGTAAACTTGTTATCCGAGTTGTGGGATAAAAACTTAGTAAATATATTTGCTTCTCCTTTGAGGATTCAGGAATGGATTGCTGCGTTTATGGTATATGGTTTTTTAAAAATGATTGTGAGCGTTTCTTTTTCTGCGTTATTGGCATTTTTTCTCTATCAATACTCTATAGCTATGTATGGCGTCTATGTTATCCCGTTTACGATCAGTCTGGCTCTAACAGGATGGGCTGTTGGGTTTTTTGT
>MFOZ01000022.1:27608-52507 GCA_001784055.1 Candidatus Levybacteria bacterium RIFCSPLOWO2_01_FULL_42_15 | reverse complement strand
CAAACATTTGCCTGGACAGGGGTTGCTCTTATTGCTCCGTTTTCCGGTTTGTATTATCCAGTATCTGCTCTCCCTCAATGGGCACAGACAGTTTCGTTTTATATTCCTTCCAGTTATATTTTTGAAGACATGAGAAGAATAATTGCGCACCAACCAATTTTATATGAGACCATTATTATAAGTTTTGTGTTAAACTTATTCTATCTGATATTATCTATTTGGTTTTTTGTTTCGATGTTCGAGAAAAGTAGAGCATTGGGACTTGGTCGACTGATATAATATCGAACAATATATGTTGAAGCATAAACTACAAGAAGACTTAAGGCAAAGCATGTTGGCAAAAGACGCGCTTAGGACTTCTGTGCTGCGCATGCTTCTCTCTAGCATTAATTATTACGAGATCCAAAAAGGAGGGGCAGGATACGAGGCAACTGATGAAGACGTGCTGTCTGTAATACAAAAAGAAGTAAAGCAGAGGAAAGATTCCATCGAACAGTTTAGTCGAGCAAACCGACAGGATCTCGTTGATAAAGAAACAAAAGAATCACAGATTTTACAAACCTATCTTCCTAAGCAGATGAGCGAAGATGAGATTCGGAGACTCGCAACGAACGCGATTCAAGAAGCAGGAGCATCAAGCTTGCAAGATATCGGAAAGGTGATGGGCGTTTTAATGCCAAAAGTAAAAGGCAAAACAGACGGAGCCTTGGTGAGTAAAATCGTAAAAGAGCATCTCACTAGGTAATTTTTCATCTCTTTTCCCGCCATTCGTGCCAGAGGACCAAAAGAGGCGCCGCAGTAAAGATAGAAGAATAAGTTCCGCTAATGATACCTATAAGAAGAGCAATCACAAACCACCGCGTAGATTCTCCACCAAATAACACAAGCGCAAGAAGAACCAAAAAAACCGTGATAGAGGTGTTGAGTGAGCGATTTATTGTTTGCAAGATAGAATCATTGGCAACTTTTGCAAAAGAAGAAGCTCCTGTTCGGATAAGATTTTCTCGTATCCTGTCAAATACCACAATGGTGTCATGAACCGAAAACCCAATAATGGTAAGAAGGGCAGTCACAAACAAACTATCCACCTCAACTCCCAGAAATTTTCCGAACAGAGAAAACACTCCCACTACCACCAGTACGTCATGCACAAGCGCGATAATAGCACAGACGCCAAACCGAAGACTGCTTGCCGGTTTTGGAACCTTTCTAAAAGACCACGCTATATACAAGACGATAAGTAGTGACGCCATCCCAATGGACTTAAAAGCGTTAAGCGTTGTTTCCGCGCTCACCGTTGGCCCAATTGTCTGAAACCCAACTTCTTTTGTATTGGGAAACTTTTTTTGTATCTGCTTAACAAGCTTCGAATACGCTTTTTGATCTATCTCTTTTGTGCGGATAATAAACGCGTCGTCTTGGAAGTTTTGTATAGAATGCATCTCTATTTTTTCACCTGTAAAAATCTTTTCGAGTGCTTTCTTTGAACTTTGAACTTTGTCCGCTTCGCCGCGAGGCGAGAACTTTGCATTCTGAATTTCTATCCTGCTTCCTCCGGAAAAATCAATTCCTGCTCTTAACCCAAATAAAGCAAGAGATATGATCCCCGGTACGATAACAACAAGGGAAAGCGCAAAAAACCATTTCTTTTTTCCAATAATGTTCATACGTAACTTTTAATTATTCTTATATATCAGTCTTAAAAACGTTTTAGTGATCGTGATTGCCGAAAACATAGAAACTAAAACCCCAATACAGAGCGTAAGCGCAAATCCCTTTACGGCTCCTGTTCCAAAGTAAAAGAGAATAAGAGCGGTGATAATGCTTGAAACATTTGAGTCTCTGATTGATGTCCATGCGCGCGAAAACCCAAGCTCCATGGCAACTTGCGGGTGCTTACCCCTATGAAACTCTTCTTTCATGCGTTCAAAAATAAGAATATTAGCATCAACCGCCATGCCAATAGAAAGAATGAATCCGGCGATACCGGCAAGAGTCAGCGTTATTGGGATAAGCTTAAAGAGCGCAAGAACAAATAGAGCGTACAGGATTAAGGTGAATGAAGCAATCACTCCAAGCCTTCCGTAAAGAACTATCATAAAAATTACGATAACAACAAAGCCAACTGCTCCCGCAAAAAGGCTCTGCGCAAGAGAGGATGACCCAAGCGTAGCGCCAATAGTCCTTTGCTCAAGGATTGAAAGCGATACCGGAAGCGCTCCCCCGTTAAGCTGAATGGAGAGCGTCTTTGCCTGTTGAGCAGTAAATCCACCGGTTATTACCGCGTTTCCTCCAAGAATTGGCTCATTGACTTGCGGCGCCTGTAAGAGCTGGTCATCAAGAACGATCGCCAAGACTTTTCCTGTATTTCGCTTGGTAATATCGGCAAATTTTTTTATTCCATCTTTTTTAAAAACAAGCTGAACCTGGGGTTCTGCCGTGTTTTGACTAAACGTAACGCTTGCCTGCTCCAAATCGCTTCCGGTGAGGTTTGTTTTCTGAGGATTGTTAGGGAGAACCAGCAAAAGATTCTTAGGAAGAGCTGATGCTGTTGCAAGCTTCCCCGACTCGGTTGATCCTTGTTCCCAAAATGAAAGCTGGGCAGTGGTTCCAATAAGACGAACCGCCTCGTCCACGTCTGTAATGCCCGGAAGCTCAACAATAATGCGGTACTCATTGTTTGTTTTTGCGGTTTGCACAACCGGCTCGGAAACGCCAAACAAGTTAACGCGGCGTTCTATAACGCTTTTTGCCCCATCAAGTGCTGCATCTTTTTGGGAAGAAGACGCGCCCTCCATCTTTGCTTTAAGCGTAACGCTTGTTCCTCCTGCAAGATCAAGACCAAGCCGAAATGATGTATCTCTCTGAAAGTTAAAGGGTCCCGCAAAAAATCTGATCATATCTCCCTCAAAGTGGCGATTGATTGAAAAACGCTTATTGATGAAAGGAATTTGAGGAGACTCAAAAGAAATCGTGAAGGAGGGTAAATCAACGAGTAAAGCAGTAATCGTTAAGAAGATAATTCCCCAAAAGAGCAGTCGATACCTGTTTTTCATGCAAGCATGCTTTCTTCATCTCCAAGAAGCATGATGCGAGACCCCGAAAGAATCGAGGCAATAAATGGGTCATGCTTTTTTTTTCTAAAACCGAATTCATCTTCTGACATAACAGTATAATTGATTTCTGTTGCGAGCCGTTTTTCTTCTAAGCGAACCAGGAGAGCAAGTTCAGGAAGAACAACGGTTCCAACTAGCAAAATGTCCACATCGTCGCTTCCTTTTTTTGTCCTGCGCACAAACCTCCCTGAAAGCATTGCGTACTTGATTTTTCCAAGCTTAGTTTTGTTTTTTAAGATTTCTGAACCAAGACCAACTGTTTTTGCCCCTATCTCCAATAAGTCAAAATAAAAAGGGTATGCCTTTGAGAATGAGTAGTAAAGTCTGTTTGCTCTTGCCTCTTTGATTAGAATGCCGCATTTCTCCAAAAACGCCAGCTCTCGCCTCACCGCGTTAATCTCATCCTGCGTCCGCCTTACCAGCTCTCGAACATGATACATGTCAAAAGGAGACTGCAGGTAAACAGAAAGAAGTCTGACCCGTGATTTTGATGTAATAAGATCTGCGAACATAGCCTGCCTCTTTTACTTAGGATGATTATAGCACAACTTGTCTACTCAGTTTCTACTATTCCATCCGTGGGCAGGATTTCGAACCAAATAATTCCTCTATTCAAAGCAATAGGCTTACCTTGTTTGGTAAATAAAAGCGTTCTCCCGCGCCGTCCTTCTTTTCTCCACGTTGCGTCTATTCTGTCTCCATCTATAAAGACGATCGCGCTTCCCGTCCCTTTGGTTGTATATAAAAGATGCACGTTACCTTCATATCCGTCATTTGCTGAGCGTTCTTTCATAAACAGAACCACTACATTTTTGGCGATTATCCTTTTGTTGTTGTTCTTATCAACGTGAGGACTTCCTCCATGGCTTCTTTCGTACGCGTTTGTTTGGGCTGAATATGTCCATTCAACATCATACGGATCGTTGTTCTCCCAAAACGCAAGACGTATTATTTGCGCTTGAGGACTAGATACTTTTATATCATCTTTAAAGCTGTAGGGGGTAAACGATTCGTCCCAAGAAGTGTTATCTTTATCTACGTTGGTAAGGCCTCTCGTTTTTGCAAAATCCCATAATTTCTTGACTGTTGAATACATAGTATGTTCTGTATCTGTTGGGCGCCCCAGCCTATTGTAATCACGCCAGAATGTGGGAAATCCAATAGAGAACTGGTTAAGATCGTTATAGCCGCTCCACTCATAGTCAGCTATATGAGAAAGCGCATCAGCAGGTCCCGATGTATTCGCACCGCCCACGTGCGCGTATAGGGGAAATTCCGAATATTCGGAAATGAAGTCCAAAAAGTACGTGCGAGCCGATCTAACTGGCCCTATCTGTCCTGCATCCTGACAATGATACATTGCCAAAAATCTTGTTATTCCTCCTTCGGCAACGGCCTCATACACTACATCAGCACCCCAAATCCCCGATTGAGGACGTGCTCCCTTATGATTTTCTATCATAACACCCAAAGGCCTATGCGTCTCCCACCATTTTCGCTGGTCTTTTGAATACAAAGCACCGTTAAGAGGACAGGACTCGGTCTTAGGAAGTCGTTCATTAAAAATGCTTACGCTTGTTGCGGGGGGCTTGGACTCAAGAACCAAACTTCCTCCGATTGCGGTTTTGGAAAAAATAAGATAGGAGACCGACGCAAAGAACAGATATGCTCCCACAATACATCCAATAACTAAAATGTTGCTTTTGCTCATGGATTACTCTTTGCGAGATCTTGCCTCACTAATTGCTTTCTTTTCTTCATCAGATAGTTCATGTTCTAATCCTTTACCCTCTGCTACCTTTTTTGCGTACCATCTCGTCCCCAAACGAGAGTAAAGAGCAGAAATCACAATTCCCGTATCGTTATTGTCCAAAAGGGCTAATACAAAACTCTGGTCTCCTCCTGTATCTTTAAATGGGTTAAAGCGCAACAGTCCAATTTTTTGTATATGCAATAGCTCTTCTTCTTCTAGTTTTGTGATCCGCTCCGATTGCTCTTTTGTGTCTTTTTTTGTTTCTTCTAAATCCCTTAACAGAGACTCAAGCGCTGCCTGCAGAGTTTTTCCTTTTGCTCCTCTTACAAAGTCCGAATACCCCGCAAACGATTGCCAAAACATGACGCTTAGAACGACCAGCCATACAATCACGACGGCAATGGCCAAAAGTTCAAAATTAAACACCATGTATAAAGAATATACTAGCCTCTTGACAGCATGAAGTCAATAGTGTAATCTTTGCACTAAAGCAAGGCTAAATACCCATGAGCAAAAGAAGAAAAACGCGCCAGGAAAAAATCATTACCGAACTTCGCAATCAGCTTCTCAAAAAACCTACTGCCAGCTCAGTTTCTCTTATTGATGCAGCAAAAAAAGAAATTTCTTATACTACTCAATACGTTTCTGTCTTTTCTTATAACCCGGTTGCTTTAAGAGGCGATCTTCTTAAAATTATTATAACAACTTGTGTTATTGTTGGGTTAGAGCTTTTCCTCTTTTTTATTCTTAAAAACCGTATTATTGTATTACCGATAGAGGCGTAAACCCCGCCTTTGGCGAGGTGAGGGGAGGTGAAACAAATATGGCAAGCATGTACTGCGTAAAGTGTCGAGAAAAAAGAGATGACCCAAATGCACAACGGGTTACCATGAAAAATGGAAAACCGGCACTCAAAGGTAAATGTCCAACTTGTGGAACAGGAATGTACAGAATCGGAGGATAATCCTTTGATGAGTTCATTTCGCAAAGAAAAACCCTCGCTGATATCATGCGAGGGTTTTTTGAACTTATAGATAAAAGCTCTACATGAGCTCTCTAAGAAGAGGAGTAATATCGCGGTTCTCCATTGATTGTTTTACCAATGGAGCTTTCTGAATTTGAAGCGTTGCGTCCTCCCATGTAGAACGATCCTCTTTGTAAAAAATGCCTGTTGGGATCCGTTCTTTCTGGTTTTGCTCAAGAACTTTTCGTAAAGGCCACTCTTCCGCTCTTTCAAATGCTTTAATTCTATTGAGAGGATCATGACCTTCTTCTTCTAACTTATATACCCGTTCATAAAACCAGGAGAATGTGTTCTTGTGGTTAAACGTAACGCACGGCTGCATCGTGTCAATAATTGCAAATCCTTTATGCTTTACTCCCTCAGTAATGAGCTGCGTTTCTTGCTTATTGTCTCCGGCAAAACCTCGGGCAACAAAGGTTGCTCCCGCGGATAAGGCAAGAGCTATAGGATTTAACGGCACCTCAATAATAGGATTGGGATTTGCTTTGTTTTTTTCTCCAATGTCCGTTGTGGGAGAAAACTGACCGGTAGTGAGTCCGTATATTTGATTATTATGCACCATGACGGTAAGATCAATATTTCTGCGCGCCGCGTGAATGAGGTGATTTGCCCCTTCTCCATACTGATCCCCGTCTCCTCCAATCACAATAACCGTAAGTCCCTGATTTGCAAGTTTTATCCCTTCGGCAACCGGCATGGGGCGTCCATGGAGTCCGTTAAACCCGTACGTCTTGACCCAATACGGAAGCTTGCTGGAGCATCCAATCCCTGACACAAGAACCACTTCCCACGGATTGAGGTTTAAGGATACAATCGCATTTTTAAGCGATATCCACACACCAAAATCGCCACACCCCGGACACCAGTTGGGCTTATCGTAGGTAATTTCTAAGTCTTTAAGTTCTGTCATACTTTTTAACCATCATTTCTTAAGAAGAGTTTTTACATGATCTACAATCTCTTCCGGATAGAATGGTCGTCCGTCATACTTTCTCAAGTGGTCAGATACCGAAAAACCCGTATATTCTCTTATTAGTCCCTCAAACTGCCCTGTTTTATTGTTCTCGATAACCAAAGTCTTTTGTGAGTCCTTCATTGTTGAGGCAACTGCTTCCGTAGGAAAAGGATTGAGATAAGAAACTTTAAGAAACCGTATAGCTATTCCTTCTCTTGCAAGAGAGCTCATCGCTTCAAAAATAGGCATTTTTGTTGACCCAAAGCTTACAATGGTAACGGGCGCTTTTTCATCGCCGTACAAATCGGGAGGAGGAATATGCGGAATTGCTGAATCCAATTTTTTAAATCGCTTATCCATCATGGAAACGCGCATATGCGCATCTTCGCTATAGAGACCATGCTCATCATGCTCGTCTGATCCTGCCAGTCCAATTCCTCCTTTTTGACCGGGAATACTGCGAGGCGAAATCCCGTCTTCAACAAGCGCGTATCGTTTATAATCTGTTTGAACTGCGACATCTTCATCCCTCAAGAGTTTTCCTCGCTCTATGCGAAAGCTATCGGCACGAGAAGAAAGATTTTCAAATGGAACAGTCGCATGGCTTTCCATAAGATATTTATCAACCAGAAGAATTACCGGCAGTTGGTATGTTTCCGCAAGGTTAAACGCGGTCATAGTAAAACCAAACGCTTCTTCTGCATCACCCGGAGCTATAACAATTCGTGGAAAATCTCCTTGCGCCGCGTGCAGAACAAACCGAACGTCTCCCTGTTCTGTCCATGTGGGCATTCCTGTTGCCGGCCCCGGTCTCATTCCCTCTACAACAACCAAAGGCACTTCTGTTTGGGCGGCAAGCCCAAGACTTTCCACCATAAGAGAGAAACCGCCTCCTGATGTTGCCACCAGAGAACGCGCTCCCGCAAAAGAGGCGCCAATTGCCATGTTAATGCCTGCTATTTCATCTTCCGGTTCTTTTACCACAATACCGTATGTCGATGCATTTTGGACAATGGTTGTCATAACCCCATTAATAGGAGTCATTGGGTAGATTGCCGCAAATTGAAGACCCGCGCGTATTGCTCCTAATGCAACCGCTTCTGCTGCACTAATAAGAAGGTTTTGTTGCTTGAGTGCGTTCACTTGTTTTTTAAACGGGGGGGCAGAATGAGTTTTGACATAATCAAACCCTGCTTTGGAAGCATTTAGGTTTTCTTGAATAACTTTTTCTCCTTTTTTCCCAAATACATCGGTAAGAATCTTTTGGAGAACGCCAAAATCGCTGTAAAAAAGGGCAAGAGAAGCACCAATGGCTACCGTGTTTATCATAAGATGATCCGCGCCAACCTTCTTGGTAATCTCAAGAAGCGGAACTTCAACCCTAAGAATGGAAGGGGAAAACTCTTGTGGCTCTACCTTGGTAACGGAAGGATCATAGATAATGGCGCCGTTTTCTGAAACTTCATCTTTGTGTTTGTTAATAGTGTCTTTATTAAGAGCAACAAGAATATCTATTCCTTTCCTTTGGGAAAAGATAGGATTATCCGAGCCCCGCACGTAATACGCGTTATGCCCTCCGCGGATGAGAGAAGGATATTCAACGTAGTCAAAAACAGAAAGACCGAGGCGAGTGAAAATTTTAGACATCATAACACCCGTTGTTACAATGCCATACCCAGCTTCTCCACCAATAAGCCACTGAAGATCGGTCACAGTACCATACTACCAATAAACGAATTGTGAATCAAGAAAGCTTGCTAGGAGGGATAAACTTGGCGGATTTCATTGCCTTGTTGATCAGTCTCTACAATGATTATTGCGTTCACCGGACATGATTTTGCCGCGTGCTCGATTACTTGCTCACTCTCGTTTATTTCCGAAAAAGAAACAGGGTCCGATGTGGTTGTGCCATCCTTTTTTTTGATGACCGCTTTTCCCTCGCTGTCAAGCTCAAAGGCATTTGCAGAAACCGCAACACAACTTGCAGCTCCAATACAAAGGGCTCGATCAACTTTTACTGTATATGGCATAGCAACAAATTCAAAATTATATTATCAATTATTGCTTAAACAATCCTGCAGGATTGACCATCCTAGCAATGCGCACTTCTTTCGCGTTTCTGAAACCTCAATTCCAAGTAGTCTTAGCATATCTTCTTGAGAAAACTTTGTCAACTCTTTTTTTGTTTTTCCCTTTGCGTATTCAGTAAGCATAGACGCACCCGCAATGCTTATGGCACATCCTTTACCCGTAAAAGCAATCTCCTGAATAGCCCAAGTCCACCTGGGAGGTGGATTAGCTAGGACACCTAGGAAATTCTTATCAAATTTTACATAGATTTCAATCTCATCCCCACAAAAAGGGTTTGTTTGCTTTGAAGAAACAGTACAAGAAAGAAGCTTTCCATAATTTAACGGCTCCCGATAATGTTCCAAAATCTCATCCCGATATGCGCTGTTCATGGTTCTTTTCATAGCGCAACGTATATAGTTCCTCATACGCCGTCTACGTACTATTTCTCTAAAGTATGCTGCTACGTAGCAGCATACTTTAAGCCTTGAAGATTTTCTTTACTTTTTGAATTCCCTTTACTAAGATGTCCACATCTTCTGTTTCATTATATATTCCAAAACTCACTCTACAGGTAGCGCTAACCCCTAGACGCGTATGAAGCGGCATGGCGCAGTGATGTCCCGCCCTGATGCAGATATTTCTATCTCCCAAAACTTGAGCAATATCATGCGGATGAATCCTTTCTATGTTAAACGCAATTATTCCTCCTTTTTCTTCTGCATTTTTTGGGCCATACAGTGTTATTCCTTCAATTTTCTCCATTTGATCAAGACAGTACCGAGTAAGCTTTTTTTCATGATTCCGGATAGCCTCCATTCCAAGTTTTTCTAGATAGTCAACCGCCACGCCAAGGCTAATTATTCCCGCAATATCAAGCGTTCCCGCTTCAAAACGATACGGAATATCTGCAAAGGTGCTCCTGTCTATTGCGACTTCTTGGATCATCTGTCCTCCATACAAGAACGGTTCCATCCTTGAAAGAAGTTTCTTTTTCCCGTACAACACGCCAATACCGGTTGATGCCATCATCTTATGTCCTGAAAAAACAAAAAAATCACAATCCAAATCTTGAACGTCAACTTTCATATGAGGTACTGACTGCGCGCCATCAACGAGAATAACAATATCTTTGTTAATTTTTCTGGCATTTCTGATTATTTCCTTGATAGGATTAATTGTCCCTAAAACATTTGAAACATGAGTAATTGCCAGACTTTTTGCTTTTTTTATAAGCTCATCAACAAAAAAAAGATTTCCATTGTGATCAAAATCGAGGTATCCAAATTTCAAAAATTTTTTTATGGCGAGCTGTTGCCATGGAACGAAGTTTGAATGATGCTCCATAATGGTTGTTGCTATCTCTTCTCCTTCTTTAATAGAAGGGTATGTATATGATTCAACAACAATATTGATCGCTTCAGTCGCATTGCGAACGAAGATTATTTCAGAGGGGTCTTCCGCGTTAATAAATTCTGAGACTTTGTCTCTTGCTTCCTCTACTTTTGCTGTCGCTTTTTCAGCAATGGGATATAATCCCCTTCGCACATTCGCATTATAATTTTTGTAATAATCCATCATTGCATCTAAAACAACTTGTGGTTTTTGAGAAGTTGCCGCAGAGTCAAGATAGACAAGATCTTTATTGTTTTGAAAAATCGGAAAATCTTTCTTTTTCATCTATACTCCAGTGCTACGTAGCAGCATACTTTAAATATGATAAGTAAGTTGACGTTTTACTGTTTTTTGTTGACTGCGGGGCAATAGAGAAAGTGCCGGCTCGAAAAACCCAGTAATAATAAGCTTTTGCGCTTCTTCCTGGGTTAACCCTTTGCTTCTTAGATAAAAAAGCTGATCCTCGTCTGGTCTTCCAATGGTTGAGGCGTGCCCTGCTTTAAGATCGTTTTCATCAATCTCAAGGGACGGAACCGACCTTCCTTTGGCATTACCAAACAGAAGAATTTTTGAGGCAAAAAACCCATCGGAGGCAACCGCTCCTTTGTTAATGCGAATCATGCCGTCATTATCAAACGAAGACCTGTCTCTAAACACACCTCTAATTGTGGTTTTTGATATGGTATGGGAAGCCTCATGCGTAACAAATGTATCGAATTTAACAGAAGACGCATTGTCTCCTAAAAAAATTCCCACCAAATGAACGGATGAACCCTCTCCTACCAGACGCGCGTTCCACGCAACATGAGTCTCCCTGCCATTAATCCACACAAAAGGAATTATCTTTTCTTCTCCCTTTTTTACAACTATTTCTATTTTTACATTTTTCATTATGCTACCCCACCGCTCCTGTCATCTCCAACTGAATAAGCCTGTTTAATTCCACCGCATACTCCATAGGAAGCTCCCTTACGATCGGCTCTATAAATCCGTTCACAATCATTACCTCTGCCTGCGGTTGAGAAATACCTCTCGTCTGAAAATAAAACAACTGCTCTTCTCCAATTTTTGACACCGCTGCCTCATGCCCAACCATCACGTTTTCTTCTTGAATATCAATGGTGGGGTAGGTATCAGACCTGCTTTTTTCATCAAGAATTAACGCATCGCAACGAACCGTTGATTTGCTTTTTTTAGCACCCTTAAGTATTTTTAAAAGCCCTCTATAAGAGGTTCTGCCTCCATCTTTACTGACCGACTTTGAAGAAATAACCGAAGTGGTTTCAGGCGCCAAGTGAATCGCTTTCCCTCCCGCGTCCTGATGCTGACCATTTGATGCAAACGCAAGAGACAATACTTCGCCTCTTGCCTTTCTACCTTTTAGATATACGCTTGGGTACTTCATGGTAAGCTGGCTTCCCAAATTTCCATCAATCCACTCCCCAAAACCTTCCTCTTCTATAAACATGCGTTTGGTAACCAGGTTATAGACGTTCTTACTCCAATTTTGAATGGTTGTGTAGCGGACACGCGCTCCTTTCTTAACTAGAATTTCAACCACTGCCGCATGGAGAGAATCAGTCGTAAATATTGGAGCAGTACAACCCTCCACGTAGTGAACATAGCTTCCTTCATCTGCAATAATGAGGGTTCGCTCAAACTGACCCATGTTTTTTGAGTTGATGCGAAAATAGGCTTGAAGAGGTAACTCCACGTGAACTCCTTTGGGAACATAAATAAAAGAGCCTCCAGACCACGCCGCAGTATTAAGGGCTGCAAACTTGTTGTCTGCTGCAGGAATCATAGTTCCAAAATACTTTTTTACAATGTCTGGATATTTTTGTACCGCCGTATCGGTATCCACAAAGATAACGCCCTTTTTTGCAAGCATCTTTGATACGCTGTGGTATACCACTTCGGAATCGTACTGTGCTCCAACCCCCGCCAAGAATTTTTTTTCTGCCTCCGGAATTCCGATTTTTTCAAATGTGTTTTTAATTTCAGCTGGTACTTCATCCCATGTTCTTCCCTGTTTTTGTGTAGGCTTCACATAATAATACATTTCGTCAAAATCAAGACAAGATAAATCTCCTCCCCACCCTGGCATTTTTTTTGCATAGAACATCTTAAGCGCTGATAAGCGAATTGAGCGCATCCACTCTGGCTCATTCTTCATCCACGAAATCTCTTCGATCACTTTTTGCGATAATCCTTTTTTCGCTTGATAGAAGGGCTTTATATCGTCGTGAAATCCAAACTGGTAGGAGGGACTATTAAACTGCTGCATATCCTTTTTCCTCGATTCTTTTCACCAAAGTCATCCCGTCGGATCTTTTGATTGTTCCGTCCATAAGAACATGAATTTTGTCCGGTTTGAGATAATGGAGAATTCGCTGATAATGAGTAATAAGGAGTATCCCCATTTTTTCTTTCTGTACGATCTTTCTAATAGCGCTTGAAACCACACGCAGACTATCCACGTCAAGCCCCGAATCAATCTCATCTAAAATGGCAAAGCGGGGTTTAAGAATCAAAAGTTGAGCAACTTCGCATCTCTTTTTTTCTCCGCCGGAAAAACCTTCATTAAGAAATCTATACATAAAAGAGGTATCAAGAGAAACTGCTTTAAGCGCCACTTCTACCTCTCTTTTAAACTCTGAAAGAGGAATCTTGCGATTGGGATAAAGCGCCTTATAAGCAGTTCTTAGAAACGAAAGAACAGAAACTCCGATCACCTCAACCGGCTGCTGAAACGCCACAAAAAGACCTAAGTGGGCGCGTTTTTCCGGAAGAAGAGGTAAAAGATTTATTTTTCTAAGAAGAACTTTTGATTTTGAGGAGTCAATTGCATACTTCGGATGCCCCATGAGACTTAACACAAGCGTTGTTTTTCCTGCTCCATTCGGACCCATAACGGCGTGGACCTCTCCTTGTTTGATTGTCAAATTTACGCCCTTAAGAATAGGCTTATTCTCAATCGATGCGTAAAGATTTTTTATTATTAACATAGATTAACGATACTCCATGAATTGATTAACCGTAAGGCAAGAAATTTTTTCAAGAAATTCTTTATTGAGTTTTCTCCAGATAAAACCGGGGTCGCAAAACGCTTCTTTGGGACATTTACCTAGGTGAACTCTACTCATCCCTACCGAACAACACGGAAGGACAGGAGAAGAAGAAAAGCTTTCCAATACGTCTCCCATGAGCAACTCCTTTGGATCTTTTTTAAGAAAATATCCGCCGTTTCTGCCTTCAATGGCTCCAATAATGTTTTCCTTTCTTAATTCGTTTGCAAGGTTTCGCAAGAAAAGTAAAGAGATACGATACTGTCTTGCGATACGAGACAGAGGAACCGGTTTTTTATTAAAGCGCTGAGCAAGCGCTGTAACCAGGATGACGGCGTAATCCTCTCTTCTGGAAAACCGAATCATATACTTATACCAAACAAGTAGTAGTTTATGAAGATAATTGAAATCTGTCAAGAGGGAACTAAGGAGCCCGTGTAATGGATTAGCTTATATACTTTTACCACCGATACGTTCCATTCCTGTTCTATTTCTGCACGACCGAAGCCTGCTACTTCCCATAAAGAATTCCCAAGCGGTTTGCAGGAAGGATCTTCACATATGACAAATAGTTGGTCTGTGACCGTTTGCCTCTTTGGATCTAAATAAGGATTTTGAATGACCGTTGGATCTTTCCCTTCAAGTTTCATAAAATATCGATACCCGTGATCCGAATTACCTAAGGTAAGAAGGGCAAAATTAAACGGTTTGTTGCCTGTCTGATTGAGAACGAACTCCGCTATCGTCCTGACCTGCTCTTTTTGTCTGTTTGGCACAGAACGGAATGAAATTCCTTGAAGGTTCATAGCTACTACAACGACAAGAAATCCCATACTAATAGTTCGTACCTGCCAATGAAGCTTTCCTGTATAAGAGAAAAGCTTTGCAAAAAAAGCTCCTACAAGCAAGAACGGGAGCGGAAAGAGAAAACCAAAGTAGTAATCATAAATTTGCTTTTTGTAAAACCCAAACAAAAGAATTCCTACAAAAAACCACACAACAAAAAGAAGAAGCGCCAAGAAAGATTGCTCCTTTTTCCGCATTGCTCTTGCGAAAAGAAACACGACAAGAATAATGCTTCCCAAGCCCAGAATGAATGTTGCGTAATACCAAATTGCAATCTCAAGATGTTCATGAAAATTTACTTGCTCGGGGGGAGGATACGTGGTAACAAGCCTTCCGAACAGACGAAAGAATACGTTTCCGATTGTGAGGGAAAATGTTTCTCCTCCTCCCGTTTCCCCGGAATGAAGAATGAACCGAATAATGCTTTGCACATTGGGAAAACCATGCCGAATTTCAAAGGCTAAAAACAACGACCACCCGGTAATAAAACCGATCGAAAGCAGCATATACTGCTTGCAGATAGATAGTAAAAAGATTCCTAGGTTCTTAGTAATCAGGTGGAACTGACACGCAAAAACATAGACTGCCATAATAATGGCGAGAAATGTTGCTAAATAATGAAACTGCATGGTAAAGCCGAGCAGTATGCCGGATGCAAAATAGAGCAATGCTCGCTGAGTAGTTACTGCCTGATATAATACGTAAAGAGTAAGTAGGGAAAAAAACGGCATGAGGTTTGGATTCCAAGAAGACCGGGAGTAGGCTATGACAATAGGAGAAATTGAATAAAGAAACGCTGCAATGAATCCTGCGTCCTTTCCAAAAAACTCGCTTCCCACTTTATAAACAAGGTATACTGTTGCTATTCCAAAAAGAGCAACCATAACCGCAGGGCCAACGGGATCGTAGTCAAACAGCCACAAAAAGGGAGCCATGAAATAATAATATAAGGGACCTAAAAAGAATCCTCCAACAGAAGCGGTAGGACCTAAGAGAGTAAGCTGCCCATGTAAGATATTATATACAACAAGCGCATCCCTTCCTTCATCTCCCAGAAACGTCATATAGTCACCAATTCTGTATAACCTAAGAAAGGAAGCTAATAAAAGGATGAGAAACGAAAAAACTATCCTAGCTTTTTTTGAAGACCTTCCAAAAAGGAGATGTGCCATCTTTTCCATATAAATATATTATACATGGAATAGCTATAGGGAATAACAAAAAATCCAATTCCAACAACAAGAAATATTTGCCTGCTTTCAACGCCAAAAAAATGAGTTCCAACCGCAAGTACGGTAGAAATAATCACCAAGGATCCTAAGGAAACTAAATTAAATTGAGGGAATTTAAGAAGCACTTTAAAAGGCTTTGTGATCTTGTAGCCTGAAAACGCCCAAAAATTGTTCACTATAAAATTCCACACAATGGCAAACTCTGCTCCAACTGCGCCAGCAAAGGAAGGATGAAACCCCTTGCGGAAAAGAACCTCAAGGGTTATTGCGTTTACCACATATCCTATAAAGCCGGTGATCGCGTATTTCAAAAACGGGGAATATACAAGCTCCCAAAACCGCGAGATAAAGACGTACGTAAGAAGATTTATTATGTATTCAACAGGGGCAATTTTGGATCTCCCAAGCATTCTGTCTTTTGCCGCAAACGGAACTTCTGCAATCTTGAATCCATCCTGAACCGCCTTATGCAAAAAAGCAACTTGGAATGTGTAACCCTTAAATTGTGATATCTTTTCTTTCTCTTTAAGAAACACTTCTTTTTTCAAAGCGCGAAACCCTCCCGTCCAATCGTGAATCCAAAAACGAGTTAATATGGTACGCACAATCAGATTCCCAAAAACGGAAAATAGCTTTCTATGGAGTCCCCAATTCTTGGGAATAGATCCTCCGCCGCTGTAGCGGGTTCCCACAACAAGATCATATTCTTTATCAATTTTTTGCAAAAATTCCGGAATCTTGTGTGGGTCATGAAAAAAATCCGCATCCATCTCAAACATGACATCTGCCTTCATTTGTTCTATCGCATACGTCATAGCACGAACGTACGCCGCTCCCAAACCTTTCTTTTCCCCAACGCTAAGATGGATGTTTGCGTACTTTTTTATAAGTTTTCTTACCTCATCCGCCGTGCCATCAGGAGAATTATCATCCGCAACCAAAATATGCATAGCGTGATTTTTGATCTTGGGAAAAATTTCCTCTTCAAGAACGGGAATAAGACGCTCAATGTTTCCTTTTTCATTATAGGTAGGAAGAATAACAACTACTTTCATACGCTTTTGAAATACGCTATGGTTTTTTTCAATCCTTCATCAAGCGACACTTCTGAATTCCATTGTAACAGGTTCTTTGCTTTTTGGATATCCGGCTTTCGCATCTTGGGATCATCCTGCGACAGTCCCTCAAATATAATCTCCGAGGAGGATTGGGTAAGCGATTTTATTTTGTTAGCAAGTTCTAGAATGGTCCGTTCATCCGGATTTCCAAGATTTATTACTTCTCCCTTTGTATTCTGCGTAAAAAGAGCCTTTAGAAGACCGTTGAGCATGTCGTCAATAAAACAAAAGCTTCTTGTCTGTTTTCCTTCCCCGTACACGGTGATTGGTTTTTGAGAAAGCGCTTGCGTGATAAAGTTTGAGACCACCCTTCCATCATCTTTTTGCATGCGAGGACCATACGTGTTGAAAATGCGTACAATACGACCATCCACGTCATGTGTTCTGACATACGCCATGGTTAACGCTTCTCCAAACCGTTTCGCCTCATCATATACCGATCGAATTCCGTTGGGATTCACGTTTCCAAAATAAGACTCGTTTTGAGGAGATACCTTTGGATCTCCATAAATCTCGGAGGAAGAAGCATAGAGAAATCGCCCGTGGATTTTGCGCGCATATTCAAGAAGATGATATGTACCTTGAGAATTCACCAAAAGAGTTTCAACAGGATGGTTTATATAGCTTTTGGGACTTTTTTTGTTTGGAGAAGCGGGAGACGCAAGATGGAATATTGAGCGTATATCTTGTCTGTCAAGAATCTCTTTAGGCAAAGGCTCAATAAGATCGTGCTCAACAAGTTGGAACTTTCTATTGGAAATAAGCTGCTGTATGTTTTGACGGGAACCGGTAATAAAGTTATCGAGACAAATGACTCTATATTCATCCAAAAGAAGTTTTTCGCAGAGATGAGACCCAATAAACCCCGCTCCACCTGTAACCAACACGGCTTCCATACCTTATTCCCCGTTCCTCTTCTCTATTTCAAGATCGGCCGTGACCATCATTTCAACGAGTAGCTTAAAATCAACCTTAGGCTTCCATCTCAAAACCTTACGCGCCTTTGTCGCATCTCCGACTAAATAGTCTACCTCTGCAGGACGCAAGTACTCCTCCTTGTTTGGTTCAATATGTTGTTTCCAATCGGTAATCCCCACTGTCCTAAACGCAAGTTCTACAAACTCCTTCACGCTATGATTTTCTCCCGTAGCAATTACGTAATCATCCGGTATATCTTGCTGGAGCATAAGCCACATTGCCTCTACGTAGTCGCCAGCAAATCCCCAATCGCGTTTTGCATCCAGGTTTCCCAATTCAAGTTTTTTTTGTTTCCCTAGATGAATACGTGCTACCGCATGACTTATTTTACGCGTTACAAATTCAAGACCCCTGCGAGGTGACTCATGATTAAACAAAAGCCCGGAACAGGCGAATAAATCGTAACTCTCCCTATAATTGACGGTAATATAATGTCCATATACCTTGGCAACCCCATAAGGACTCCGTGGATAAAAGCGCGTTGTTTCTTTTTGAGGGGTTTCTGTTACCTTCCCAAACATTTCAGAAGAAGAAGCTTGATAAAATTTAATTTTTGGATTCACCGATCTAATTGCTTCAAGCATCCGCGTAACTCCAAGCGCGGTGAACTCTCCCGTCAAAACGGGCTGATTCCACGAAGTTTTTACAAATGATTGCGCCGCAAGATTGTAAACCTCATCGGGTTGAGTCTCCAAAAGCGCTGCTGAAAGGGAGCTTTGATCCAGAAGGTCTCCTTGGATAAGCTCAATCTTATCCTGAATATGCTTGATTCGTTCATTGCTTACCGTACTGGTGCGCCGTGTGAGTCCATACACCGTATATCCTTTTTCAAGAAGAAATTCCGCAAGATACGATCCATCCTGACCGGTTATTCCTGTAATAAGCGCTTTCTTCATACTATTCATTTTAAACAATCTTCCTCCAATAATCCAGCGTATCTTTGAGGCTTTGTTCTATGGGAATAATCGGCTTCCACGCGGTATCTTTATATATTTTGGCATTGTCGCATTCCCTATCAAACGAATCCCCAGGGCGAATGAGAGAAGAATCCTCCTTTACCGTTATGCTTGCTGATGAAAATGATAAAAGCATGCGCAGAATATCCGATATGGCATAGGATACACCGGATCCAACGTTATATGCCTCACCCGGTTTTCCTTTCTCCATAAGAAGTGTGTAGGCTCTCACAATATCTCTTACGTCGGTAAAATCTCTTTTTGGGCGAAGGTCTCCAACCATTAAAGCTCCGCTTCCCTTGCCACGCTCTATTTCTGCGATTTTCCTTGCAAAGTCGGCAACAACAAATCCTCCTTGTTGCTTCGGACCAATATGGTTAAATGGCCTAACTCTGATAATGAAAAAGTTATACGCAAGTCCATATTGCAATCCTAAAAAATCCTGAGTAATCTTTGATACCGCGTAGCTGTTCGTTGGTCGAAAAGGCGTCTCTTCGCTAATAGGAAGCTCGTCTTTTTTTACCATTCCGTATACATCTGCCGAAGAAACAATAAGGATTTTGCAATTCCCAAGGTTTGCTTGTCTTATTCCCTCCAGAAGATTTATTTGAACGGCGATATTGTTAACAATCGTGTTGAGCGGATCCTGAAAGCTTGCGCCCACAGAAGGAATGGCAGCAAGATGAAAAACAACGTCCGGTTTAATAGAACGAATGAAAGAGTACGTTCTCTTCTGATCGGTAAGATCAAGCTGAATAAGCTCAATTTTATCTTTTATATGGCGTACGTTCTCAAGACTTTTATCGGTTAAATATGTCCCGAAAACACGGTAATTTTGAGAAGAAAGGAGATGTTGAGCAAGATGGCTCCCCGCAAATCCGGAGATGCCTGTGATAAGCGCGCGTCTTGCATGCATGAAAGTTATCGCCCTACCCCCTGATATACAAATCCTAATTTTTCCATCTGCTTCTTATCATATACATTTCTTCCATCAAGAATATTGGGAGACCTCATTAAGGAATATATTTTCTTACTATCCAATTGTCTAAATTCATTCCACTCGGTCATCACAATAAGAAGATCGCTGTCTTTCGCAACCGCATAGGGATCATTACAAAACTTTACGTTTCTCAAAATTGCTTTGGCGTTATCCATGGCTACAGGATCATACGATGCGATCATTGCCCCTTCCTTAATAAGGGCGTTGATAACAGGTATGGAAGGCGCATCCCTCATATCGTCGGTATCCGGCTTAAACGCAAGGCCGAGTACTCCGATTCTCTTTTGCGATACATCTTCTTTTAACAAACGCTTTGCTTTTGTAATGATATTGGCAATTGCGTGTTCATTGACGGCCTCGACTGCCTTAAGAAGGGAAAAATCATACCCATAACCCTTTGCGATTACAATGAGCGCTTTCACATCTTTGGGAAAGCAGCTTCCTCCATACCCTGCTCCCGGAGCGAGAAATGAACTCCCAATTCGTTTATCCAGTCCTACTCCTTCGAGTACTTTTAACGCGTTCGAGCCGGTAAGTTCGGACAAGTGCGCAATTGCGTTGGCAAAAGAGATTTTGGTGGCAAGAAAAGCGTTTGATGCGTATTTGATCATCTCCGCGGTTTCTATGGTCGTAAGAACCATCTTTGCATTAAGAAGACCGTGCAGTTTTACGAGCAATTCTTCTGCCCGTTTGCTTTCGGTTCCAATGACAACCCGATCCGGATTAAGCGTATCTCCAATCGCACAACCCTCTCGCAAAAACTCCGGAGCCGACGCAATATCAAAAACAGCCTTTGGGGAGATTGCTTCTTGAATGATAGACCTTATTTGTTTATTCGTCCCTACGGGGACGGTGCTTTTTGTTGCTACCACCGTGTATCCATCCAAATGCTTCCCGATTTCTTTTGCAACCTCAAAGACCACGGACAAATCCGCTTCTCCATTTTTTTTAGGAGGGGTTCCCACCGCAATAAATACCACTTCTGATAAAGGAATTGCTTCCTGATAATCTAGGGTAAAGATGAGCCGCTTTGCTTTGATGTTCTTTTTTACCATTTCCTCAAGACCGGGTTCGTAAATGGGGAGTATTCCCTTTTGGAGGTTTTGTATTTTTTGGGGAGTGTGGCCGACAACCCATACCGTATTGCCAAGATCAGCAAACACCGTTGCGCTTGTCAATCCCACATACCCGTGACCGACAAAAGTAATCGTCATGTGTTTTGTAATTGATGTTTTATTTCATCAATCCCTTCCGTAAACGATTTCATAATTACCCATACTGTTTCTCATAGTAATCTTTATACGCTCCGCTTTTTACCCGTGTCCACCACTCCTTATGCTCTCTATACCACTCGATAGTTTTTGCCAACCACTCATCAAACGTGTGCTGGGGTTTCCATCCCAGCTCTTTATTGATCTTTGTCCAATCCATACTATAGCGCCTGTCATGTCCTGGACGATCTTTTACAAATTCAGTTAAATCCTCGCCTTTTCCCAGAATTGCGAGGATCTTTTTTATGACGGCAAGATTGTTAATATCCTGCGTAAGCCCCCCCACGCAATATGTTTCCCCTTCCTTGCCTTTCTCTAATACCATCTCTATCGCGCGGACATGATCCTCTACATACAACCAGTCTCGAACATACCGACCGTCTCCATATACCGGAACTTTTCTTCCTTCAAGAATATTCGTTATGGCAAGAGGTATAAGCTTTTCGGGAAACTGATAGGGACCAAAATTATTAGAGCAATTGGTGATGGTAATGGGAAGGCCATAGGTTACTGCGTATGCTCGCACCAGGTGATCTGAACCTGCTTTGCTTGCCGCGTAAGGGCTTCTGGGATTATAAATCGTCTTTTCGTTAAACGTACGGGGATCGTTAAGCTCAAGACTTCCAAATACCTCATCTGTTGATACGTGGTGGAAGCGCTTCACTTTATGTTTTACACAGGCTTCAAGCAACACATGGGTTCCTACCACATTGGTCAACACAAAAGGGGACGGCTCGGATATAGATCTATCAACATGGGATTCGGCGGCAAAATGAACAACAACGTCAACTCCCGCAATCGCCTTATGAACCGCTGTCGAATCTGTTATATCTGCGTGGATAAATGTATGCTTTGCCAAAGGAGGAAGGCTTGCGAGATTCTCCAGATTACCCGCATAGGTAAGTTTATCCATGTTGCGTATTTCATCATGGGGATGATTGAGCGCCCAATACAGAATAAAATTCGCGCCAATAAATCCCGCTCCGCCGGTTACCAATAATCTCATTGTTTTTTTTTCTTTCTTAATTCTTTTAGTAAAAAAAGTCCTACCATAGTTGTTGAGCTTTGTATCTCAAGAGATATAACTTTTTCTATCGCTTCTCTTAACGGTATTTTTACAAGCGAGATGTCTTCATCTTCTTCCGGATGTGGTTCTCCAAATTTAAGCTCTCTTGCTAAGAATAGGTGGGCAACGGATCGAACGACGCTTGCGGATCCTTCAATCATCCCCATGTGCTCCCACTGCGCCGCCTTAATGCCAGTCTCTTCAAAAAGTTCTCTTTCTGCCGAAGAGATTGGTTTTTCTCCTTTGTCAACATGCCCTGCGACTGCCTCAAGAATGGTACGCTCCAGTAAGTACCGGTACTGTCGAATCAAATATACGTTTCCAACTTCATCCATGGGAAACACTACAACAATTGGATCTCTTAATACGTTTTTGTGAATATGCGTCTTATTTAACCCTTTAAGGGTTGAACCTTTAAAGGTAACTTTACTGACTCTAAAGAGTTTTGTCCTAAGGACATCTTTTCTAGAAACCACTTTTAAATGAGTCATTGGTTTAGGATAATTCTCCATTTTTTACTTTTTCTGCTACCAAATTATTTGCCCGCAAGAGCTCATCATAGGAAGTTCCCGCGTCAATCCACCAATCAATGATCTCACAGCCCAATGTCCCTTCTTTTAGATAAAAATTATTAAGATCTGTTACCTCCAGTTCCCCCCTTGCTGATGGAGAAAGATTTTTAATAAAGCTGAACACGCGCTCGTCATACATATAGATTCCGGTCTGGGCGATGTCTGATTTTGGATGTTCCGGCTTCTCTTCTATGGAAAGAACTTTGTCCGCATCGTCCATTTCAATAACCCCGTATTGTTTTGATTGCGTGTCCATTTTTACTCCAAACACTACTGCTCCTTTTTCTTTTTTTTCGAACTGATTAATTGATTCCTTAAGATCAAAATGAAAAATGTTATCCCCCAAAATCACGACAATTCGTTCGTTTTTGGCAAACTCCTCTCCCAACAATATGGCATCCGCAATGCCGCCTTTTGGATTCTTCTGGTAAGCGTAACTGAGCGTAATGCCAAAATCTTCTCCGGATTTAAGAAGATTAACAAAATGACCGGCGTGATCGGGAGAACTGGTGAGAAGAATTTCTTTCACTCCCGCATCAACAAGCGCTTGAAGAGGATAATAAATCATCGGCTTGTTGTAAATAGGTAACAGATGCTTGTTGGTAACCCATGTGAGAGGACGAAGTCTTGTGGCAAGTCCTCCTGCTAAAATAATTCCTTTCATATAATTGACTGAAATAAGAAGAGAAATACTGCTATTGCCAGGCTTCCTATGAGCACATATTCTATCACAATTTTTGCCGTTGTGTCGTGATGGACAACATGATGCATAATTGCCAAAAAAACGTAAAAAACAGACGTTGCCACAATAATAGCCATTTGAAGGATCCTGTCATAAGACGCATTCCAAAACGAAACAACTCCTAAAAAAAGAACCATAAGAAGAGAGGCGTAGTAGCTTGGGTGTTGCTTAATGTGCAAAAACATATTAAAGCACTACTCCTTTAATAAAGGTTATCAAAAGAATAAGCATTCCTCCCAGGAAAAATATATGGTCAATGTTGTGTCCCACAACTCTTATAATTTTTCTACGTGTAATAATAATCATATCTACCACAAAGACTACTACAAAAAGAGCAATAGTTCCTATCCCTATGTTTTTAGAAAAAGAAAAGTTGTCTATGAACGGCACGTTTTTAATAGATGGATAGACTGCGGCAAGCTGCTGTGAAGATAATCCTTGCTTAGAGGTTCCCTGCTCGGAAACTTGAGATGAAGGCTGATAAGAAACGGTGCTCTTATTTCCAAACATCTGGACAACAAGGGTTGTTTTTTCTCCAAGAAGTTCCCCGTCAACAACCGCAAAGCCGATATCCTGATAGTATGAGGAAAGAAGGTTCTCTCTGTGGGATGAGCTTTTCATCCACGCGTCCACAACTTCTTCCGATTTATCAAATCCTCGCGCCAGATTTTCTCCGGCATATACATAACTGTACCCTGCTTTCTTGAAAAACGTCCAGGGCGTATCTCCACTTGGAGAATTATGCGCCCAATAATTTTGACCAAACATGTTTTTTGCCTTATAGAGCGCTGCGTCGGAAAGCTCTTGGTCAAGACGTAAAGGCTGAATCCCTTTTCCTTCTCTTTCTCTATTGGTCTCCTCCAGAAGCTTTTGTATTGAAATGTTTGTTGCGGTCCCAAGAACTTGGGAAAAACGGGATTCTCCTACTTGCAAAACAATGCTTCCCAAAAGAAATATACCGATAAAGAAAAGGAGGCTCTGGTGATGGAGTATCTTGGGACGGTGGTTGTTAGACGGACGAGGAAGAAACAAGTGATGGAAAAACTCTCTCATGTATTGAGTATATCACTGATATTCTGCTCCTACAAATGTTCCTATCTTTTTCTTATTTACGCTGATTGCCAAAGCAAAAGAGAGCGCGTTTGCAATGGCTATTCCAACCCTAAGACCCGTGAAAGAACCAGGACCGGTATGAACCTCAATCCCTTTTAGCTCTTGAAGTCTTATTCTATGCTTCTTTAAGATTGAATCAATCATGGGTAGCACTACTTGGGATTTCTGAGACCCAATCTCTTGAAAACTCCAATATTCATTTTTCTGTATACGAACCCCAATTTTTATTTCTTTATTGCTGGAAGAATCAATAAGTAGCGCTATATTTTTTTTTAATTTTTTATTGTTGTTTTTCATTTTTCGTTTTACATTTTTAGTTCTATTTCTATTGCTCCTTTCCGCCGTATGACCCATGGACTATTCGCACAATCAACTACGGTCGACGCCTGTTTGATAGCACATTCACCTTGAACTACAAAATCAACAAGGCTTACTAAACGCCTATCAATCTCTTTTGTGGAAAAAGGCGTTTTTTCTCCATGAAAATTTGCCGAAGGACCAAGAATCCCCACTCCCACTTCTCGAATGATGGTTCGGATAATGGGATGGTTAGGAATGCGCACTCCTAATGTGTCTCCTCCTCCCCTCACCAAAGACGGCACCTTCACTTTATTACAGTACAGT
>MFOZ01000022.1:18547-27594 GCA_001784055.1 Candidatus Levybacteria bacterium RIFCSPLOWO2_01_FULL_42_15 | reverse complement strand
TGGGCTTAAGAAGCTCTTGGGCCATCTTGACCGTATCCACAAGAACCGGCATTGCCTGTGTTTTGGGCCTTTTTCGAATCTTAAATAATCGATCGACCGCTTTCTCATCATCCACCCTGCATCCAATGCCAAACGCGGTATCGGTAGGGAAAATGACAATTCCTCCTTCTTTTAGAATTTTAACTGCTTTTTTTATTTCACTCTCCATGGAGATCAGCTAATTTTTCTTATCGATATCTTTCGTTTATTATCCGAAATATAACTAAACTCAATATCCCACCTCTCTTTTGGCAACAAATCACCCATTTTTTCCGCCCACTCGATTGCAACAATATTGTTTGGATTGCTTAGTATCTCAAGCAATCCCAAGCTCTGAATATCTTTCTCATCTTGAACACGATACAAATCAACATGGTAAAACATTCCATACGTCCTGACAATAATAAAGGTGGGGGAAATAATCCGTTGGGTAATCCTCAAACCTTTGGCTAGGCCTTGCACAAACGTTGTCTTTCCGCTTCCTAATTCTCCAAACAATAAGATAGTTGTAGGACAAGAAAGCGTTTTGCCGATCGTCTCTCCCAACGCGTGCGTTTCTTCCTTACTGTGCGTTACTACCGTTTGCTCTCTCATGCTTGAAATTGATTATTCTGATACACACGAAACGCAAGTATACCACAGGCAGAAAACAGCACCAACCCTCCGCCCATAAGGATAAAGGGGAGCTTTGAGGAGGATTTTTGAACTTTAACCAAAGGCGTAGGCGGAACGGGCGTAGGAGTTGTTTTTGTTCCCAAAACAGCGTTTGCTTTTGATGATAGAGTTGGAGAAGGGTGAGGAGTTGGGGAAGGGAGACTTGAAGGCTTGGGAGTAGATGAAGGTGTTGGGGTCTTTGTGGGAATTGGAGTTGGAGCTCTTGTAGGGGTAGGCGCTGACGTGGGAGGAACTTGTGTTGGAGACGGAGATGGCGTGGGAGTGGGAGTAGGAGTAGGATCGGGTTCATTGATCAACAAGGAAAGATTATTATTAGACCAGTTGACGGAAGACGTATTTCCACCGCTCGTAATATAGTAAAATCCGACTTTGAAGTTGTACTCACTTTCTCCTTGATAACCGCTGTCTGAAAAATCGCTTTTTGCAATTAACTTATTATCCCACTCGCCCATTTTTATTTGACGTTGATTCAATGTTGTTTCCCCATTTTTTATCCACGCATCTTCTTTTTTTGTAAAGCCGAAATAGTTTGTACTTCCTTCTTTGTAGAAAGCCCCTTTAATGTAGATTACTTCTCCTTCGGTAAACCCTGAGGCAGAAGCGGTAACTGTCATTTCTTCTTCTCCAAATAAAGACTGTCTGTCTGTGGTTATGATTAAACTTCTTGCTGCAAGTACTCGCTTAGGGAACAAGAAAAGAAATACTGCAAAAAGAACTAATAAAAATAAGAGTGGTTTTTTTAATTTTTCACTTTTCACTTTTCACTTTTATTGCACGTGCCAGTACCACGAAATAAGTCCACCTCCGTGATCCACTGCCGCATAGTTCATTGACGCACCTCCACAACCGGTACCTCCTTTATAAAGCGTTCCGTCTCTGGGCGCCTTTATTATCGATGAGGATTTTGATTCCATATCAATTCCCGAATGTGTACCGTTTGGATAAAAAGAACGCGCATATCCGTGCGATCCATACCCCTGATTGACGAGAATCACCTCATCAAGCGGCCAATTCCAGTCTCCTCGGGGCCCTACGGTGCCATAATAATCATACCGGTCTGATCCATAGCTATATTCATATGAAGCATTGGGTCTTAGATAGTTATTTGGGTCTTGCACATTTCCATCCTTGGTGAACTCAAAATGAAGATGAGGACCGGTCGAACAGTAAGGAGCGCCTGTATTGCCTACTACTGCAATAGGATCTCCCTGCTTAACAGGAGTTCCATCTTTCAACTCAAGTGCTCTGATTACTCCCTGAATTGCGGATTGTTCTGCCCGCGATTTTGCCAACAATTCTTGATATTTCTTTTCATCATTTTTGGTTACCTCAAGGAGCGCTTCCTTACTCTTTTTATCCTGATCAAGTTGGGCAACATACCCTTCCAGCTGGCCCTGCAGAGTTTCTACTTTTGCTTTTTTCTCCTCAAAAATGGCTTTTTGATTGGTGTAGTCGTTTTTTGCCTGTTGGGTTTCGTAAATGACTTTTCTATCATGCGCCTGCACAATTCTCAAATAATTTACGCGGGAGACAAAGCTTGAAATACTATTTGAAGACAGAAGGATTTGCAAAGGACCGATGTTCCCAAACTCATACGTAACCACCACTCTGTTGATGAGAACCTTGGTGAGAGAATCCAGCGCTTCCTCAAGGCGGGAGATTTTTTTGTTTGCGGTATCTATGTCCTCACTCAAATCAACAATTTGCTGCTTGGTTGAGCTAATGCGAAGTTCGGTAAGTCTGATCTGATTATTCATGGTTGTAATCTGGGAAGACAACGTTTTTTGCTGACCTTGAAGTGACGTGATCTTTGATTCGAGATCGCGAATTTGGTTTTGAATTTCCGAAAGCTTTGAGGAAGATGGACTAGTAGTTGGTGTTTGGGCAAACAAAACATTCTTGCCCAAAAAAACCATAGCCAAAAGGATTCCTACTAAAAACAAACAGGCGCGTGTACGAATTGCAAAACTCATAGCACATAGAAGCATTACTTTAAATAGCGAAGAACAGCTAAGAAACTGGAAAACACCCCAAGCAGTATCCCAAGAAGAATCTCCACGGCAAGAATCTCCAATAAAATAATCGGTGAAAATGGCAATACGGAAACTCCTCCAAGAAAATTGTTGAGAAAAGGCGTTGCGTACCACAAAATACCACTTGCTATGCACCAGGCGACTACCGCTCCCACAACGCCGTACAGCATCCCTTCAAAAATAAAAGGCCAGCGAACATACCAACTCGTCGCGCCTAAAAGCCTCATGATTTCAATTTCTGTCTTCTTTTGAGAAATTTTAATTCCAATAACAATAACAAGGATTAAAACAGAGCTTATGCCAAGAACTGCGATGAGGGTTATTCCCACTGTCCTGAGGGCGTTTGTCCATAAAGTAAGTTTAGAAACAAGATCTTTTTGGTAGATAACTTCCGCAACAATCGGAGCGTTTTTAAGCAGCGTGTAAATCTCGGACAGGTCTTGAATCTTATACGTTGATACCTCAAGAGACGCAGGGAGAATATCCGCCGTCACAAACTCAAGGAGAATTGGCTCGTCTTTATTTTGCTCCTCATATATCTTAAGCGCTTCTTCTTTTGAGACAAATTTTGTTGCGGAAACTTTTCCCGTTTGTTTTACTGCTTCTTTAAGAACTTGCATCTCTTCTTGTTTTGTCTCATTCTCAAAAAAAGCAGTTACTTGCGGTTGTGATTCTAAAAAGGCTATAATCCTTGAGGATCCGACAATAAGAAATATAAACATTGAGACAACAAAAAACGTCTGCATCACAATAAGAATAGCCGCTATTGACTGATACGGAGAACGACGAACGTGTTTCCACGTTGTGTTAATCAAGCTCATATTTTCCTTTCTTTTCATCTTTGATAATGCGGCCCTTCTGAAGAGCGACTACCCGTTTTTTAAACTCGTTCACAATATCTGCGTTATGCGTTGCCATAAGAACCGTTGTCCCTTTTTTGTTGATATCGCCAAGAAGATTCACGATTTCCCTGCTGGTTGTGGGATCAAGGTTTCCTGTTGGTTCATCCGCAAGAAGAACTTCCGGGGAGAGCGCAAGGGAGCGTGCGATTGCCGTCCTTTGTAATTCTCCTCCTGACAGTTGAAGAGGAAATTTATCCCGATGGGCCGTGAGCTCAACCTGCCCAAGAAGCTCTTCGGCTCGTTTTATCGCCTCACTTACGGGAACCCCCACTACCTCAAGAGGAAGAAGCACGTTCTCAAACACCGTTCTATCAACAATAAGCTTTAAATCCTGAAATATAACGCCTATCTTTTTTCTTAGATGAGACACTCTACTATGGGGAAGTTTAATTAAATCAAAATCACCAACAACAATGCTCCCTTGCGAGGGCAGCATTTCACGAATGAGAAGACGGAACAGCGTTGTTTTTCCAGAACCCGTTGGGCCTACGATAAAAACAAATTCCCCTTTTTCTATGGAAAGGTTTATTTCCGTAAGTCCGTATGCTCCGCTCCCAAACATTTTTGAAACATTCTCAAGCTGTATCATTACTCCAATATCTCAACACGACCCACATCCATAAGCCATCCTGCTTTTTGCGCTTTCTGCGTCTGTCCCCAAGCTTTAATTTTTCTTCCCACAAGAGTAGAAAGGTCTATGACAGACGACGTAAAATACACATATTGACTTTCTCCCCCCACTCTTACCAAATGATACTGTCCTTCTCCGTCAATTCCCCCTTCCGCAAGCGTTCCTTCTACCAAATCCTTAAATGTTTCCGTATCCGAAGAACCTACAACAGTACCTTTGACAAGGTCTACATTTTGAGATCCCTTAACGCTACTGCCTGCAGGAAAAGTTGGTATTCTTCCTCCGCGTGAAATCAAAAATCCGGTTCCAACACCCAACGCAATCGCTATCCCAATTACCCCCAAAAGAAACGGGGACAAAAAAGAACGTTTTTCACTCTGGTCAAAAGGATGCACCATTGATTGAGGTATTTCTTGTTGATCCATATGCCTCACCTCCTTCTAGTAAACCATATTTTCTCCTGTTTGACAACCGCAATTATATGGCAAGCTGCGACTCAATAAATCCATCCAGGTCTCCATCGAGCACGGCTTGTGTATTGGATGTCTCATAATTGGTCCGTAAATCTTTTACCATGTGATAGGGGTGTAGTACGTAAGAGCGGATTTGATTACCCCATCCGGGCGTTTTATATCCTCCCTTATAGAGCGCTTCTTCTTTCTTTTTCTCTTCCTCCTGAAGCGCCCAAAGTTTTCCAAATAAAATCTTGAGGGCATATTCTCTGTTTTGATTCTGGTAGCGCTCCGATTGCGCCGTTATTACAATGCTTGTTGGTTTATGTCGTAGACGTACCGCAGAAGAAACTTTTTGAACGTTTTGCCCCCCATGGCTGCTTGCTCGAAAAAACTGCCATTCCAAATCGTCTTCTTTCACCTTGATACTCTGGGTATCAATATGCGGAAGAACCTCAACAAGTGCAAATGATGTCTGACGCAAGTTATCCGCGTTAAAAGGGGACTGTCTTACCAGCCTATGGACGCCTGCCTCTCCCTTGAGATATCCATACGCAAAACGCCCCTCAACCGAAACAGTTACCGATTTAATTCCCGCTTCTTCACCGAGCGTTTGATCAATCACCTTCTGTTCCCATCCTTTTTTTTCGAAAAAACGACTATACATGCGAAAGAGCATTTTTGCCCAATCCATAGCCTCAACTCCTCCTTGTCCCGAATGGATAGAAACAAGTGCCGGACCTTCATCGTAAGGATCGGAAAGATACGCGAGCGTCTCAAGCTCCGTAAGCAGCTTTTCCGCTTCTTCGGACTTCCCCTGATCAATAAGCACACTAAGCGCTTCTATCTCTTTAAGCTCTTTCTGAAGAATGCTTAATGTCTTCATTTGTTCTGCCGCTTTCTTATGATCTTTCCAAAAAGCAGGGACTAGCGCTTGTTCCTCAAGCTCACGAATCTCCTTTTGCTTTTCCTCTACCTTAAGCTTTGACAATAACGTTAAAAAACGGGATCGAAGTTCTTCCATAGTAAAAACCTACATAAAAAAAGTAAAAGCAAGCGCAAGCGCACCAATACTCATAACAATGATTATCCCTATTCCAAGAATATTCAGCCGTTTATTGTTTGTGTGATCTCCCATAATTTTTTTATTGTTTGTTATGTGAAAAATCATTATAAGAAGAGGAACGGCAACAATCCCATTGATAACAGCAGTGTAGTATAACGCGCTCATGGGATTAAATCCAATAAAATTAATACCCATGCCAATCAGTGTTGCTATCACGATAATCGAATAAAACCCTCCCGCCTGCGTTACTTTTCGATATAGCCCTTCTTTCCAACCTAAAGCTTCGGAAACAGCGTAAGAAGCAGAACCGGCAAGAATGGGTACCGCTAAAAGTCCCGTCCCGATGATGCCAAGAGCAAAAAGCGATGAAGCATATATTCCCGCAAGGGGAGCAAGAGACCCCGCTGCTTCTTGAGCGCTTGTAAGGTATCGGATTTTTGCCGGAAAGAGCGTTGCTCCTGCTGCAATAATGATAAAAAACATAACGATATTTGAAAAAAACATACCAATAACTGTATCCGTCGTGAGTCTTGATATGTCCTTGGTGTTAACCTGCGGCAACCCAGCTCCCATCTGCCGCAGTTTATGATGCACAACTTCTTCTTCAACCTCCTCAGATGCCTGCCAGAAAAAAAGATAGGGAGAAATCGTAGTTCCTAATACCGCAACAATGTTGAACAGATAATCTTTCGTGAACTCAATATGAGGAATAATCGTTGATTTGAAAACAAGCACCCAGTCAACATCAATAAAAAAAACAACTGCTATATAGGCAAAAAGCGCAAAGGCTAAGAACTTGAGATAGTAAAAATATGTTTTGTATGAAATAAAAAGCTCAAGAGCCAGAATAATAATCACAACCGCTATTACCGACGCCAGATATGGAAACCCAAAGAGAAGCTGCAAAGACGCACCAATCGCCCCAAGATCAGTGCCAATATTGATTGTATTGGCAAACAAAACTAAAAGAACAACAGGGTAGAGAATCTTTTTGGAATAGTGCTGTTTAATAACTCCGGCAAGTCCTTTGCCGGTAACCAGACCGACACGCCCGCACATTGTCTGCACTGCGGCCATAAAGGGAAACGAAAATAACGATGTCCACGTTTGAGAAAATCCAAACAAAGCTCCTGTCTGGGCATACGTTGCTATTCCGGAAGGATCATCGTCTGATGCGCCCGTAATAAAACCTGGTCCAAGGCGTTTGAAAAATCGCGTAATTATCTTCATAACGAACTACACACTTTTACACATGCATCTCTTAGTTGATTTTGCGGATACTCTTGAAGCGTTTTTAAGTCGTTTACCACTTTCTGAAGCTGAGGAGAAGAAGACGCGATATCTTCAAGTGTCAGTTTTCCTACTTGGTTTTTGATTCCTTCCAGTTTTTCTTTTAATTCTTCTTGAGAAGGAATTTGCTTAGGAAGAGACGGGCTGACTTCATCTTGAGGCTCTATGTTGGATTCTGTTCCAAGTACCGATTGAGGCTGGTTTGAACGAACAGATTGATCCTGTTTTTTTTCCAAATACTGATCAATAACAAACGTTTTTAGAACAAGCCCTCCTCCCCCAAGAAGCGTAATTCCCCCTACAAAAGCAAGGATAATCCGTTTTATATTCCATACTTCTTCTTGAAGGACATCCAGCTTTTGCATGATGTCATTGTAGGTAATAGTGTTTTTATTTGCAAGCAAAAAGGTTATTCGTTGGGAGGATTCCAAAAGGTGGCTCCTAGAGCATCCCACGCAAGTCTCTTCTCATCAGGATTTTGCACATTAAAAACCTCACTCACAAAATAAAATAAGTCATTTTCGCAATCATTATAATTTACGCACCCATGCGCAATCCCTCTTGGGATATAGAGAAGTTGCGACAACCCTCCTCCTAATACTATTTTTATACTTTTCCCTTTTGTGGAAGAAGTTTTGCGGATATCCCAAAGCCCCACAGTCAATCTTTGAGAAGGCACAACATACCACATTTCATCCTGAATGAGGTGAAGATGCCATGCTTTTACCGCATGAGGGAGCATTCTGCTCCTGTTGATCTGTGCTATCTTAAATCCCAAAACTCCTTCTACCACCCCGCTCTCGCTAAAGCGCAGGAGTTCACTAAAATCGCCGTCTTCTGCTACGTGATTTTTGAGTTCAATGATTCGCACTCCTTCAAGTGTTTGTTTTTTGGAATAATCCTGCGTGTATACTCTTGAGGATACCGAATCGTCTATATCCTCAATGGTAAGCGGCTTTGACATATCTAAATTGTAATTTTTTACGCTTTCTTTGTCAACCCTGAGCGACAGTCGAAGGATCAACCAAGGATAAAACGGTAGATACAATAGAATCCGCGTCTATCTCTGCTCGTCTTAAAAGCTCATCTTTGATCCCGGAATGGGAAATTTCTTTTACCCCCATCTTATGCACGCGCCCTCCGTGTTCAGACGCAAAAGCCGCAACTGCGTCCCCCATTCCTCCGTCAATAAAATGATCCTCCACGGTGATAATGCGGTTTTCTTTTGTTTCTTTAAGACAGTCCTTAAGCGTTTTTTTATCTAGAGGTTTTATGGAATACAGATCAACGACCCGAATTAAAATGGTTTTCTTCTTAAGAATTTCATGCGCTTTTAACGCTTCAAACACGGTAATCCCGCACGCAACAACGGTAAGAATGTCCGAAGAAGACTTTTTAAGAACTTTTGAGCCCCCAATTTCAAACGTATCATTTTCCGAATATAAAACAGGAGTTTTGGGCCGCAGGGTGCGCAGATATGAAATTCCCCTATGCGATGCGATTAAAGGAAGAAGTTTTGCGGTGCTTACAACGTCACACGGATGGACCACAACGGAATGGGGAATAGTTCTGAACATCGCAATATCCTCAAGTCCCATTTGAGACGGTCCGTCCTCTCCAATCGAAACCCCTGCGTGGGATCCCACAAACTTGATATCTGCTTTTGAAAGTGACGCCATGCGAATTTGATCAAACGCACGGGTTAAAAACGCGGCAAACGAAGATATAAATGGGATAGCTCCCCGCTTGGCAAATCCTAACCCAACTCCTACCATGTTCTGCTCTGCAATAAAGCATTCTATAAAGCGATCCGGAAACTCCTTCTTAAAATCCTGTGAGAAGGTTGAGTTTTTAACATCGCCATCCAATGCGTAAATAAGAGGATTTTTATCTGCGATTTGAGCTAAAACTTCTCCGTAAACTTCACGAGTTGCTATTTCTTCTCCGAGTCTATAACGA
>MFOZ01000022.1:3901-18513 GCA_001784055.1 Candidatus Levybacteria bacterium RIFCSPLOWO2_01_FULL_42_15 | reverse complement strand
CCGCTGAGCGGGGCAGGCGCGAGGGAGGGGTGGCAGTCGTGGAAGGGCTCCCGACCCCACTCCGCTTCGCTTCGAGGGGCAAGGCAGCGCTGGCGGGCCTGCCCGCCGAAGCTTTAGCGAAGACGGGAGGGAAACGACTGACAGGACCCCGAAGTAAAGTGGCAGGACCCGCGATAGATTCTGAACTGACAGGACCCCGAATCAGAGTGGCAGAACTCGCAAGGACGAATCGCAATTTTTCATCCACCTCTCCCAACTCCTCTAGCGCCTTGACAAGCTCCTCTTGTTTTAATGCTTTTCCATGCCATCCTTCTTTATCCTCCAAAAACGGCACGCCTTTTCCTTTTTTGGTTTTTGCAACAATTGCGAATGGTTTTTTCGATTTGTTGGCAATCGCAAGAGAAAACGCCCGTTCTATTTCCTCAACGTTATGTCCGTCAATTGCAACAACTTCCCATCCAAAAGAGGAAATTCTCTGAACATGTTCCTCGATTCGATGCCCAAACATGGTTTCTTGACTCTGGCCTAATCTGTTTACGTCGATCATTGCGATAAGATTATCCAACGCATAGTACGCAGCAAAATTACATGTTTCCCAGATACTCCCTTCTGCCATTTCTCCGTCCCCCAACAACACAAATGTTTTGTAAGGAAGAATTTGTTTTTTCGCAAAAAGAGCCATCCCCGCGCCAACGGAGAGTCCCTGACCAAGAGAGCCCGTTGCCGCCTCGGCGTAGCGAAATTCCGGTGTTGGATGCCCTTCCAGAGGACTTGAGATCGTACGAAGTGTTGTAAGATCTTCCACAGGAAAAGCTCCACTTAGCGCATATGCTGCGTACAAAAGAGGAGCTACGTGCCCTTTGGAAAGAATGAATCTATCATTGTTGGCATCATCAGGACTTGCAATATCGTAGCGGAAAAAGCGGTCAAAAAGAACCGCGACAAGATCCGCGCAAGACATACAAGAGGTAGGATGCCCTGATCCTGCCGCGGAGGTTGTAACAAGACAAAGTTTACGAAGAAGTGCTGCTTTCTTTGTGTATTCTCTCACTTTGACTATTGTAGAGCTGATTGCAAACTAAAAGCAACTGTTGATATACTGTAGCTGATGAACTTAAAAAATCTCCAGGAGAAAGCTAGGATTCTTAATGAACAAACAAATCCTCGATATAAGTTGTATACGCCTGCCGAAAAAGAAATTTTGACAAAAACAGTAAAATTAAATGAAGAAGTAGGAGAGCTGTGTAATGACATTTTGGGGATTCTCAAACTCCAAAGAAGAGCCAAGCTTGAGCACTTTGACAAAAGAAACATGTATCAAGAGTTTGCAGATGTGATTCTTACCACACTACAGCTTGCAACCGTTGCGGGAGTTGATATTGAAAGAGCAATTTCGGATAAGCTAAAAACAATTGGTGAGCGCAATAAAAAAGAAAAGCGATAAGGACGTGATTGATCTTAAGAACGCCCTCTTGCCTCTTTTATATCCCGATGCAGTTCTTTTTTAAGCTCTTGCGCGGTCTTTTTAATTTTTTCCTCAATATTTTCAATCTTATTTTTTAAGAATTCCCATGTTGTATCGTGATCATCGTGCGCAATATGGAGCAAAAACGTTTTTTTATCTTCTTCCGGAAGTTCTGATAAAATCGCATCCAGAATGACGTGGTGAAGATTGGATTCAACCAACGCGATGAGATCTAACCGCTCCTGTCGACTAAGATGCATATCTCCGAGTTCAAGACTTAATACAGACGTTTCGATAAGATGACTATAAAAATGCTTACCCATGCTATTATTGTACCTCAATCGGACCTAACGGTATACTATCCTGTGGATCATCTATAAAGAAATAGAGTACGGATCCCTTCTGGGAGCCGTCATAACGCTCCAGATAGCCCATTACCTCCGGAGATCCTCCTAGGTGTTTCCCTGTCCATTGCGCAGGACCCGCATCGGCAACTGCCGCAACGATCGCTTTTCCGTTTTGAGGATTCACCACCAACATCTTTCTATATTTAAAAAAATCTCGGTATTCTGCTACATGCTCATTATACCCTGGAGCCAAAAACGTTTGGACGGCAATATAGTACCTTTCTCTCTCTTTATCTTGTTGGGTAAGAGCTCCATAGGACGGGGCAAAATACCCCCATGCGCCAAGCCCGGGCGCTATGCCGTATTTTCCGTAGAGACGAGCTTGCTCCTCGCTGTCAAAATGGATAGGTATCCCATCTCCCGGAAACCGCGCTAGGTGTTGTTCTTGCCCAATATACCCATAGCTTCTGTTCAAGCGTATCCCTTTCAGTTGCGTTATCACCCGAAACCCAAACTCTCTTGATAAGACCTCTCCAACTTCTTGTTCTTCCGCATCAGTCAAGGGCCGAACATCCTGAGGAACCTTGTTTTTAAGAGATAGCATAAGGCGGATTTTTGTATCAAGCTCTTGCGCAATGCTTTGAGCGGGAATCCCAAGGCGAGGGGTAGGAAGAGAAAAGTGCGAAGGCGCGGCAAGAAGCAGGAGCCCTAATGACCCGGCAACGAGCTTTTCTTTAGGAATTTTTGAGGAAGCCCACTGTAGCGATTCTTTGTGCTTACGCCAGAGTGCTTCCTTAAGAGTACGGTGCCGTGAAGTCCATTTTTTATGAAGACGGGTAAAATGCCTGGACGTACTATACATCTTCTTGATAATAGCGATATTTCCTTTTTGCTGTCAAATCTAAAACTTTTAATAAGTTTCTCTGGGAGATGATTTATCTTTTTGCTTTGCCCGAATTAATGAGAAAAAGAAGAAGGACTAAGAGTCCCATGCAGATGGTAGTAAGCACTATGAAAAGATTAAATGATTGGGAAATAAAAATTTGCTGTTGATATTCTTTAAAGAGAAGAAACAGAGAAAATGCAATCAAAACAATAAGAAGCGAAAGGACTGAACGAGCGGAATCCATATGAGGTTTTCCATGAGAAACCTTTCTTGAGTTTTTGTGCTTTTTCATGATTCCCTTTGAATGGGGTTAGCGAGTTACTGAAATCGTTTCGCTATTTTCCGCACTTGGAGCAGCAACAGTTACCCTGTTATTTGCATCTTTAACAACTGTGTATCCTGCGCTATACGAAGTACAAGTCGTTATAGCTACCCCATTATTCACTGCTGGGTCTGCGGGGAGAGCAGAAATATAAGTAGGCATCAAGGCTGAACAAACATTAGCTCCTCCTGTACCATCGGTGATAGTTGCTGCTGTGGCTGGAATGCCTGATGGCAAATTTCCTTTGTTATCGGCCGCATAAGCTCCTATTGCATTAAGAATTGCCGTGGTATCACTTCTTCTCTTGGTATTATTTGCTTGCCCGAATTGCCTTGCAGGATTAATAGCAATTAAAACAATTGAAAGAAGTATTGCTAAAATTCCAATAACAACTAAAAGTTCAATAAGAGTAAACCCACGTTGTTTTTTTACAGAAGTTGGGCAGTTCATGTATATATATTACCGTAACACATAAAAAATCCTCTTGTCAATAGCCATTTTTGTGCTTAAAATACCTTATAGCTTTTCATTGCCTTAGATTTGAAGGCACATTACCAATAAGAAGCACCATGAGAATCGCAAGTAAAATAAAAAAGACGCCCCCAAGAAATATTAATCGTTTCTTCTCTGTTTTTTTCTTACCAGTAGTCTTATACATCTCCGTATTCTCTGTTTTTAAAAGTGAATATTGTTTTAAATAATCCGCGTTACTCAAGAGAACACTCAAATCAAGATTATTTGCAAGTTCACTAACCACCTCATGGGCAATCGATTCTGGAACAAATGCAATAACTTGAAACTGCAATTTTCCTAAAATTGATAAAATTTCGTCACACAACTTCTTATTTATCGCAACTACCTTTTCTTTTTTATTCAGTTTATATATATTACTCACGATTTCATCAAAAGGTACTGTATCAATAAATTCCTTAATATCTTTATCAACATCAATAGAAGAAAGGGTGTCGGGAAATTCTTTTTCAAAAGTGAGTCCTGTTGACAATAGAATCAGTATATGTGAAGGGGTAACTTGATGTTGTTGAAAAAATTCCCAGAAAAGCTTAGAAAAATTTTCTAAATCTACAATCTCTTGATCACTTACCACATCCGGCGGGAACTTAAGAAGAAGATAATTGGTAATATTGCTTCCATATAGATATGCTTGTGTTGGCTCAATATACAGTACTGCTACTGTTTTTTTTCCTTCTTGCATTTTTATATCTCCTTCCACGAAGAAATTACTAGGACATTGTTATTATACACTGTTTGAGCTTGTATTTTCCTTATTGAGTTATTTGTTGTTGCCGTTGCAGTAATTACTCCGTTAACAACTTGAACGACTACTGTTGCACCTCCAACAGAAAGTGTCTCTCCAGAGTAACTGGGGCTGCGAATAAGACGAAGCAGGGCATTTTCTATGCCACTTTCTGCTGCTTCGTATACTATTTCTCCTTGTTCTACTTCGCTTCCTGCTGTCGCATTTACCAAAAGAATAATTGTGGCAGCAAATGTAACAGTAATGCCAATTACCATAAAAAATAACATAGTTACTAAAGCTTGTCCTCTTTGCTTCATATTGTTCTACCTCAATCCTACGGTAGTTTGAAATACCTGCGATTCTGTTCCACCCTGTTTTACTGTTCTACTCCTAAGAGTAAATGCAACCTGAACGGTATCTTTCCCCGCAGGATTCCCTAAACGGGTAAAACGAAGGTTAGAAATCGTAGTATCGATACTTGTAAGTGCGTTAGTTATGTTGGTACTCCCATTAGTCAGATTAAGAATCCCATCCGTAACGCTATAGGTAAGCGTTGTTCCATTTATAGTTACCTGCAATGAGGATGCTTGAGCACCCAAAGAGGATGGGTTTGTTACTGCCTGCGCTTGTGAGATATCATAAGCCAATCTAACCAGCAAAAATCTTCCGTCTTGAGCAACGCTTGCGGTTGCCCCAGACTCAAGCTGAACATCAATAATGGAAGTAAATATTTGAAACAATACAATCAATAGTATCGCAAAAATACCCATGTAAAGAAGCAGTTCTACAATAGTAAAACCGCTTGTCCAGTTTTTTTTCTTCATGGTGAATAGTTAAAATTTATATCGTAAAGAACCGGTGATTGATCCTGATCTGTTGTATCAAGAAATGCTTTATATCGCATGCATCGACCGGGATTTTCAAAACCAATATTATCAACGCTCAACGGGATGGCACTTCCCGTTGCAAATTTAGTATTTGCAGTTCCGTCGGGACCTACAAATGCGTAGGAAACCCCGCTGCAGGAACCCGAAACTGCGTGGGCTATGGCTATTTGAAAAGTAATATCTGTTAAAGATGGTTTCGCAACATTTATAGCAAATCTATTAAAAGCAGCTTCTGAGCTGGCGTCGAATGTTTGCGATTCAAAAGTTCCGGTTAAAGCAAGTTGCTCCCCAGGTCCTCCTTCAATAATTTTAAATTCAGAGGATGCGTCCCCCGTAACAATATAGCTATATGCATCGTTATCCGGCTCTAAAAATGAGGCACTATCAAAAATTCCAGAATCGATCTGTAAACCTCCACATCGTACAAGAGATAATTCATTTGAAATATTTACTACTTGATACTCTTCTCCACCTTGACCAACAACAATAGCTTTATTTCCAGGAACAACCTCAACAGCTTCCGGACTCATGCCATTTGTATAGTAACCAGATCCTATTTTTACAGGACTATTTTTATTTTCTATATTTACAATATGAAACTCTTTTTCATCTGGTGACGTAGCATTAGTAACTATATATGCTCGAGTTCCCGTTTGATTTACAAACACATCCTGAGCTGATTGATTATTTACATCTGCACTTCCCACCTTAACCATATTAGATGGATTGCTGATATCAATAATGTCCAACTGCACATCATTGCTTCCTTTAATAGAGACATATGCATAACTGCCAATAATATATACTGATGTTCCTTCTTTGCTTAATGTTACGCCGTTTGAATCTAAAATAGGACGAGAACCAGATTTACTTGAGAGATCGAAATTGTATAGTTTATTTTTTACCACAACATATCCAACATTATTTGCAACAAAAACACTTTCGCCAAATTCATTACCAGGCGAGTTAAAATAACCATATTCTATTAATGGCAGACTTGATGTCCTAAGAATAATTACTTCTTTGTGATTATTATCAGTTGCAATATAACCGTAATCTGCTTCGCCAAAAATATCATTAGTTTTGTAACCATCAATTGTTCCGTAAATAGAGGCATCTGGAGGGTTAGTATCTGCTATAAAAATGTCAGCAAATGACTCTCCCGATGAATTTTCACCGGTTCCCGCAAAAGCTTCACCAAAAATAGCAACCACTGAGGTAGCCTTGCCACTTTTTGGCAAATCTAGCTGTTCAAGGATCGAAGAACTTGGAGAACACCAATCTCCACCACCCCCAGCACCCAATGTTACTTCTCCTCCGGAAGTATTTGTCACGGTAACTCCACTTTTTGTACCAGCTTGAAAATCCGCTTGAGTAGTCTCCAGATAAACTTTATTTGCATATCGGGTTACATAAAGAGCTGATGAAACGGCGTAGGCAATTGGACTTGTCCATGAAGCAGATATCACAATTTTTTTTGTAGACGGATCGATTGTACCTCCGCTTGAAACAATTGTTCCATTTACATCTCGAAATACATCACTAATAATAATTTGTCGGATTAACGCACCGTTATTTAATTGCTCTTCCCCCGAGGCAAGTGCCCAACTGGATCCGGATACAATAGGATGGTATGTCCCGTTGACTGCAAGCGTTGTCCAATCTTTTTCCCTGATGCTTCGTAGCGCCTCCTGTGCTTCTTTTAGATATCCTTCTGCTTGTAAACGCTGATTTTGCTGGGCTCGATTCATTCTTGATGAGAAAAACCCGGTAAGCAGTGCCGGCAAAAGAATAGATACTAAAGCAATTGTCACCAAAAGCTCAATCAGTGACTGCCCCCGAATTTGTCTCATTAGCTTCACCATTGCAAACCTCATGAAGATTAATTAATACTTATTATCACTCCATACCGGTTGACGATCATTGTTTTTTGTTCATTCCCCGCGGTATTTTGAATACTAACAGTATTTTGACCGGAAGCAAATCCACTCACTTCTCCACTTTTCTGTAAAAAAATAAGCGTATTGTTTGAAAAAGTAGTAGCAACAGAAAGATTCGGGTCGAGATTTATCGTAAGATTAGCACTATCATTGGGGTTAAATACTGTTCCATGAAAAAGAATATATTTAGTTGCTTGGAAATAAATTCCGTAACTATCTGAGCTGACGCGCCCCTCGGTTGCTCCAGCCATTGCCTTAATTTGCTGGTTTTTTATATCGGCAAGAAGCGTATTTACTATACTTCCCACCGCAGTTGTATGTTGCACTTTGAACAAATTAACGACAACGAATCCAAATAAAACTGCCCCGATTGCTGCTACAAGTAATATCTCAATAAATGTAGCTCCTTTTTGAGAACGAGCTATGCTTCTCACTCCTATCTTCCTCCCACCTGACCAATAATGCCATAGATGGGAGCAAGAATTGAAAGCATCATGCCTCCAACTAAAATCCCAACTACAACAAGAATTAGTGGCTCCAAAACGGTGGTAAGGGTTTTAAGGGTGTTCTCTACTTCATAGTTTAAGTGCTCAGAAATATCTTGCATCGATTTATCAAGCGTCCCTGTTTGTTCGCCCGCCTGAATAATTTTGATCATAATACTAGGAAAAATTTCCCTCTTTACCTTAAATCCCTCAGATAACTCTTTTCCCGCTAAAACCTTTTCTTTCGCAAGAGATATTGACATAGCTATATCATGGCGCATCACCACCCCCTCTGTTAATTCTAAAGCTGACGTAATAGTGATTCCAGAAGTAAGTAATAAATACATACTTCGGGAGAAACGGCTCAAATCAATTTCTTTGACAAGCTTGCAGATCAAAGGCAAACTATAAATAGCCTTAAGTATCCACTCTCTCTGTAGTCTGTATAAAAAAATCATCCCGATTGTAATTCCAGCTACTATGGCTATAACGGGAATCGTATAGGTGAGAAGCAGTTTTGAGAGAAATATCAAAATTTTTGTCGGCAATGGCAATACAATGTTAAGCCGTTCAAACACCGTTGCGATCTTGGGAATAACTACCGTAAGGATAAGAAGCAACACTCCAAAAAAAATAACAACAATAAGCAGCGGATAGGTAATAGCTGATTTAATTTTGTCGGTAAACTCTATTTCTTTTTTCGTTTCCTCTTTCACATCTTTTAGCACTATATCAAGCGTCCCTGCTTCTTCTGATGCGCGAATGATATTTACCGTAACCTTATCAAAAATCTCAGGGAATTTTGATAAAGACGCATAGACTCTTTTTCCTTGGATTAAGTCTTCACGTATTATCTCCAACATCTTTTTTGTATTCTCCTTTGATTCCTCTAAAAGTGAATCAATTGCTTCAAGTATGGGAATTCCCGCATTAATCATTGTGGAAAGATTACTAATAAAGCTTAATTTATCGCTGCTGGAAAGAGTAAGTCGTTTTGTGTTCATTTTATAGCATCTCCACTTTAGTTACACGAAGTACTTCTTCTATGGTTGTTATGCCCTTTGTCACTTTTTCCAGTCCATCGTTAACCATCGTTGTCATTCCCAGGGCCACTGCTTCTTTAGTAATTACATCCGAGTCATTCTTCTCCACGATGAGCTTTTTTATCTTCTCGGACATTTCTAATACCTCAAATATACCCACTCTTCCCTGATATCCTGTAAAGTGGCAAGCTTTACACCCTTTTCCTTCATGCGCCTGAATATTTTCCTGCTCTCCGAAGTGTTTTTGAAGAATTTCTGGAGGAATATTTTTGAGAATATTAGCCCGATTAATAGATGACGGAACCTTGCAATATTCACAGATTTTCCTGACTAAGCGCTGCGCAATAATCACATTAACCGTTGAGGCAACTAAAAATGGTTCAACTTTCATATCAATAAACCGAGGAAGCGCCGTTGCTGCATCGTTTGTATGGAGCGTTGATACAACCAAATGCCCGGTGAGCGCTGCATTAACAGCTATTCCGGCTGTTTCGTTATCTCTAATTTCTCCAACAAAAATAACATTTGGATCCTGTCGCAATATACTTCTTAGTCCATTAGCGAAAGTGAGGTTGGTTTTTTGATTTACCTGGATTTGATTAACCCCTTTAATACGGTACTCAACTGGATCTTCTATTGTAGTGATATTTTTTTCCCGTGTATTGAGAATTTTTAGAATTGCATAGATGGAAGTCGTTTTTCCCGATCCCGTCGGACCGGTTGAAAGAATCATGCCATATGTTTTATTAATGGCACTGTTTGCTTTTTGTAAATCTTTTTGATTCATTCCCAAATCCAAAAACGAAAATTGTCGAAATCGAGAAGAAAGAAGCCGAAGAACAATTTTTTCTCCTTCGATAATAGGGATAATCGAAACACGCAAGTCAAGATTTTCATCATCAACAATTATGCGTATTTTTCCATCTTGAGCGCTTAAGTGTTCATCTGTACGAAGACGGGACAACACTTTAACTCTGGCAACAATCCTATCATGGAATTTTTTATCTAAATACAAAACATCGTGCAAAATACCATCTATTCGGAAACGAATCAGCAAATTATCTTCTTCCGGCTCAATGTGGATATCCGATGCTTTATCCCGATATGCATAGGTAATCAGTAAATCAACAATTTTTACAATTGGTGCATCATCTGCAAGCGTAGTCGAAGTAATTTCTTGCTGGAGTAACTCATCGAATGTCTGTTTCAAATCTTTCCGATACATCTGAAGCGCATTTTCAATATCCCGTTCGGTGGCAAAGTAGGGCATAACTTTTTGCCATGTTTTCTTGCCAACCATTTCTTGAATCATGCTTTGTGAGGGATTTGCCATAGCAAGTTTTATTCCATCGTTTTCTTTTGCAAACGAGATTACCTTATATTTTCGAGCTATTCTTTCCGGAACGATACGAAAGACTGTTTCAGGAATAGTCACTTTAGAAAGAACAGCAAACGGTAGCTTGAGGAGATCTGCAATAAGACGACCAAGTTGCTCATCAGAGACCGCGTCTTTTTCAATGGCTGCTTCTTGAAGTGAAATTCGCGAATTGGCCGCAAACACAAGAAGATCTTCAAGGGCTTTTTCTGTCACAAGACCAGATTGCAAAAGGAGAGTTTTTACTTGATCATCGGGCAGAATCATATATTATATATAGTACCACAGTTTTAAAACACATGGTCAGAACCCTAACGCTGATAAATTTGAACAAAAACTATGCGCCTGAAGCTAAGAGGTGATTTATATAGAGCACTTAGGGAATATTCTGACAATGATACTTTGTTCTTCGACTTCGCTTAGGACTGCACGATGTCAATTAGGATAGTGGCATCGCTTGTATTTCTTACCACTACCACATGGACAGGGGTCGTTGCGGCCGGTTTTTGTATTTTTTACCGGCTGCTGTTGAGAAACAGACGAATTATCTTGTCCTGCCGGTTTCGTAATCATGGTTTTGGGAGCTTCTGCGTGGGGCGGTTTTTGCATGTGGAATTTATAAATTCTATGAACAATAGTGTCATCTATTCCCTGAATTAACATCTCAAACATTGCAAACGCTTCGTTTTTGTATTCAACAAGCGGCATTCTTTGACCATACGCCCGCAACCCAATCCCAAGACGCAGATTTTCCAGCGCATCCAAGTGATCCATCCATAACATATCAATTGCGGAAAGCATTGCAAATCGCTCCAACTCCCGCATTGCCTCCTGCCCGAATTCTTTTTCTCTTTGGTTATAAATATCCAAGGCTATTTTTTGCAAGAATTCTTTTTTTTGCTCAAAGTCAGCCATCTGTTCAAGTTGTTTTATCAAATGATTTCTGGATAGATCATCAAATGGAATAATCACAGAAAAATCTTGAGCGATCTTCTCGTTTGTTGAGAAAGAGATATCGTGTATTGCTTCTGAAGCTATTGAAACAATTTTTGATATTGTATCTTGTATTTTTCCAATAATTTCTTCTTTCAAGTGTTCTTTCTTTTCTTCAAATCCCTCAATAAGCTCGCGTCTTCTCTTGTAAATAATCTCCCGCTGTTTGCTTGAAACATCATCATACTCAACCAAATGCTTTCGTGTGTCAAAATGAAACCCCTCAACCTTTACTTGCGCCTGCTCTATGGCGCGGGAAACCAACGCATGCTCAAGAGGAACATCTTCCGGCATATTAAAACGGGTCATAAGATTTGATATAGTCTCTCCCCCAAAAAGCCGCATAATATCATCCTCAAGCGATACAAAAAAACGCGACATTCCCGGATCTCCTTGCCTGCCGGATCTCCCGCGCAGCTGGTTATCGATTCTTCTGGATTCGTGCCGCTCTGTTCCTATGACAAAAAGGCCGCCCAAATCAACCACTTCGTTATGTCCCTTTTCCCATTCCTCCCACTTACGTGTTCCGCGCATCTCCCGCCCGTCCTCATATTTTGGACTGTCTCCTCCCAGCACAATATCAACACCTCGTCCCGCCATATTGGTTGCAACCGTTACCGCTCCTTTTTCTCCCGCCTGGGCGATAATGGATGCCTCTTTCTCATGATTTTTAGCGTTAAGGATCTGATGCGCTACTCCCCGCCTTTTTAAGAAATTGGCGATAGTCTCGTTTTTTTCAATAGAGGTTGTGCCAACAAGAACCGGCTGTCCTTTTTTACTTGCTTCTTCAATTGCGCCTACCACGGCGGAGAATTTTGCTCGCGTTGTTTTATACACAAAATCCGGATGATCAACGCGCACCATATTCCGATGGGTAGGAATGGCCACTACGTCACGTTTATAAATTTTGTGGAACTCCTCTGCTTCTGTTACCGCGGTTCCTGTCATGCCTCCCAGCTTTTCATACATGCGGAAATAGTTCTGAAGAGATACCGTCGCGAGCGTTTTTGACTCTCTCTGAATTGATACGCTTTCCTTGGCCTCCAAAGCTTGATGCAATCCTTCGGAGAGCCTTCTTCCCATCATAAGACGCCCCGTAAACTCGTCTACCAAAATTACCTGATTGTCCTTAACAATATAATCCCGTTCTTTTTGAAACAGCGTCCTTGCTTTAAGCGCCGCTTCCAAATGATACACCGTATCAAAGTCATTCTCGTAAATGTTGGGGATGCCAAACAATTTTTCTATTTTTACAATTCCGTGATCCGTAAGATGGGCAGTCCGCATTTTTTCATCAATTTTGTAGTCGGTATCTGAACTTAATTTTTCTACAAGCTTTGCGTATTGATAGTACTTTTCCGATGGCTCTTCTTGAGGGGCAGAGATGATATGAGGAGTTCGCGCCTCATCAATAAGGACAGAGTCAACCTCATCAACAATCGCAAAAAAATGTCCCCGTTGGACAATTTGGGACACGTCGGATGCCATGTTGTCGCGAAGATAATCAAACCCGAATTCCGAATTGATCCCATACACCACATCTTTCTGATACGCTTCTTTTCGTGAAATGGGGCGAAGATGCGCGAGGCGAAAATCAAACGGATTAGGATCGGTGTAGTCCGGATCAAACACAAACTGCTGTTCATTGATAATAGAAGCAATAGATATCCCAAGAAAATAAAACACCGGTCCCATCCATCCCGCATCACGGCGAGCCAAATAATCGTTTACGGTAACTAAGTGAACGCTTTTTCCGCTAAGGCTATTGAGGTATAAAGCGCAGACCGCAGAAAGCGTTTTTCCCTCTCCTGTTTTTTGTTCCGCTATTTTACCTTCTGACAAAACGGTTGCCGCCATAAGCTGCACGTCGAAGGGTCTTTGGCCAATGGTTCTTAGCGCCGCCTCTCTAGCAAGCGCAAAGGCTTGAGGCAACACAACATTAAAAGACTCGCCATTTGCAACGCGTTCTTTTAGCTCTTGTGTTTTCTGGGGAAAATCTTTATCCTTAAGAGTTTTTACGCTTTCTTCAAGCGCGTTAATTTTCTCAACGATTGGCTTAAGCCTTCTGATTTCTTTTTCATTGGAATCGAAAAAGCCTCCTAAAAATCCTAACTTCATAGAATGATTTTACCACACATGGGACTCAAAAAAATCCCTCGCCTAAATATTTATTTTTGGCGAGGGATTACCAATTGATCAATTGGCACTCCGATTTAGTCGGAACCAATTTATCTCTTCTTCTTTTTTTTCTTTGCCATGGATTATATCACCTCCCCTCGAACTGCGACTTTCTATCTGCGAGGGGTACCCCCGGACAGAAAGGGTGAACAGTGCGTTTAAGATGTGCCTCAATCGTGAATTATTTTTTACTATTTGTCAAGATTTTTTCGTTGCTTCAAAATGAGGAATTTAGATTGGAATAACAACAGAAATCATCGAAGCTATTTTTGCGATTTTATGATACTTTTTCCTATGTATTTTTGTAAAACTTCCGGAATAACAACAGATCCATCTTCTTTTTGATAATTTTCAAGTATCGCAATAATCGTTCTTCCAATCGCAAATGCCGTGCCGTTTAAAATATGGGCGTATTTTTTCTCGTTACCATTCTGATATTTTATATTCAGTCTTCGCGATTGAAAATCGGTAACTGTTGAAACAGAAGTCACTTCACGATAGGTATTTTGCCCCGGCATCCACGCTTCTATATCGTACTTTCGTGCGGCGGGAAAGCCTAAATCGCCTGTACACATCTTAACAACCCGATATGGAACCTCAAGCATCTGAAATAATTTTTCTTCCAAAGAAAGTAAATAGTCGTGTTCTTTATCTGTATCCTCTTCTGGAACAAATGATACCATTTCTACTTTGTCGAATTGATGCACGCGTAAAATGCCGCGCGTGTCTCTCCCATAACTTCCTGCTTCTCGACGAAAAGCAGACGAAAACGCAACATAGCGTTTTGGCAAATCTTTTTTTTGAAATGTCTCATCTTTGTGTATTGGCACAAGAGCATGTTCTGCCGTTCCTACCAATGTTAATCCATCTTTGGGAAGAACAAACATGTCTTCGTCTCCGCTATATTCCATATATCCCAAACCCTTCATAACGTCGCTTTTGATAAGAACAGGAGGAACGATGGGAATAAATCCCTCCTTAAGAAGGGTCTCTAGCGCCAACTGAACAAGAGCAAACTCTAGTAAAACCGCGTCGTTTTTAAGGTATCCGAATCGTGTTCCTGAAACTTTAGCCGCCCGTTTAACATCGATGATATCTAATAACTCACCAATGTCGAGATGATCTTTTGGGGTAAAAGAAAATGTTGTGGGCTCCTTATGTTTTTTTATTACGTCATTTTCCGATTCATCTTTTCCAGCTTTTACGTCTTCTGCAGGAGAATTAGGAATTGTAAGAAGTTTTTCGGAAAGTTTTTTTCCTAATTGAACGAGTTTTTTCTCTTCTTGTTCAAGTTCCTCCTTTAATTTTCTCCCCGCATTAACATTTTTTTCTCTGGCAAATTTATTTCTTTCCTCATGGAGTCTTTGGACTTTTTCCTGAAGACTACGATACTGCTTATCAATTTCTAAAACCGATGCTATATCCACGACAAT